>NZ_CP021358.1:916796-1222395 GCF_002157205.1 Kushneria marisflavi | reverse complement strand
CCAGCAGGGCGCCTATCGCGATCTGCAAAATGGGCAGGGGAATGCGTGGGACAAAGCGTGCCAGTATGCCGCTGCCGGCGGCCACCAGAATCAGCGCCAGTGCCAGTAAAACAATATGCATCAAGGACTTCCTGTCACGTGGTTCCTGCCTTTTTGATGGGCACCTGAACAATTGGTTGCATCGACCCCGACCTCAGGTGATACCTCCGAATCCTGTGGGATCATGATGCCATTGCGACAGAGACGCTCCGGCGTTGTCCCTGTCCATGATCACATACAAAAAAACCGGCATCTCACAAGAGATGCCGGCCGCGATCAACCCTTCGTGCGTATCACACACGAAATGGCGATATCAGGCGTGCTGGTTGCGGTGACGCCCTTCCTTGATCTCTTCAATCAACTTGTTGTTGAAGGCGTTGAGATCCTTTGGCGTGCGGCTGGTGACCAGCGCGCTGTCACAGACCACTTCGCTGTCTTCCCACTGGGCGCCGGCGTTTTTCAGATCCTGCGCAATGGTGGGGACGGACGTCATGCGTCGACCGTCGACCACCTCGGCGCTGATCAGAATCCATGGAGCGTGGCAGATCGCGCCTACCGGCTTGCCGGCCTTGAAGAAATCGCGCACGAAACTCAGTGCCGGTTCGCTGGTGCGTAGGGTATCCGGATTGAAATGACCACCCGGCAGCATCAGTGCATCATAATCGTCGGCGCTGACTTCATCGAGCACCTTGTCGACCGGATACTTATCGCCCCAGTCGGTTTCCGCCCAGGCCTTGATGCCGTCTTTCTTCAGTGACACGACGTGCACTTCAATGCTTTGCGCTTCCAGTGCCTTTTTCGGCGAGGAAAGCTCGGACTCTTCAAAACCGTCGGTGGCCAGAATGGCAACCTTGGTACCTTTTAGTTCGCTCATGTCAGAACACTCCTTATCCTGGACATTGGAGGGTAGATATCGGTGGCGTCTTACGCGTGCTGCTTGCGATGACGGCCTTCATGAATCTCTTCGATCAGCTTGCTGCAAAAGGCATCCAGATCCTTCGGCAGACGGCTGGTGACAAGAGCGCTATCGCAGACGACCTCACTGTCTTCCCACTTCGCGCCGGCATTTTCCAGATCCTTGCGAAGCGACGGAACCGAAGTCATGCGGCGACCCTCGACCACGCCTGCGTTGATCAGTGTCCAGGCCGCGTGGCAGATGGCGGCTACCGGCTTGCCTTCCTTGAAGAAATCGCGGGCGAAGGTCAGCGCCTTCTCATTGGTGCGCAGGTTATCCGGGTTGAGGACGCCGCCCGGCAGTACCAGCGCGTGGTAGTCGTGCGAGCTGACTTCATCGAGGCTCTTGTCGACGGGATAGTCCTCACCCCATTGGGTTTCGGCCCAGGCACGAATCGTGCCGCGTTCGGGGGCGACAATGTGTACTTCGATGCCCTCGGCGGTCAGCGTGGCCCTGGGTACGGCCAGCTCCGACTCTTCAAAGCCGTCGGTAGCCATAATCGCGACGCGAACGCCCATTAGATCCTGACTCATGTTTCTCCCCCAATCCTTTGGTGGTTTCAATATGTGCCTTTAAATGACTTGCGGTCGATGAAAAGGCATTTCAAGGGTACTGCCTGCACTGCCGTGGTGATGGGCAGTTTTCTGTCATGGACCAGGTCCAGAACATCTTTTAGACAGGTCGCCGGCGAGTCGCTGCTCACCGACAGCCCGAACAGGATGACGTCTCGTTCCTCTTCGGCGGCGCCATCCTGTCCAGCAACACCTTCATGTCGCCTTACGCCTCGTTCCTCGTCGGCGGCGCCATGAACTCCGGCCCGACCGGGTCAGTGATGCACTCCGAGAGAATGGCATCGATGTCACGCATGGCCTTGTCATCGAGTGACCAGCCCATGACCTCGTTGGCCGGGTCGAGCTGGTCCGGGCGACGGGCACCCCACAGCGCCACCGAGACGCCGGGCTGATCGAGCAGCCAGCGCAGGGCCAGATGCAGAACACGTTTGTTATAGTGCTCCTGGGCATAGGCATCGAGCTTTTCGACCGCGCTGATGTACTGCTCAAACCGCGGCGACTGGAATTTCGGGTCGCTGTTGCGCAGATCATCACCATTGAAGGTGGTGTCGCGGTTCATCTTGCCGGAGAGCAGGCCTCGGCACAGGGCGCCATAGGTCAGAGTGCCCACACCGTCTTCGCGAATGGCCGGCAGGATGTCGTGCTCGATCTCGCGTTCAAACAGGTTGTAGGGCGGCTGCATGGTGGAGAGCGGGCAGATCTCCTGGAAAGCACGCATCTGTTCGACCGAGAAGTTAGAGACCCCCACAGCCCGGATCTTGCCGCTGTCCTTCAGTTCACGCAGTACGGTGGCGGCTTCCTCGAGTTCAACGGTCGGGTCCGGCCAGTGCAGCTGATAAAGATCGATATAGTCGGTCTGCAGTCGCTTGAGGCTGTCGTTGATTTCCTGCTCGATGCGTCCACGGCTGGCATCGCGATAGGGGCCGTCTTCGTTCCAGTTCAGGCCACACTTGGTCGCCAGCACCGCCTTGTCACGAATGCCGCCTTCCTTGAGCGCCTTGCCGACCAGGCGCTCGGATTCGCCAAAGCCATAGACCGCGGCAGTATCGATGCAGGTAATGCCGCGCTCGACGGCACTCTGGACGGTCGCAATGGACTGCTTTTCGTCGGTGCCGCCCCATTTCCAGCCACCAATGGCCCAGGTGCCGAGTGCAATGCGAGAAGGCCTGAGATCACTGTTGGGGAGTTGAATCGTTTCCATCGAAAGGTTACCTCCTTGAGACGCTGATTTTTGAAGCAGGGCCTGATCATGATTAGGCCGCTATGAAAATCGTCACTCAAGGGTAGACGCCGCTTCGCCATCCTGCATGCAGCTGACGCTAATCAAGCCCCTGTCTCACGGGTGCACGGCCCCCCGGGCTCGGTTAAGCTGACGTCTCGTTGATGTTGTCCTGTCTCGCTGGAAGTTCGTTTGTCATGAATAGTGACCTGCCATGAATAGTGCTGTGCTGATCTCTTTTGCAGTGACGGCACTGGCTGTTGCCGCACTCATTGCCCTGTGGCGGCGTGGCCAGCACCAGCGCACGCTGGTGGAAACGCTTGAGGAGGAACTTGAGCGTCTGCGTGAGCAGGTTGGCGATACCGAGCGCATGCTGGCCGAGCGTGAGGCCCTGCTCGAGCGGGAGCAGACCCATACTCAGGAGCTTCGGGCTCAGCTGTCACAGCGTGAACATCGGCTGGCCGAGGTCAACGATGCGCTATCGGATTACCGTGAGCGTACGACGCGGCTGGAAGTGGAAAAGCAGCGGGATACGGCTCATTTCGAAGAGCGCCTGAGCCTTCTGGGCAGCGCGCGTCAGGAGCTGACCCATGAGTTCGAGCGCCTGGCCGGGCGTATCTTTGATGAGCGTCAGCAGCAGTTTTCCCGCCACTCCCGGGAAAGCGTCAGCGCCCTGATGACGCCGGTAAGCGAACAGATCGAGCAGTTTCGGGCCCGCCTTGAAACCCTGCACGGCGAGCAGCAGCAGGGGCGCACCCAGCTTTCCACCCAGCTGGAGTCTCTGGCCGGGCTGAATCGTCAGATGAGTGAGGACGCCAGCAATCTGACCCGGGCCCTCAAGGGCGACAGCAAGTCGCAGGGCAACTGGGGCGAGCTGATTCTTGAGCGGGTGCTGGAGCGCTCCGGGCTGCGACAGGGCATCGAGTATGAGCGCGAAGTCGTGCTGACCCATGACCAGGGTCGATCACGCCCGGATGCCGTGATCTATCTGCCCGAGTCGCGTCATCTGATCATCGATGCAAAGGTGTCGCTGACCGCCTGGAGCGAAGTGGTGGCGGCCGAAAACGACGCGGCTCGCGAGCAGGCCATGCGCCGACACTTGCGTTCGGTACGCAGCCACATCGAGACACTGTCCGACAAGGGCTACGCGCGCCTGCCGGGGCTCAACGCACCGGACATGGTGTTTTTGTTCATGCCCATCGAACCCGCCTTTGCCGCGGTGTTCGAGCATGATGACCGCCTCTTTCATGAAGCCTTTGATCGCCATGTCGTGCTGGTGACGCCTTCCACGCTGCTGGCCAGTCTGCGCACGGTGGCCGGCCTCTGGCGGCTGGAACGCCAGAACGACAACGCACGCGACATTGTCGCGCGTGCCGAAAAACTGCTGGAGAAATGCCACGGCTTCGTGACCAGCATGGAGGAAGTGGGCACGCACCTGGAGCGTGCCGCCGGTAGCCATCGTCAGGCGATGAACCGCCTGCGTGACGGCCAGGGCAGCCTGATTGCTCAGGCCGGCCGGCTCAACGCGCTGGGTGTTCGCAATCGCAAGCCCTGGCCCGAGAGCGTCAGCGAGAGTGCCCGCTCGGGCCGTGACGCACAGGCGTCACAGCAGGCCGAGCGTCATGGTGCGCTTTCAACGCCCGGCAGTGACCGCGAGACGCTACGCTTTGACGAAGACTGAGCCTTGATAAGGATCGAGTGGGTCAGGCATCGATTAAATGTTCAGCGCCCATGCTGGAACAGTCGAACGATCGAGGCGCTGCGCGCACTTAAAAGCTCGGGCGTGCGCTCAAGCGCTTCTTCCAGTGCCATCGGGCCGTCGGCCAGCGCAAACGCGGCGGTTACCCCTTCTTCGAGCGCCTTCTCCCAGCCACTGTCCAGCTTGCCGGCCAGTACCACGCAGGGCACGCCCATGCGGCGGGCCGCGCGCGAAACGCCAATCGGGGTCTTGCCGGACAGGCTCTGGCCATCCAGCCGGCCCTCGCCGGTGATGACCAGGTCGGTATGTTCCAGCGTCTTTTCAAAGCCGACCTGTTCCATGACCAGCTCAATGCCCGGGCGCAGCGTGGCGTTCAAAAAGGCCAGTGCGGCAAAGCCCATGCCACCGGCGGCGCCGGCCCCTGCGCTGTCACGATGATCCCGTCCGGTCGCATCAACAGTGATGTCGGCAAGCCTTGCCAGTGCGTGATCAAGCTGACCCACCTGATCTTTTGTTGCGCCCTTTTGCGGCCCGAAAATGGCGCTGGCGCCCTGATCGCCGCATAACGGGTTATTCACATCCACGGCGGCCTCGACCGTCAGCTGCGAAAGGCGCGGGTCGATCCCTGAAAGGTCGATGCGGGAAAGCCCGGCCAGAGCGGCGCCGCCGGGCTCGAGGGGTTGGTCGTTGTTGTCCAGAAAACGCACGCCCAGTGCGCTCATCATGCCGGCACCGCCGTCATTGGTGGCGCTGCCGCCCAGTGTCAGAATCAGGTGCTCGGCCCCGGCTTCGAGGGTGGCATGAATCAGCTCGCCCACGCCCCGGGTGGTGGTATGCAGGGCGTCGCGCTCTTCCTGCGTCAGATGCTGCAGACCGCTGGCCTCCGCCAGTTCGACGATGGCGGTTCGGCGTGCCTCGATCCAGCCCCACTGCGCCATGCGAGGACGGTTCAGGGCGTCATGAACCTCAAGACTGCGCGCTTCGGCCCCACTGGCGGTCAGCAGGGCTTCCAGCGTGCCTTCGCCGCCATCGCCCAGCGGACAAAGTGTCCAGTCGGCATTCGGTGCCGCCTGGCGAACGCCTTCGGCGATGGCGTTGGCGGCGTCCGTAGCGCCCAGGGCATCCTTGAAGCTGTCGGGGGCAATCAGAATATGCATGCAGGCATTCCGTTCGAGACAGTGAGCCATGAGCATACCCGGCACGCCTGATAACGGCCAATAGCGCCTGTCGCCATGACATGAAAAGGCCCGCACCGAGGCGGGCCAGGTTGGAAGGGACCAGAACTAGCGCATGATATGCAGGAAATGCAGGTGTTTTTCATACTGATCGAGAATGTCACCGATCACCTGCTGTTTCGTATAGCCCATGATGTTGTATTTCTGCCCGCCTTCGCGCAGGAAGACTTCGGCGCGATAGTCGTTGTTGTCCTTCGAGCTGTCATGACGTCGCATGCCGCTCATGGCAAAGGAGGGCGCAGCGTAGCGGCGAATACGCACGCCATAGACGAAGTCGTTCTCCTCGCCGTGGTCCACGCGCAGATAGCAGCGGTCATCCTCTTCGGTGATCCTGATATCAAGCGACTGTTTTTCAAACTCCTCGCCGACCTCCTTCATGGCCACCTCGGCGGTGTCATGCAAAAACGTCGAGACCTGCTGCCTGCGCGGCGAGGTTACCAGCGTTTGCAGACGCGTCTGCCAGTAGTCGGTCTTGCCGGGTGTGTTGCCGGCCGCCACTCTAGAGACGTTGCCCGGTGTGTTCATCAAATGGCGCAGGCTGTCCTGCTTGACGGCCTCGACCCTGAGCGCCTTGAGCAGCCCATAGCAGATCACCATTAAAATGACCGAGAAGGGCAGCGCGGCCAGCAGGGCAGCGGCCTGAAGGGCCTGCAGGCCACCGGCAATCAGCAGGGCAACGGCGACCACGCCGGAGCTGACGGCCCAGAAGATACGCTGAAGCACCGGGGATTCGTCACCGTCCTTTGAGGTCAGAAGATCCATGACCAGCGAGCCCGAGTCGGCCGAGGTCACAAAGAAGGTGGCCACCAGCAGCACGGCAATCGTTGAGGTCACTGACGACATCGGCAGCAGGTTCAGGAACTCGAACAGCGCGATCGAACTGCTTTGATTGACGGCGTCTGACAGCTGGCTCAGCCCTTCGGTGGCGATCATGTGGATGGCGCCATCGCCGAAAAAGGTCATCCAGATGAAATTAAAGCCGGCCGGCACAAACAGCACGCCCAGAACAAATTCGCGAATGCGGCGGCCACGAGACACGCGTGCGACAAACATGCCGACAAAGGGCGACCAGGCAATCCACCAGCCCCAGTAAAACAGCGTCCAGTTGCCCAGCCAGGTATTGGCGTCTTCATCGCCCAGATAGGCGTAGATGTTAAAGGTACGATCCACCACGCCGGAAAAGTAGGAGCCCACGTTCTGCGCCAGCGACTGAAAGCTGAACAGTGTCGGACCGACCACGATCACAAACAGCAGCAGCACAAAGACCAGCCACAGGTTCATTTCCGACAGGCGCTTGACCCCGCCATCCAGTCCCAGAGACACCGAGCAGGTCGCGGCCCCCGTGATGGCGGCAATCAGGATGATCTGGCTCATCAGCGTGTCGGGAAAGCCGAACAGGAAGTTGAGTCCCGAACTGATCTGCATGACGCCCAGGCCCAGCGAGGTTGCCAGACCGAACATGGTGCCAAAGACGGCAAAGATATCGACGGCGTAACCGATCGGGCCATGAATGCGCTTGCCGATCAGTGGATAAAGTGCGGAGCTCAGGCGCAGCGGCAGGTTATGGCGAAAGCTGAAATAGGCCAGTGCCAGTGCCACGACGGCATAAACGCCCCAGGGGTGAAGCCCCCAGTGAAAGAAGGTGATCTCCATGGCCTGCCTGGCGGCCGCTGGCGTGCTGCCCTCGCCGGTGGGTGGGTTCATGTAGTGCGTCACCGGCTCGGCGACCCCGTAGTACATGATGCCGATACCCATACCGGCGGCAAACAGCATCGCAAACCACGAGCTATAGCTGTATTCGGGTTCACTGTGATCCGGCCCCAGTCGGACCTGACCGTGGCGTGACATGGCCAGATAGAGGGCGAAGATGAGATACACCCCCATGGCAAGCAGATAGAACCAGCCAAAGGTATCGATCACCCAGCTCTGGGCCTGGCCAAAGGCGCTGCCGGCAAGCTCTGGGGCCACGACGGCAAAGATGACAAAGGCAACGATAATGCCGGCAGAGGTATAAAAAACGGGCGGGTTCAGTTTGGCAACGGTAGGCGGATTGGCGTCATCAGCCATAAGCGTACATCCTTGTTTATGGTTGGACCGATAAGGCTAACTTATAATTTTTCGAATTCCAGGCCCGTTGCCGGTATCCAGCCAGTGTCTTCTCTTTACACATACCGCTCCGGGTGTCGAATGGCTCAGGCAAAATGCCATTGCCGGGGCATGGCGGCCGCTGACCCTGCTGCCCCCTGAACGTCATATTGCGGGCGTTTCATATTCACTCTACTGTCTAGGCAGGGTAGGGACCGTATGTCTTCCCATGGGATCACCTTTGGGTGTCAGGGATATTTCACCGGGGATGCACGCCATGCCATCCATTCAGTCGTTCATGACCCTGTCATTGCTGAGCCTTGTGCTGACAGGCTGTAGCTCCCTGTCCTCGACTCGGCCGCTGGATGTTCAGGCTCAGTCACTGCCTGAGTCGTGCTACGCCACTTACGGCGGCACGCGTCTGGCGCAGGTTGGCGCCATTGCCGCTGCGCTTGAAGCCCAGGGCTATGAAGTCCGCGCCAGCGATGTCGAGCTGGGACTGGTCAGTGCCGAGCGCATCACGCGCCAGCCGGGGCTGGGGGCGACTCGCCAGTGGCGGGGCAGCAGTATGGGATGGTTTGGCGGCCACCGTAGAGGGGGCATGCTGGGGGTGGGATTTGGAGATCCCTTCAATGTCTTTCGCTCGGACCCCTATAGCGTTGAGCGCGTATCGGTCAGTGCCGATGGGCAGCGCTATCTGGCGGTGCGCAGTGTGACGGTCGTGTCGCCGGATGGTTTCGTTATCGATGCTCGCCCGGCTTCTCCACAACCCTTCTGTCAGCAGACGCATGCGGCCATCAATCAGGCGCTGGCGAACTCGGGAGAAGGCTCATGATTCCCGGATACAAACGCGGCGTGCGACACATCACGCGTGCTCTTTTCACGCTGGCACTGATGGGGTCTCTCGCTGCCTGTGCCACGACCTCATCGCTGCCGCCACCCGAGCGTCTGCAGCACTTCAACGCACCGCCCGATCAGGTCCTGCAGGCCACCATGGCGACACTGGCCGAGCGCGGCTTCGTCATCGTTTACGGCGATCACGCGCTCGGTGAACTTCGTGCCAGATACGCGTCCCGCCCGGAGTGGCGCGTCGAGGCCCATGTGAAAGGCGCTTTGAGGGGGAGCGAACTTCAGCTCCAGGGCTGGCAGGGCAATGCGGCGCTGGGTGTGGGAGACTTTGATCGGCTGACCACTGCCATTGCCGAGCGTCTCGGCGAAGGGCCGCTGTCAGCACCGGCCACCGTGACGCCCTGAGTCAGCCGCCTTTAAACTCATCAGCGAAACGCTGCAGCAGTGCCAGGCGCGTCTGGCGGGTCTCTTCTTCCAGCGGCTGTGCCTGACCTGATCCCCAGACCGGCCCAGGCCAGGCGTCATCACCCTGTGAGCGCGCGATCACATGCACATGCAGCTGAGGCACCATGTTGCCCAGCGCACCGATGTTGATCTTGTCGGCGCCTGTGTGGCGCATCATGAACGCGCCCAGCTGATCAACTTCTTGCCAGAGCTGTGCTCGCTCGGATGTCGGCAGCTCGAAACTTTCACGAATGCCCTCTCGCTGCGGTATCAATAGCGCCCAGACAAAGCGGGTGTCGTTCATCAAACGCAGCTCGCAAAGTTCGAGCGAGGCCACCAGCAGCGTGTCCGCGGCCAGTCTTTCATGTAGCGCAAAGGCCATGTTGAAGCTCCGTAAGCGATAAAGGATCAGGAAGATCAGGGCATTGGAGGCGATCGATGGTGAAAATGCAAACCGGCGCAAAAAATGCCAGGCTCATGTCATGGGAACGCAATGACGAGTCCATCTACTCTGGACGAGGGCACCCATATCACCCGATCTACAAGGAGTTGTGACATGAAAAAATGGATGAGCATGATGCTGATTGCCCTCTTTTCCGCAGCCGCGCTGTCAGCCTGTAACACTGTCGGTGGTGCAGGTCAGGACATCGAAGAAGGTGGTGAGTCCATTCAGGACGCTGCCAACTGATCATGTTTCCCGGGCAGGGGCGCAATGCCTCCTGCCCGTTGTATTCCCTCCTGCCTTTTATCTCCTGCGCTGCCTGTTTTCTGCCTCGATAGCCTCCCTGGCTGCCGGTTTCCACTGTCTAATCGAAGCACCGTGACAGCGATAATGTGCTCAAGTTCAAATGATATAAACATACACTTGATAATCCTTATCATTAAACTTAATGTGACGTCGCTCGGATAACGCCTTCGTACGCCTGAGCGCGGGATTTTGCGCCGATCAAAAATGCGGCAGTGATCTATAACAGTCAGGGGAACAGTCATGAATCAAACGGGGAAGTTCTATCCCGGTGCAGGTGAAGTACGCTATCTGACCTCGTTTCTGGCCGGCGCCGTATTGCTGCCGGTGGCCGGAGGCGTATGGGCGGCCGAGCCGCAGGGAGACAGCGGTGCGGCGACCACGACGGTCACCACGACCACCGCCACGGCCTCCGGCGGTGACGGCTCGCGTCTTGATACGATCACCGTGGAAGGCAACCGGCTCTATGACATGCTTCCCTCCGAGCAGACCGGCGGTTATGGCGTGGATGCCGCCACCGTCGGCACCAAAACGCCGGCCGCCCTGCGTGACATTCCCCAGTCGATCAGTGTGGTGACCCGCGAGGCGATCGAGGATCAAAACTTCGACACGCTCGACCAGATGGCCAAACGTACCCCCGGCGTTCGCGTGCTCTCCAACGATGATGGCCGCTCCTCGATCTACTCGCGCGGCTATGAGTACGATGAGTACAGCATCGATGGCCTACCCTCACCGATGTCCAGCATTACTGGTTCAGTTCCCACGCTTTCAGCCGTTGATCGGGTCGAGATCATGCGTGGCCCCTCCGGGCTCTTTAACAGCACCAGCGAAATGGGCGGCATCGTCAATCTGGTTCGCAAGCGCCCAACCTACGATTTTCAGGGCCATGTGACCGGCCGCTACGGCAGCTGGGATCAGCGTTATATCGAAACCGACCTCTCCGGCCCGATCAATGCCGATGGCAGCGTGCGCGGTCGTCTGGTGATCGACAACAGCGACACCAACGGCTTTGTCGATCACAACGATAACGAGCGCAACAACTTCTATGGCGCGCTGGATGCCGATCTGGACGAGGACACCACGCTGTCGCTCGCCTTTTTGCGCCAGAGCAAGGACATCAACGTCAACAATGGTCTGCCGGCCAACCGCGATGGCAGCCTGCGCGAATATCGTCGTTCCAAACTCTTTGGAGCCGACTGGAACAGCTTTACCAGTCAGTCCAACGACTGGATTGCCGAGCTGACCCATCGCTTTGATAACGGCGCCTACGGTCGTCTGGCCGGGCGTTACTCCAACCGCAACGCCGATTACAACTACGCCTTCGGTGCCGGTGGGCCCGCAGCCGGTGTCGATGAGAACGGCAACGCCACGCTGATGGGACTGGGCGGCAAGGCCGATGAACAGTCGGTTGCACTGGACGCCAGCTATAGTCAGCCCTTCGAGGCGCTGGGCAATACCAGTGAATTCGTGGTGGGCACCGACTATAAACGCTTTGAAACCGAACAGGAGCAGGGCCGTTACGGCGCGCTGCCAGGGTTTCGGGGTATCAATGTCAGCGACTTTTCACCCGCCAGTGTGCCTTATACCGATGTCCTGGGTGATGCGCGTGCCGGCGTTGCCGGGACCAACAACTATAGCGATGAGCGCAACACGCTCGAGGAGTATGGCCTTTACTCCAAGCTGACCTTCCGCCCGGTTCAGGATCTGGCGTTGATCGCCGGCGGCCGGATCAGCAACTATCGCCAGCATGCCAATGTGGACGAGCTGGATGACAGCACCTCCGACTCGCGTAGCGACAGCTCGCGCTTCACGCCCTACGGCGGCCTGGTCTACGATCTGGATGATCACCATTCGCTGTATGCCAGCTATTCACAGGTGTTCAAGCCGCAGACCTCGACCGATGCCAACAATGAGCTGCTCAAGCCGCGCAAGGGTGAGCAGTATGAAGCGGGTGTGAAGGGCAGCTACTTCAACGGTGATCTGAACGCCCGCCTGACGGCCTTTAGGATGTATGACAAGAACCGTGGAGCCGCGACGGCCAGTGGCGATACCAATGATGCCGTGGCACTGGGCAAGACCCGAATTCAGGGGGCCGAGCTTGAGCTGACCGGTAGCATCACCGATCAGTGGGACGTGATCGCCGGCTATACCTACATGGATACCGAGATCGAGCGTGAATCCACAACGCAGGGCGATGGCCTGTTCCTGCTGATGCCGCGTAACATGATCAATCTCTGGACCCAGTATGGCTTTGAGGGCGGAGCGCTGGATGGTTTCCGCATCGGCGGTGGCGTGACGGCGATGGACGGTTTCAGTTCGAGTTCGGATGTGGAAGCGCCGGGCTATGCGGTGGTCGATGCCATGGTCGGCTACGACTTCACTCAAAGCCTGTCGGGTCAGCTCAACTTCAACAACATTCTCGACAAGAAGTATTACGAGCGTGTGGGTGGCCTGAACACCTTCAACATGTATGGCGCGCCAGCCAGCGTGGTGGCCTCGCTGCGCTACGACTTCTGATCGATTCGGCGTCGGCCATGCCGGCGCGGCTTGTTCAGGACGTACCGCATTAAAAAACCCGGCTCATGGCCGGGTTTTTTAATGTGCGTCAGCTTCAGGCGTCTTATCGAATGCCCAGCGTGGCACCCCCGTCGATGCGCATGTCATGCAGGGTAATGTGGCGGGCGCGGTCGGACAGCAAAAAGCGGATCGCCTCGCTAACGTCTTCGGGTTCGGCAATGCGCCGGAGCGGAATGCCAAGCTTCCAGCCTTCCAGCGAGCCGCGAATCACGTTATCGCGACCGCTGTCATCGACCCACATGCCGCGCTGCATGTCGGTATCCGTGGAGCCGGGCGAGACGATGTTGCAGCGCACGTTGTATTCGGCCATTTCCAGACCCAGGCAGCGCACCAGCTGATGCGTGGCGGCCTTGGAGGCGCAGTAGGCGCCCATGGCCTGGCGCGGCGTATCGGCGGCGTTGGAGCCGACTACCACGATGGCCCCCTGCTGTCGCTCGGCCATTCGCCGGGCCACGGCGCGGGTGACGTTGAAAACGCCGGTGGTATTGACGTTCAACGCATGCAGCCACTGGGCATCGGTCAGCTCTGTCACGCGACCCATCTGCAAAACGCCGGCCACATGCGCCAGACGCGTGATGGGCGCGTGGGCCTCGATGTCGGCGATGGCGGTATCCACGGCACCTGAATCGCTGACATCGACAACATGGGTGCTGACCCGCTCGGTGCCAAAGGCACGCCCAAGCTGCGCCGCCGTCTCCTTCAGGGGGTCTGCAAGGCTGTCCAGCAGGGCGACACTTGCCCCTTCCTCAAGCAGATCACGTGCCAGCGTGGCGCCGATGCCGCGCGCGGCGCCGGTGATGACAATGTGTTCGCCTTTAAACTCACCGCTCATTTGAGCTCATCCATGATGCGATGACGCTCCTGGTGATAGCGTTCCTCGTTCCAGCAGTGGCGCCAGTAGGGCACCGCGTAAAGCTCACGTTTGGTCAGGCCGCGAATGCCCATCAGATGCTCGCGAAGGGAGAGCACGGCCGAGTTCTCGCCGCCGACCCAGGCCGAGACGCTGCCGGATTCGGGGAAATCCATGGCACGCACCGCATCGATCTGCAGTGTGGACAGACATGATGGAATCTCGCCGCGGTAGAGCCAGTGCACGTCAACGCCTGACGGATGATGCAGCGTCTGGCGCTCGGAGGGACTCTCCACTTCAATGAACACCACGCCGCGTGCGTCTTCGCTCATGTCTTCGAGCAGTGCGCTGATGGCCGGCAGGGCCGTCATGTCACCGGCAATCAGTGACCAGTCGGCCGGTGGGAGCAGCGGGTCAGGGCCACCCGGGCCGCTGATACCGATCAGGTCTCCCGGTTGGGCAGCCAGCGCCCAGCGCGAGGCGGGGCCTTCGTCGCCATGGGCCACGAAATCCACGCTCAGCTCGCGACGCTCAACGTCGAAATGGCGCACGCTGTAGGTGCGGGTAATCGGCTTCTCCTGTGCCGCCGGCCAGACCACGCCGGCCTCGGTCAGCTGCGGCAGTACCGGTGCACGCTGGTGCTCAAGCGGGAGAAAAATCTTGATGTGGCCGCCACCGCGATGGGCGGGAAAGCCTTCCAGCGCCTCACCTCCGAGCACGATACGGATCATGTGCTCGGTAACGACTTCTCGGCGCACCACTTCCAAAAGCATGGGCGGGCGCTTCTTGCCCTTTGGCGGCGCTGTCTGCGCAGTGGCTTGAGGCGGGATCGTTTCAGTAGCGCTCATGCACTCACTCCCTGACGGTTGAGCAGCGCCACCCAATCGATAATGGTCGGCGCTTCGACCAGATCCATGAAGCTGACATCAAAGCCTTCCCGGCGCAGCTCCTCGACGAACGTCATCATGCGCATCGAGTCCAGCCCGTAGAAAAGCAGGTTGTCATCGGCAGGAATCTCCTCGGCACTGACACCGGCCAGTGTCGCGACCCGCTCGGTCAGCGCGGCCTGCGTCATGGCACCTTCGGCCTGCTGATTGCCCTGGCCGGACTCGAGTGCGGCAAGGGCGTGAGCGCTGGTGGTGACCACGCCGCAGCGCCCGGCCACGTATTCAAGCGCCATGTCGTGACGCTCGCGGGAGAAATCTGCCACGCCGTCGGTGAGCATGAAACACTGCACGTCCTGCATGAAGCCTTCCAGCGCCGTGGCCATGCAACCGATGTGGGCATAGACCCCGCCAATGATCAGCTGATCACGCCCCCAGTCGGACATGCGCTGGCGCAGATCGCTGCGTTGAAAGGCGCTGTAGCGCCATTTGGTCAGCACCACGTCTCCGTCCTGAGGGGCCAGCTCGTCTAATATCGGATACTGCTCGGGATGCGCCGGCAGCCCCGGCCCCCAGAAATCATTGAGCAGGGCACGGTCGCTGTCAGGCTGATCGGTCGGCTGAGCGGTATAGACTACCGGTACGCCTGCCGCGCGGGCAGTTTTGATCAAAGCCGCCAGATGACGGATTACCTCGGGAATGGGGGTTGCGCTCACGTCATACTTGGCCAGAAAGTAGCGCTGCATGTCGTGAATCAGCAGTACCGCGCGTGACGGCTCGATCTGCCAGTTGACCCGGTTGTCGGGCAGCTCGGCTGTCGTGGGCAGTGAATAGCTTGCGATGGCGGGAATGGCCATGTGACTTCTCCTGTAATCTTTCAGCGCCGCAGTCCGTGGCTACTACTTGCTCTCGGGTTTGCCCTCGGCGAACCAGTGTGCCTTGAGCGTCTGGCGCAACGCCTTTTTGCTGATCTTGCCCACTCCGGTCTGGGGGAAGGCTTCAAGAAATTCAAAGCGTTCGGGTACCTTGTAATGTGCAAGGCCGCGGTCGCGCAGAAATCGCGCCAGCACCATCGGCTTCGGGGTCTCGCCGCGTGGCACCACAAAGGCGCAGACACGCTCGCCCAGATAAGGGTCGGGCATGGCAACCACGGCCACGTCATGAACGCTGTCGTGAGCCAGCAGCTGGTTTTCGACTTCCTCGGCGGCGACCTTCTCGCCACCGCGGTTGATCTGATCCTTGTCACGTCCTTCGACAATCAAATAGCCATCCGGTGTCCTCTGGACGCGATCGCCGGTGCGATAAAACCCATCCCTGGTGAAGGCGCGCTGGTTGTGAGTACCTTCAGGCTCATCGCCTTCGGCCGGCGCCACGAAATAGCCCGGAATGGTATAGGGGCCGCGCGTGATCAGATGGCCCACGCCGCCCGGTGGAATCGGCTGATCGTCGTCATCGACCACCAGCACCTCATCAAGCGGTGACATCGGCTGACCCTGAGTGGTGTTGATCAGCTCGATCGGGTCATCAAGGCCGGTATAGTTGACCAGCCCCTCGGCCATGCCGAACACCTGCTGCAGCCGACAGCCCAGTGCCGGGGCCACGCGGCGCGCGGCCTCGCTCACCAGCTTTGCTCCGCCCACCTGCAGGATGTCGAGACTCGACAGGTCCGCCTGAGCATGCGGGGCACTGTCGAGCCACAGCATGGCCAGCGGCGGCACCAGCGAGGTCATGGTGACCCGCTCGCGCTCGATCAGGGCAAAGCACTCGTCCGGGCTGGGGCGTGGGGCGATGACCAGCCGGCCACCGCCGAGCAGCACGCCCAGAAAGCCCGGCGAACTCATGGGGAAATTGTGCGCAATCGGCAGCGCCACCAGATAGATCGTATCAAGCGTTACCGCGCAGGCGCGATTGCTCTCGCGCAGGCTGTAGTGATAGTCGTCATGGCGCCGCGGGATCAGCTTGGGTACGCCGGTGGTGCCGCCGGAGAGCTGGAAAAAGGCCAGGTCGTGGGCGCTCGGCACGTCTTCGACCGGCTCGCCTTCGTGCTCAAGGAGGTCATCAAATGCCGTGAACTCTTCGGCCTCGCCACACACGATCACCTGCTCAAGCGTGGGCACCGTTGTGCGCACCTCACGGGCCATGCTGCGGTAGTCAAAGCCGGCGTCGCGATCGCAGATCAACAGCGCCCTTGCCGTGGCCGCGCGACAAAAATGCTCGATTTCAAAGCGGCGATGCGCCGGGAGGGCAAAGATCGGCAGCGCGCCAAGACGAAAGAGCGCAAAGCAGGCCACCACGAATTCATGACGGTTGGGCAGCTGGATGACGACCCGGTCGCCGCGCTCGATGCCCACCCGGCGCAGGCCGCGGGCAAAGGCATCGACACGCCGGTCAAGGTCGGTGTAGCTCAGGCGCAGCTCACCCTCGACCAGCGCTTCGCGCGGGCCGTGTTCAGCGGCCAGGCGGCGCAGCATGGCGCCGAAGGTTTCATCGATCCAGCAGCCTTTTTCGCGGTAAAGACGCTGGCGTTCAACCGGATAGTCCGGGCAGCGTTCGATGATGTCGTCAAGCGTGGCGCGCTGTAACGGCGCCGATATCGGGTTGGTCATGGTCAGGCAGTCGTGTTCGTGGCGTCGTCTTCGTAATCAAGGCCCATGGCATCGAGCATGGTCCGCATCTTGGCTGCCGTCTCTTCCAGTTCGCCTTGCGGGCTGGAACCTGGCACCACGCCGGCGCCGGCAAACACTCGCACGTGATCCGGGGCCAGCTCGGCGCAGCGTATGGTAATGGCCCACTCGCCGTCGCCCGTGGCGTCACACCAGCCCACCAGACCAGTGAAATAGCCGCGCTCGAAACCTTCCAGCGCCTTGATGGCCTGATGGGCGTCCTGCCAGGGCGCGCCGCAGACGGCAGGGGTGGGATGCAGCGCTGCGGCAACAGCCAGCGACGTCATGCCGGGGTCGGCCAGCTCGCCTTCAAGCGTGGTGGAAAGATGCCACATGCGATCGGTGGCAATCACTTCCGGCCCTTCCGGGACCTCCAGCGTGTGGCACAGGGGGCGCAGGGCAGCAACGATGGCCTCCACCACCAGGGCGTGCTCGCGCAGGTCCTTTTCAGAGACGCGCAGGCTCTCGGCGCGGCGCTGATCCTCGGCCGGGTCGCGATGACGCGCAATGGAGCCTGCCAGCGGATTGGCAATCACTCGATGGCCTTCGCGGCGAATCAGAAGCTCCGGGCTTGCGCCGACCAGACTCTCACGTTCGCCGGTTGGCAGGGCGAAGTTGTAGCCCTGTGGATTGATGCTGACCAGCCGTTTTAACAGGGCCTGGGCATCCACCGGCGCCTCGATTCGGGCGCGCAGTGACCGGGCCAGCACCACCTTGTCGAGTGCGGTGGTGTCAAAAAGCGTCAGGGCGCGCTCTACGGCCTGGCGGTAATGTCCCGGAGCCGGCTCGGGAGTGATGGTTCTGGTCGGGGTCTCAAGCGGTACGCCGGGTGGGTACTGCTCAAACGTCCCGGGGGCTTCACGCAATAGCTCCTCTGGAATGAAAAGGCGGGCGCTGTCAGCGTGATCAAATGGAATCAGACCCATGATGATCGGGTCGGGGTGCCCCTGCTGTTTCGCGGTATCAAACAATGCGCGCGCCGCGTCGTCGAGCGTTTGCGGTCGGGCATCAGCGGTCTGACACTCATGCGCTGCGCCACGCCCAAGCAGGGTCGTGACCGGTGATGAGAAAAAGGCGTCGCCCGGCTTGAGTCCTTCAAGCAGCCCATGGGGGGCATGCTCCAGGGGGAGTCGGGAAGAAAATGGCTGGTTCACGTTGACTCCTGACAAGTCGCGTTGTCAGTGGACGGACACCGGAAGGCTTGGATCGGTGCGATAACAGGGGGTTACCATAGCTCAAATGAGAAGCATTATCAAAATCATTTGTATTGGCCAATAACGTGTCCCAACGGGTCCAAAGGCCCGGCGCAGGCTTTTACGCGATCGACTATGCTTGCTTTCACGCCAGAAGATGCCGGTCAATATGACCCTGACAGGAGTGCTCGATGCAGGACCTTTCTCGCCACCCAACGCCCCCCGCCAGCACCGAGTGGGCCGATCGGCTGGCGGCGACCAGTTTTTTCAACGCGCTGCTGCGCGAAACCACACACTGGTGGCTGGAGAATGATGGCAGCGACGACACTGCCGTGATTCCCCTGACGGCCGCGCGCGATACCTGTCTACGCCTTCATCTCAAGCATCGAAGCCTCTCGGGGCGCTGTCGCATCGAGCTGCCGGTGATCCGCGCCCGGGGGGATGAGCGTCAGGCCATCTCCCTTGAACAGGCCGTCGAAGCGCTGCTTGAAAGCCCGTGGCTGCGGGAGCATTCACTAGTGGGCACGCTGGACGACGCACGCCGTGACACTTTCCTGAAAAGCGTCATGGGCAGTCGCGACACCATCGCGGCAGCGCTTGCCGGGCGCGATGATCTCGAGCATCTCTGTCATGGGCCGCTCGGGTTTCTCGAGGCCGAGCAGGGGCTGTTGGTCGGTCATGATTTTCACCCGGCGCCCAAATCTCAGGCGCCCTTTGATGCCGAGCAGGCGCGGGACCATACCCCGGAACATCGGGCATCCTTCGCCCTGGTCTGGTGGGGCGTCTCGCCGGCACGGGCGGTAGGCGACAGCAGTCGTGAGACCGCGGCCGCGGCCATGATGCACGATCTCTTGCCCGAAACGCTGGCCGAGCGGTTGCCGGTGGGCTTCAGCGCCCTGCCGATGCATCCCTGGCAGTCACGATTTCTTCAGCAGCGCGACGATGTCGCGACCATGATCAACGCCGGTGAGCTGATCGTACTGGGTGAGGAGGGGGATCAGAGCGTGCGCCGCTGGTATCCCACCTCATCGCATCGCTCGCTTTACTGCCCACAGGCAGAATGGATGGTCAAGGGGTCGCTGTCGGCGCGGCTGACCAATTCCCTGCGCGTACTGCACGGCAATGAGGTCATGCGTGGGCTGCGTCTGGACCGCTGGTGGCCCGATGTCAGCCCTGACATTCGCGAGCACTTTTATCTGATGCAGGAGCCGGCCTGGCTTGGCTTCAAAAATGACGACGGCGAGATCGATGAAGCCAGCCTGGCGCTGCTGCGTGAAAACCGTATTCCAGCGTCTGATGCCACCAGCAATGTGTTGGCCACTCTGACCCAGCCGCTGGGGGAGCCCGGACAGACGCTGCTGGCCAATGGGGTCCGACGGTTGGCAGTACGGGAAAATCTCGGCGAGCGTGACGCCGCGCTTGAATGGTTTGATGCCTTCTGCAGGCGGGTGCTGTCACCGCTGATCCGTCTGGTGGTCGAGGAGGGCATTGTGCTGCTGGCCCATCAGCAAAACATTGTGGTGCGCCTTGAGGATGAGCGACCGGTGGGGGTGGACTATCGCGACTGCCAGGGCAGCGGCGTCACGGAACATTTCATGGCACGCCATCCCGGCGAGCGCGTCAGCCAGGACCACCGCATCACGGCGGACATGCTCACGCGCTATTTTCCCTATTACGTCATCGTCAATTCGACCCTTGCGGTCACGGCTGCTCTGGCCGAGGCGGACCTGATCGATGAGGCCGTGCTGGTATCGCACCTGCGCGATCATCTGACCGCGCTGCGTGAGCGCGCCGGCAACGGGGATACCACGCTGCTTGATCATCTACTGGACTCGAACACGCTGGAGGTCAAAAGCAATTTCTTCTGCTATCTGTCCGGCATCAACGAATCCACGCTGGATGACCCGGCAAAAATCTATCTGGACATGCCCAATCCCCTGTCGATCCCATCCACTGTCGATTGAGGCCGGCGCGTCCTGACCCATGACCCTGATACCGCGAGAAATCACCATGTCCAGCCGTGATGACCTGTCTGCCAGCGAGAGGCTGGCGCCTTCGCAGACACTGATGCTTCTGGAAGCCATTGATCACCACTTTGCGACCCATCCGGCATGTCGTCTACTGATCCTTGATGAGGCCTGGCGCGCCGATCCTCACTGGTACCCGCTGTGCCAGGCGCTGGGCGCCCCGCGAGTGCTGCGCGAGAGTTTCTACCAGCGCCCGTGGCACTGGCTTAAATCCGACTACGCTGCTCAGCCCTTCGAGATCGAGCTGGGACGGCCATGGCGTCCGATCAAGCCCCGGGGCGTGGTGTATGAGCGCTTCGATCCACGACTGGAACAGCATCTGACCCTGCGCCTCTGCGACGCCGAGCGCGATCTTGATCGTCTTCATCAGTGGATGCAGTGCGAGCGGGTATCCCGCTTCTGGCAGCAGAACAAGCCGCGTGAAGCGTTTTCCGAATGGCTGGATCATCGACTGGCCGAGCCACATCGGCTATCGCTGATCGGCGAGCTGGACGGCGAGGCGTTCGGATATTTCGAACTCTACTGGGCGCCCGAGGATGTGCTGGGCGAATATTACGACTGGCAGGCCTTTGATCGCGGCCTGCACGTGCTGGTGGGGGAAGAAAACTATCGTGGCGCACGGTTTGTGGATGCCTGGTTGACCGGGCTTGAGCACTACGCCTATCTGAGCGAGCCGCGTACCGATCGTGTCGTACTGGAGCCTGACGCCGGCAACGAACGTATCTTTCGGCATCTCGAGCGGATGGGGCTTTTCAGCCTGCGCGAATTCGATCTGCCCGACAAGCGGGCCATGCTGGTCATGGGCACCCGCTATCACTTCTTTGGACAGGTGATGTGATGTCAGCCGAATCCGGTTCATCGATTCTGCCCCCGATGCTGGCCACCATTGATGCCGAGGAGGCCATCCGTCGGCACTGGTCGCATGCCAATCGCGCATTGATCGCCAAAATGATCAGCGAGCTGGCCTATGAGCAGGTGCTGCTGCCCAAAAACGGTTTGGGCGGCTGGCGGCTGGATATCGAGGTGGTCGCCCCGGAGGATCGCAGCACATCGGCCGAAAGTCGGGCCTGCGGGCGCTGGCACTTTCAGGCGCAGGCCAATCTGTGGGGACAGTTGCTGATCGAGGTCGACAGCCTGCGCGGGCCGAAAGATACCAGTGAGATGCCTGAGGCGGCCGAGTTTCTGCTGGCGCTGGCGCCCGGCATGGGCATGAACGATGCCCAGCTGGCGGAGCATCTGGAAGATCTTTACAACACCCTGCGCGGCGATTGCTATCTGATCGAGGTGCATCAGCGCCTTGGTGCCGATGAGGCCATCAGACTTGCCGAGCCACAGCGCCAGGCCGTGCTGGATGGGCACCCCAAGTTCTTGTTCAACAAGGGACGGCGCGGTTGGGGCGTACAGTCCCTTGAGCGTTACGCGCCGGAATACGCCCATCCCTTTCAGGTCGAGTGGCTGATGGTGCGCCGCAAGCGCCTCAAAAGCAGCCGGATGGCCATTGACGAGGCTGAGCTGCTGGACAGCGTGCTCGATGAAGAACAGCGTCGCCTGCTGCTGGCCGCGCGCGATGGCAAGTGCGCCGTACTGGGGGAGAAGGCCGAGGCCTTTGCGCTGATGCCGGTGCACCCCTGGCAGTGGGCGCGGATGCTCTCCATGCTGCACGTGGGTGATATCGGGCGCGGTGACATGGCCTGGCTGGGCGCCTTTGGCGATCATTTCGTGGCCCAGCAGTCGCTGCGCACGCTGACCAATGCCAGCCGCCCGGGGCGTTATGATCTGAAGCTGCCGATCACCATCATGAACACCTCAAGCTATCGCGGCATTCCGGGACAGTACATGCTGGCAGGCCCTGCGGCCTCACACTGGCTTCAGGCGCGCGCCCGTGATGACGAGGAGCTTCATCGCGCCGGACTGGAGATTCTGGCCGAGCCGGCATCTGCCGTGGTCGAGCATGATCAATACGGCCGACTTGATGAGGCGCCCTATCGCTTTCGCGAGCTGTGCGGCGTGATCTGGCGAGAGGGGCTGGCACCGCGAATTGCTGAAGGTGAGCAGGCGCTTTTGATGTCGGAGCTGATGCAGTGTGACGCCGACGGTCGGGCTTGGCTGGCGGCTTATATCGAGGCCTCCGGGGTGGAAGCCGAACAGTGGCTTTCACGCATGTTCGAGGCGACGCTGATCCCGATGTATCATCTGATCTGCCGGTTCGGGATCATCATCATTGCCCACGGGCAGAATCTAACCCTGATTCTACGGGACGGCGTGCCGCACCGGCTGGCGCTCAAGGATTTCCAGGGTGATCTGCGCCTGGTCGATGAGGACTTTCCCGAGGCACACGATCTGCCACGCGAGCTGGTCGATGTGACGGTACGTCTACCGCCGGAGAAACTGATTCATGACCTTCAGACCGGGCATTTCGTGACGCTTTTGCGTTTCGTGGCGCCCCTGGCCGCACAGGTCGGCGTCAGCGAAACCCGGTTTTACCAGATTTGCGCGAAAGCGCTTGAGACCTATATGGCCCGCAACCAGGCGCTTGAAGAACGCTTTGACATGTTCAGCCTGTTCAAGCCGCGTATTCTGCGTCTTGGGCTCAATCGTTCGAAGTTTTTACATGCCAATGACCATTCGGCGGCCCGCATGCTGCCGGACATGGATCATTTGATCGATAATCCGCTCTATCACTGCCTGAGTGACGATGATTCGCTGCGCCAACAGGGCGAGACGGCGCTGTCACGTCAGGGCGCGTAGCTATCCGAGACACTGTTCACCATGGCTGATACCCCCGAGCTTCTGGATCTGGCCGGCATCGGCGCCGGTCCGTTCAACTTGAGCATTGCCGCGCTGGCCGATGGCCTGCCGACGCTTTCGACGCGATTTTTCGATCGTCAAAAGCGCTACGTCTGGCACGAAGGCATGATGCTGCCGGACACCCATCTGCAGACCGGCTTTCTCAAGGATCTGGTCACGGCGATCGACCCCACCAGTCGCTGGTCGTTTCTCAACTATCTGGTCCAGCATCGCCGATTTTATCGCTTTTTGAACGCCGAGCTTTCCACGGTCTCCCGGGCCGAGTTTTCCGACTACCTGCGCTGGGCCGCCGAAGGGCTCGATAACGTCTGGCTGGATCACAGCGTGCGTGAAATCGACCATGACGGTGAGCATTTTCAGCTCAGAACCGATACCCGTGCCTTTCGGGCGCGGCATCTGTGTCTGGGCAGCGGCAAAACGCCTTGGCTGCCGGCCTTTGCGCGCGAGCACCAGAGTGAGCGCTGCCTGCACGCTGAATCGATCGCCTGGCATGCGCGCGATTTCACCAATCAGCGCGTGGTGATTGTCGGCGGCGGGCAGAGTGGGGCAGATATCTTCATCAACGCCCTGCGGGGGCACTGGGGGCCGCCAAAGTCATTGCACTGGCTTTCGCGGCGGCGCAACTTTCAGCCGCTCGATGAGACTGCCTTCACCAATGAATACTTCACGCCCGGCTATACCTCACAGTTTGCAAGGCTTGAGGATGATGTCCGCCGGCGCGAGGTCAACGCTCAGAAATACGCCAGCGACGGCATTACACCGGCGGCGCTGAGCGGGATTTATCAGACGCTTTATCACCGTTTTGATGTGATGAACGAGCCGCGCTGGGCACATCTGCTGCCGCATCGTGAAGCCGTTGACATGACGCGCGTCGGCAATGGCTTTATGCTTGACGCTCGACACGGCATGACCGGCGGACTGGAGCGATTCGATGCTGACGTGGTCATCTTTGCCACCGGCTTTGAGTCCAGTCTGCCCGAGTGCATGGCGCCGCTGCTGGATCGCATCCAGCGTGACGCCCACGGCGAGCCGAGCATGGGGGATCATTTCATGCTCGACTGGCAGGGCGGTGGAGACAGTCGGCTTTATGCGGTCAACGCCGGGCGTACCCGCTACGGAATCGCCGAGCCACAGCTGTCGCTGATGGCCTGGCGTTCGGCGGTAATTCTCAATCACCTGAGCGGTGAGCCACATTTTGACCTGGAAGACGATCCGGGTCCGGTGGCGTGGTCGCCAATGGGACGCGAATCGTCATAACGGCAAGGTGTTGTTCAGGTCGCCAGGGCACACTGTGTGCCTGCTCGCCCGTGAACGGCGCACTCAGGCGCCTGATCGCGCGTCGATGAACCAACTCACCGGCGCCGGTGTCACAGGCAGGACATGACGGTCGGACAGACCGTGTCGGACCCCGCAACATCGACCAGACAGGACATGAGGACAATGAACAATCAAGCGTTGCGCAAGCGAGCGATCGTGATGTGGGCAGTCGTGTCACTGCCCATCCTGTGGCTTTTTGCCGTGATTACCAGCCCGGCCTTCGGTATTTTCCAGATTGTGAGCTTTGCGCTGCTGCTGGTGTCGGCCGCGGCCACCTTCCATGTGTTGACCGACATTCTCTGGCGTCGCGGTGTGGGCTACAGCCAGAATGGTTTCTGGCTGAGCCTGGATAAGTCCCTGCGTCGTGCGGTGGGCGGCTATGTATTTTGTGCCGCGGCAGCAGCGCTGTATGCCATTTTCCATAACCCCTTTATGGCCGCCGTTGCCTTCCTGCTGGCCATCTTCGGTGTCTGGTGGATTCTGGGCGGGCTGTTACAGGTCATCGAACAGATGTACGAAGAAGAGCTCCGTTCACGCCGTGATGCAAGCGTTGCTCGTCGTGAAAGCGCCGATGACGCTTCACAGCAGGACAACGCTCAGGCCTGAGCCTGGTGATTGTCCGCTCGGGTGGTTTTTAGTCGTGGGCAGTTGCCGCATAGCCCGAGCGTGTCATCGAGATAGCGCAGGCAGCACATGCGACGACAGCGCCACGGTTCGGTGGCGCCGTCGTCGTCAGCCACGTCGATATAGTCCACGGGTCGATAGAAGGGATTGCGCTGGCGGTCCGGCAGCTGGCGCAGTGCCATCATGGCTCGCGCGCCGTCGATCTCGTAGGGACTCGCCAGCCCCTGGCGGTCGAGCTCGTTGACGGCGAATTCGAAATAGACCGCGGCATTGCTCCACAGTACGCGGGGCGAGAAATGTACCCGGCGCGCCAGTGTGTCGATCAACGGTGTGAGATGGCGAGCAATCAGCGGGCAAAATCTTGCGCAGCCGTTATCCAGACTGATGGTCCCTTCATGGGGCAGCACGAATCGTTCAGGCGTGCCGTCCTCTGCCAGTATCACGCCCATCTCATCGATGTTTGTCGGTAGATGAATGTCCCGGCAGAGCTCGATGACCGTCACGGGAATGATCAGCTGGCTTAGATAATGCTTTGACCACTGCGTGGCGAGTGCCCGACGCTCGCACGGGCCGTGATGTTCACTGAAGCGTTTCAGAACCCCCTCCAGCACGTTCCCTTCCAGCAGCCGTCGCAGCGGCATGACCGTGTCCATGCCCTCACGTCGTCGCGTCAGGACCGGACCAAAGCGGGCCAATCGCTCATTGAACAGTGCATCATGCATGACAAGCTCTCTCCGGGATGCCGACACCTTCCGTGGCAGGCATTCAACTGTGAATGAGAATGATTCTAGCAACGAACCCGGTGCCCTGCAGTTGTCAGAGGGCGCCGGTTACTGGACCATGTCGACATACCCACACCAGGAGTCGCTGCATGCAGCCAACCGGAAAATATTGCGCCGTTCTGTTCGATTTTGACGGCACGCTGGCCGATTCCGAAAGTGCCCATCATCGGGTCTGGAACGAAATACTCGGTGAGATGGGGGCTCACATCGACGATGAAGAGTACAAACGCGAAAGTTCCGGCGTGCCGGTCACCCAGGAGGTCGAACGCTTGATTCAAACCCGCGGGCTTTCCATCTCGGCCAAGGCGCTGGTCGATCGCAAGGTCGAGCGCACCGTGGCAAGCTTCACCCGTGACCCGATTGCGCTGATGGATCATGCCCTCGAGATGCTCGAATGGTGTCGCGAGCAAGGCTTGCCCATGGCGCTGATCACCGGCAGCGGGCGCCAGGAAATCGCCCCGACGCTTGAGCACTACGACCTGACGCGATTTTTTGACCACATCGTGACCCGTAACGACGTGACGCACTCCAAGCCACACCCGGAGTGCTATCTCAAGGGGCTGTCCCTTTGTGGTATCGAGGCGGCTCAAGCGGTGGCGATCGAGGATACCTGTCACGGCGTGAACGCTGCCCATGCTGCCGGCATTGATGTGATCGCCATTCCCAATGCCTATTCGCGCGGTCAGGACGTCAGTCGGGCCACGGTCGAGCTGGAGAGTCTGGCCCAGGCGCGTGACTGGATCGATGTGCGCTGCGTCAAGCGCCAGCCCTGATATGGACCATCGACAGCTCGGTTTTCTGGTCGCACTGGCTCGCGAGCGCCATTTCGGGCGTGCGGCGACCGCCTGCAACGTCACTCAGCCCACGCTCTCGGCCCGGCTCAAGCAGCTGGAAGAAGAGCTTGGGTGTGCACTGATCATTCGCGGTCATCGCTTCGAGGGACTGACGCCGGAAGGCGAGCATGTGCTCAGCCATGCCCGGCGCATTCTCGCCTCACTCGATGAGCTCAATGCCGAGCTTGACCCCTCAAGCCCGCCCAGCGGTCTGCTGCGGCTGGGGCTGATCCCCTCGGCACTGGATGCCGTCAGCAGCTGGGTCGTGCCACTGCGCGAGCATTATCCGGCCCTGACGCTGCGTCTCATGGAGCGCGCCACACTGCCGTTGATGCAATCGCTGATGGAAGGCGACATCGATGTGGCGGTGGGCTATCTCGATGTCCCCGCGGCCGAACCCTTCGTGGCGCGCCGGCTCCATACCGAGCGCTATGCCCTGCTGGCGCGTGAGGACTGCTTTACCCTGCCTGAAAGGCCCGCCTGGGCAGATATTGGCAATTTCCCGCTGTGTCTTTTAACGCCGGACATGCAGCACCGCCATCGCATCGACCTTCACGCCCGGCGCGAGGGCGTGACGTTATCCCCTGTGCTGGAGACCGAATCCATGGCGGCACTGGAGCGGCTGGTGGGGCAGGGGGCCGGCGTCGGAATCGTCGAGCAGCACGGACCCGAGGTCCTGCGTCACTCCGGCCTGGTGCACCGCCTGCTGCCGGCGACCGGGGAGGATCCGCCGGTCGGGCTTTTGTGGCGTGCTGGCGCGCCGCCGTCGCGACGTTTGCAGGCGTTGCTGGAGTGGCTGCGTGAGCCCGGCGAGGCGCCCATGTGATGGCGCAGGGTCGGTGGATCGCGGCGCAGGGTAGCCGCTCTGATGGTTTTGAAGCCTCGATGGCTCTCAGGGAGCCGACCGTTACCGAAGAATTGATCGTTTCTGAAAAATTGATAGACGCGCTCGATCAATTCATGTTGCTGCTCCATTGGAGTGATGCGTGAGCGCGGCGTTATACTTTCGTCAATAGACATCGGGGCCTGCAGGCGTCGATGCCCCGCCCGGGTTGGCTGTATTTCAGCACACCCGTCCGTCAGAGGAGCCGTACTGCCATGTCGCTTTCTGATTACGAGGACGCTACTCAAACGCCCAACGAGCAGCTCCAGGGCCCCTCCGAACTGCCAGTAACCCTGTCGTTCAACGAGACCGCCTATGCCTCCGTGCTGGCCACGCCTGAAGCGCTCGAGCACTGGGCAGTAGGGTTTGCCTTCAGTGAGGGCATGATCACGCGGGCCTCGCAGGTCGGTGAGATCACCACGGATCGACTGCGTCATGGCGTGCGGGTGCGCATGAGTGTGCCGGCCCATATTGAGCGGCTGGCGGGCGAGCGTCGTCGCGTTACCTCGGCCTCCTCGAGTTGTGGGCGTTGCGGCAGCGCTGAAGAGGCGCAGATGCTGGAAGGACTTCAGCGTTTGCCCGCCAGCCGGCCGCCGGTCCCTGCACAGCTTGAAAAAGCGCTCGAGAAGCTCTCTGCGGATGGTCAGCCAGGCCTTCACATGGCGCTTGGCTTTGATGTTGATGGTCAGTGGCTGGGCAGTGGTGTCGATATCGGTCGGCACAACGCCCTCGACAAGCTGATCGGTGCGTCGCTGGTCGAGAACCGGCCGATTGCGATGGTGCTGCTGTCGAGTCGCTGCAGTCTTGAACTGGTTCAAAAGGCGGTGCGTGCCGGCATTCCGACGCTGGCCACGCTTTCCCATCCTTCGCCGCTGGCCGTCGACATCGCCAGGCTGTGTGCGCTGAATCTAATCTGCTGTCACCGAGGCCGTCGCCTGACCCTGCTCAGCAGCGGTTGACCCCTCGACGCTGACCCGCCCGGGCCCTCTGATCGCCCCTTTATCGTGACCCTTTTGTCCCTATCGTTTGCCATAACCTATTGTCTGCCATAAAGAGTTCTCCGTGATTTCCTCCAAGGAACGCATTTTCGAATATACCCACCCGGCCGCTGGCTGGGGGGCGCTGATCTCCGTCGGTCGGCACCTTCGTCATAGCCGTGCACCGATTTCCAACGTTCGCGCGCTGTTAAAACTCAACCAGCCTGACGGCTTCGACTGTCCGGGCTGTGCGTGGGGCGATCCCGAGCATGCCTCATCGTTCGAGTTCTGTGAAAACGGCGTCAAGGCCGTCACCTGGGAGACCACTGCCAAGCGGGTCACGCCGCGTTTTTTCAAGCGCTGGTCGGTGACCGAGATGAAGGCGTGGGATGACTATCGCCTCGAAGACCAGGGCCGACTGACCTCGCCGATGCGTTACAACCCGGAGACCGATTACTATGAATCGATCAGCTGGGAAGATGCCTTTCAGCTGGTGGCCGACCGCCTGAAGGCGCTGGATCATCCCGATCAGGCGCTTTTTTACACCTCGGGCAAGGCGTGCAACGAATCAGCCTGGATCTTTCAGCTGCTGGCACGGCTTTACGGCACCAACAATCTGCCGGACTGCTCCAACATGTGCCATGAGGCCAGCGGGACGGGGCTTGTCGAGGCGCTCGGGATCGGCAAGGGCAGCGTGCTGCTGGAAGATTTCGAGAAGGCCGAGGCCATTTTCACCTTTGGGCAGAACCCGGGCACCAACCATCCTCGCATGCTGGGCACCCTGCGAGAGGCGGCCGATCACGGCTGTCAGGTCGTGGCCTTCAACACGCTAAAGGAGCGCGGTCTCGAGCGCTTTGCCGACCCGCAGCGCAAGCTGGAAATGGCCACCGGGGGCAGCGGCCGCATCAGCTCGCTTTATCTGTGTCCGGCGCTGGGCGGTGACATGGCTGCCATTCGCGGCATGGCAAAGATCGTGTTTGAACGCGACGACCGCGACGGCAACGTGCTCGATCATGACTTCATCGCGCAGCATACCGACGGGCTGGAGGCCTGGCGCGCGGTGGTGGAGGCCACGCCCTGGGCAGTGATCGAGGCGCAGTCGGGCCTGAGCCGCGAAGAGATTAGCCGTGCCGCAGAGGTTTACATTCAGTCGAATGCCACCATCTGTGCCTGGGCGATGGGCATTACCCAACATGAGCATTCGGTCGCCACGGTACGTGAGATCGTCAATTTCCTGCTGCTTCGGGGCAACATCGGCAAGCCGGGTGCCGGTACCTGCCCGGTGCGCGGTCACTCCAATGTCCAGGGGGATCGCACCATGGGCATCTATGAAAAGCCCTCCAGCGACTTTCTGGATGCGCTGGAAGGTTTTTACGGTGTCCCGATGCCACGCAAACACGGGCATGACACGGTGTCGGCCATTCGCGCCATGCGTGACGAGCAGTGTCGGGTGTTTATCGGGCTGGGCGGCAACTTTGCCCGCGCTACTTCCGATTCCCATGTCTGCGAGGCGGCACTGGCGCGTTGTGATCTGACGGTTCACATGAGCACCAAGCTCAACCGCAGTCATCTGGTCACCGGGCGTGACGCCCTGATTCTGCCGGTCATCGGCCGGGTCGAAGTGGATCGCCGCGCCGATGGCAAGCCCCAGCTGATCACCGTGGAAGATTCGATGAGCATGGTTCATGGCTCGGCCGGGATTCACAAGCCGGCATCGAAAGAGCTGCGCTCCGAAATCGCCATCCTGACGGGCATTGCGCAGAGACTGCTGGGCAGTGACGTGGTGGACTGGGACGCGCTTGCCGGCGATTACGATCGCATTCGTGATCATGTCGCGGCGGTGTTACCGGGATTTGAAGACTTCAACACGCGTGTGCGTGAGGAGCGTGGCTTCTGGCTGGGCAACCCCGGCGCGCGGCGTGAATTTCCCACCGATACAGGGCTTGCCAATTTCTGCAGTGAACCCCTGCCCGAGGCGGTGCTGCATCAGAAACTGGCTTGTCGAGAAGGCTGGATCACCCTGCAGACCATGCGCAGTCACGACCAGTACAACACCACGATCTATGGCTATAACGATCGCTACCGTGGGGTTGAGGGCACGCGTCAGGTGATCTTCATGAGTTCGGCTGACATGGCGCGCCTTGGGGTGGCCAAAAATGACTGGGTCAACCTGATTGGTGAGTCCGAGGATGGTATCGAGCGCCGCGCCGATGGCTTTCGAGTGGTGGAATACGATACCCCCAACGGCTGTGCGGCGGCCTACTATCCCGAGACCAACCCGCTGATTCCGCTGGATAGCGTCGGCATCAAGAGCAATACGCCCAACTCCAAGTCGGTGGCCATTCGACTTGAAAAAAGCCAGCGTCTGGCCTGATGACTCCAGAGTCACTGACGTGTGATCAGCTCGTGCACCTGGAGCGTCTGATGCAGCGCCATCCGGAGCTTGATGGTCTGGAGGCGCTGCTGCTGGCCTCTCTGGAAGAGGGGGCGCAGGCCGGGCAGACAAGGCTGGACAGCGGCCGGCTGTCCCGCCGGTTTGATGTGGCGCATGCCCTGGTGCGCCGCGCCGCCGCCTCACTGGAGGCACACGGACTGATCGAAATGACCGATCATCGTGGGGCCGGACCGGGCGTATGGCTTGCGATCGCCGATGAGTGCGCGATTGCCGGCTTCTGAGTCTTTGCCGATGTGCGCAGCCTCGAACATGAACGGGGCTGCCTTGTCTCTCTGACTTGATTCTGTCAGCAGCGAAGGGGCACGATGCGAGCTTCCTGAACAAAACGTGTTCGACACGTGGGGAGCACATGATGTCTCGGCTCTGGTTCAGCCGGCGTCTCTGTTGGCGTCTGGCCTCCGGCATGCTGATGGGAGTGATTCTGGCATCATCGGCCAGTGCCGGTGAGGATAGTGGGGGTGTTGCATCGCCCTCAAACGATCCGTCCCTGCATCTTGAACGCAAAAGCCTGCCCGAGCTGCGTGACATGCTCGATCGCGGTGAAGTGACCTCCGAGCAGTTAACCCGCTTTTATCTGGCCCGTATCGGGGCGCTGGATGATCAGGGACCTCACATCAATGCCATGCTGGATCTGGCGCCGGGAGCCATCGCTCGTGCCCGCGAGCTGGACCGCCATCGTCACGAGGGCGGGCACGGCCCGCTTTATGGCATCCCCTTCGTGATCAAGGACAATGTCGATGTAAAGGGGCTGCCTTCCTCGGGCGGCTCCATGGTGCTTGCGAATGCCTATCCCAAAGACAGCGCTCATGTGGTTCAGCGTCTGGAACAGGCCGGAGCCATTTTGCTGGGCAAGACCAACATGACTGAATTTGCCGCCAGCTATGGTGAACCGGGCTATAGCTCCCGGGGCGGCATTACCCGCAATCCCTGGCGGCTGGATCGCAGTGTGCTGGGCTCCAGCAGCGGTTCGGCCGCCGCTGTGGCGGCGGGCTTTGCGCCCTTTGCCATTGGCACCGATACGGAAGGCTCCGTGCGCGGTCCGGCGCACGCGGCAGGGCTTGTGGCCATGCGACCGACGCTGGGCCGGGTCAGTCGTGACGGCATCATTCCTCTGGCGATGTCCTTTGATACGCCGGCGCCCATGACGCGTACGGTGCAGGGCAATGCCTGGGTACTGTCCGTCATGACCGGGCGTGACGAAGCCGACGATACCACCTGGTTTGATGACGACGCTCCGCTGAAAGGCCTCGACCCCATCACTGTGCCCGATACTGCCACACCGCTTGAAGGGCTGCGCGTGGGGGTGATCGAGCATCGTGAAGCGGGCAATGCCGAGATCGAGACGCACTTTGCCCAAGCACTCAAGCGCCTTGAAACGCTGGGCGCCACACCGGTGAGGGTCACGCTCGAAAAACACTATCTTGATCTCTGGCCCACGGCAGTCGGGCCGGTTCATCAGGCGGAATTTCAGCCCCAGCTGGAGCGGTATCTGCGTCAGTTCGATGCGGATCAGCCCCATACGCTCAAGGAGATCATGGAGCGGTGCGAGGCGCTCAACAAGCGCGCCGGCGATCATCCGCCGGTCACGCCCGGGCGGATTCGAGGCATGCAGTATCGCCTGGATGAGCGTCTGGAGGGCTCACCGGAATATCTGGAGGTGGTCTCGCGGCGTCTTCCCGAACTTCGCGAGCATCTGGCGCAGTTCCTGGCGGACAATCACCTGGACGCCCTGGTGTTTCCCACCGAAGCCTGTCCGGCTCCGCCGCTGACGGACGGCAGGCACGATGACTATGAATGCACGGCCAGAGAACCGTTTGCGCTGGGCTACATCGCTTCCGCCACCGGCTTTCCCGAACTGACGGTGCCAATGGGCATGACCCGTGCCGGTGTGCCCGTTGGCCTCTCCCTGCTGGGCAGCGAGCGTCAGGAAACCGTGCTCTATCGAATGGGACTGGCGTTCATGCACGATGTTGCCGATGATAAAACGCTTACGCTGCCTGCCATGGCCCCGCTATCGGCGCCCGGGCAGGCCCTGGATACCCCTGATCGGAGATCATCATGAAACATGCCCTGCTTGCCGCGCTCGTCACCACGACGTTTCTGGGGCTTAACGGCTGTGCCTGGTTCGGCGGTGGCAGTGACGCGACGGCCTCGAAGGATCAGACCGGGACGGACGCTCCCTCGCAGTCCTCCGATGATGCCCGCAAGGCCTGTGGTGCCGATCGCCTGAAGGACCTCACCGGTGTGACGCTCGATCAAAATGTTCGCCAGCAGATCGTTGATCAGAGCCAGGCTCAGCAGTTTCGCGTACTGGCACCCGATACCATCAAGACGATGGATTACCGGGAGAACCGTCTGAACATCAACGTCAATCAACAGGGTGTGATCCAGTCCTTTGACTGCGGTTAAGCCTCAAGCATGCTCGTCAGGCGGTGACGAGCGATATGACCGATCTGGACCAGGCTCTCGGTGATCTCGGTATCACGTTCTCGCGGTAAACGCTTTTCCAGAATGGCAATGATGGTCTCGGGAGTGAGGCCGGCGACGGCGACCACAAAGGGAAAGCCGTGACGCTGTCGGTAGGCCTCATTGAGTGAGCGTAACCTCTCAACGCGCGCTTTATCCTCTGTCAGACCGGCGCCGCGCTGCTCTGCCTGCGATGCCGGGGTCAGGCGGGCAAGCTGGCGGTCGCCCAGTTCGGGGTGGGCACAAATCAGCTCCAGCTGTGCCTGAACGCCGGCCTGATGGACATGGGCCTGAGCGGCATCGATCAGGGCATCAGTGCTGGCGAAGGGACGCTGTTCGGCAATGGCTCGAACAATCCAGGGGGAGTGTTCGTAAAGCCCTTCCAGCTGCGAGACGAACTGCGCCTCGGGCATGTGATTCAGGGTTTCCAGCGTAACGGACATATTGGGCTTTCCTTTAACAATGAATCCTGGCAGGCTCGGGGATATCGATAGCTGTGTTTTCTCCACGACCCGGTAACGACAATGACAACCCTGAGCACCCATGTTCTCGATCAGCACGGTGGTCTGCCGGCAGCCGGCCTTCACGTTGATCTGTTCGCTCATGGCGCCACGACACCGTGCGCCCATGGCGTCACCAACCAGGATGGCCGTCTGGATGCCCCGCTTTTGGACAACGGCGAGGGCGGGCTGTACACGATGCATTTCCACGTGCGCGACTACTTCCTTGCGCGCGGTGTGGATTCGCCGTTTCTGGACCGTGTGCCGGTTGCCGTGACCCTGGCCAATGGGCAACGCTACCACGTGCCGCTGTTGATCACTCCCTGGGGCTATAACGTCTATCGCGGTAGCTAGACGCAAGGTCGACCTTATCCGGTTTCTCGAACGTTGACGGCAGCCTCTAGCCTTGTCAGGGCCTCCCGCGGCAGTCCCCTCAGTATGGGAGGCGCTGGTGTCGAATTCAGCGTGAGCAGCTCGGCGGCAATGGCGATGGCAATGGCCTGCGGGCGCTTGTCACCGCCACTATGGCCCAGCGGGCAGCGCAGGGCGTTCAGCTCGGTTTCGTCGACCCCCTTGTGGCGCAGACGACGAACAAAGCGTGCCCGCTTGCTCTCGGAGCCGATCAGCCCCAGCGACGCCTGATCGCGGCGCATTATGATCGCAGCCAGCAGTGCTTCATCAAGCGTGTGATCGTGGGTCATGATCAGGCAGTGACTGCCGGGCGCCAGGTGGGCCATCTGTTCATCGATGGTCATCCCGAAATGGCAGTGCGTGGTGGGCGCATGCGCCGTCACTTCCAGTAGCGCCGGGGATCGGGTGTCGAGCCAGTCAACGCGCCAGCCCAGCCCGCCCAGTAGCGGCTCCAGCGCCTGCGCCACATGGCCTGCGCCAAACAGGGCAATCTGCATGCAGGGCCTGGGGTAAAGAGTGATCAGTACGTCGACATGACCGCCGCAGCACTGCCCCGAGCGGGCGCCGAGTGAAAAGCTCTCGAGTCGACATCCCGATTCTCCGCGTGCGAGTGCCTGCTGCGCCATCTCGATGATTTCCTGCTCGAAGCGCCCTCCGCCCAGGGTATCAAAGCGCTCTGTTTCGGTGATCACCATCTGGCTGCCGGGTTCACGCGGCGTCGAACCGGCGCTGGTCACGATCTGGGCACAGGCATGCGCGATACCGCGGCGCTGGCAGTCGGTCAGCGCCTCATGCCAGCGGCGCGCGCGGCGTTCGGGCTCATTTTTCCGACATGACATCAGGCATCTCCTCCCTCGTTGCGCCGCCGTCGTGGACGTTCCCGGCGCGCGCTGCATGACAGGCCATCAGAACCCGTTCCGGCGTGGCCGGCGTGTCCAGTCGTGGGCTTGAGCGGTCATCGGCAAGACTGGCGATGGCGTCACGCAGGGCCGACCATACCGAAATGGCCAGCATCAGTGGAGGTTCTCCGACCGCCTTGGAGCGGTAAATCGTCGCCTGCGAGTTGGGGTGGCCTTCCAGCAGGGCAACCCTAAAGTCGCGAGGGGCATCACCACAGGCCGGGATCTTGTAGGTGGCAGGTCCCGTGGTCAGCAAATGGCCCTGGTCGTCCCATTTGAGCTCCTCGGTGGTCAGCCAGCCCATGCCCTGGATGAAGCCGCCTTCGATCTGGCCGCGATCAATGGCCGGATTGAGCGAGTCCCCCACATCGTGAAGGATATCGACCCGTGCCACCCGGTACTCGCCGGTGAGCGTATCCACGTGAACCTCACTGACCGCGGCGCCCCAGGCATAGTAATAAAAGGGCCGGCCGCGCCCGGTCTGACGGTCGTAGTGAATCTCGGGAGTCGCATAGAAACCGGTTGCCGAGAGCGGTACCCGTGCCAGATAGGCCTGCTGGATCAGCTCGGACCATTCGATGTGCCCGGTTCCGGTCGTCAGCCCATCGCCTGTGAGGGTCAGCTGTTCGCGAGGCAGCGCCTGCCATTCCGATGCAAAATCCACCAGACGCTCGCGCAGCGTAATGGCGGCCTTGCGAGCCGCCATGGCGTTGAGATCGGCGCCCGAAGACGCCGCTGTCGGGGAGGTGTTGGGGACCTTGTCGGTGCGTGTCGCACTGATGCGCACCCGGTGGTAGGCGATGCCCAGCTCTCGGGCCACGACCTGACAGACCTTGGTATGCAGCCCCTGGCCCATTTCGGTGCCGCCATGATTGATCAACACACTGCCGTCGGTATAAATCATCAACAGCGCGCCGGCCTGATTGAGATGTCGGGCGGTAAAGGAGATGCCGAACTTGACCGGGGTCAGGGCCAGCCCCTTGCGGATGACGGGGCTATCGGCGTTGAAGGCGGCCATCTCGTCTCGCCGCACGCGATAGTTGCTCGAGGCTTCCAGCGTTTCGATCAGATCACCGATCAGGGGTTGATCGATCTGCTGGCCGTAGTGCGTTTCGCAGCGCTCGAGGTCATAGAGATTGCGTTTTCGCACGTCCAGCGGATCGAGCCCCAGAGTTCGCGCGATATCATCCATGGCCCCCTCGATCGGCATCATGCCCTGTGGACCGCCAAAGCCACGAAAGGCCGTATTGGAGGCGGTATGGGTCATGGCCCGATGGCCGGTCACGCGGGCATGGCCCAGGTAATAGGCATTGTCGGCGTGAAACATGGCGCGATCCACCACGCCCTCGGAGAGATCCGGCGAATGGCCGCAGTTGCCGATCAGGGTGATGTCGGCACCAATCAGTCGTCCGGTCTCGTCAAAGCCGACCCGGTATTGATTGTAAAACGGATGCCGCTTGCCGGTGGCCTGCATGTCATCGGCGCGTGGCAGGCGAAAGCGTATGGCACAGCCGTTGCGATGGGCGGCCAGCGCCGCCATCGCTCCCAGCGCGGCTGCCTGGCTCTCCTTGCCACCAAATCCGCCGCCCATGCGACGAACCTCGGCGACAATGCCATGAAGCGGGATGCCCAGCACCTCGGCGACCAGCTTCTGAACTTCGCTGGGATGCTGACTGGAGGTCAGCACCCGCAGCCCATCATCATCGAGCCTTTCGGCCTGAGCAATCTGCCCCTCAAGGTAAAAATGTTCCTGACCGCCAATACACTGTTCGCCGGTCAGCACATGGGGTGCCTCCTGCAGGGCACGATCCACATTGCCGCTGGTCTGGGTATCCTCGCTCATGGCCGCCCCACGATCGAGTGCCGGCGCCGGCAGCGGACGCTCGTGCATATGCTCGGGCAGCACGGTTAGGCCGGCCTTGATCGAGGCAACCGGGTCCAGCGCCGGGGTCATCACCTGATAGTCGATGCAGGCGTGGGCCACGGCGCAGCGAGCGTGATAGAGCGTGTCGGCCACCACGGCAAAGACCATCTGGCCCGCGTAGCGCACCTCGTTTTCGGCCAGCAATGGGTCGCCGGGATAGACCGCGCCGACTTCATTGTGGCCCGGGATCTCGGCGGCGGTGATGACGTCGATCACCCCGGGCTGGCACCGTACCTCGCTCAGGTCCATGTGCCGTATTCGGGCACTGGCATGCGGTGAAAGCCCTACCGCCAGATGATGCATATCCGCCGGCCCCGGCAGGTCATCAACGTAGGCGGCCCGACCGGTGACATGGCCAATGGCGCTGTCGTGTCCCGGGACCGTCTCACAGGCCGACAACGCCGTCGAGCTGCCGTGCTGAATCAGCTTGCGCATGATCAGATCTCCTCCAGCGTCATGGGGATGGCATTGTGGCGGCTCGTTAGCCGAAGACGGGCTCTGGCCAGCAGTCCGGCGATAGCCGCGAGGCGATATTCGCGACTGGCGCGGACATCATCGATTGGCGAGAAGTCCTCAGCGATGGCCTTGCAGGCATCGGCCAGAACATCGCCATCGAAGACCCGTCCCTCCAGCGCAGCCTCGACATGACGAGCTCGCTGTGAGGTCGCTGCCATGCCGCCACACGCTATCCGAACATCATTGAGCCGTCCGTTTTGGTCGGTCACGGCCCGCAGGGCCAGCATCACGGCAGAGATATCGTCATCACGGCGTTTGCTGACCTTCCACGCCAATAGCTGCTCGCCGTCACGCAGGCGGGGCAGATAGACGGCGTCGAGATATTCGCCCTTGGTCAGCGCGGTACACCGGTAGCCGGTAAAGAACTCATCGATGGGTAGCTCGCGCATGCCCCGGGTACTGTTGAGACGCAGCCGAGCGCCGAGCGCCATGAGAATCGGCGGCGTATCGCCGATGGGGGAGGCGTTGGCGAGGTTGCCGGCCAGGGTGGCGCAATGACGAATCTGCTGCGATCCGAGCCGCTCCAGCAGGGCATGAAACGCCGGATAATGATCGGCCAGCAGCGGTGCCAGCTGGTGATAGGTGACGCCGGCACCAATCCACCAACCCTCATTTTGTTCATCAATGTGGCCCAGCTCGGCAACGCCTGACAGGTCAATCAGCTCTGGCAGCGGCTTGAGTGCGAGGGTGTGTTCGAGCATTAAATCAGTGCCGCCGGCAATCAGACGGGCCCGAGGATGCTGCGTCAGTATCTCGACCAGTGCGCTGCGGCTTTCGGGACGGTAAAAACCGCTTGCGGGAGCGCCGGATACCGGCGACAGCTCGCCCGGATCATCCATCGCCGGTCGTGGCAGGGTGTGCATGGCGCGAGCCGCCTCACGGATGGCCCGGTAACCGGTACAGCGACAGAGGTTGCCACCAAGTACGGCATCAATGGTGTCATCGTCCGGCGGGCCGTTCACTCCCTGTCGACGGCGCTCATCATCCAGACAGAACAGTGACATGACGATGCCTGGCGTGCAGAAGCCACACTGGCTGCCATGGTGCTCGACCAGAGCCTGCTGTACCGGATGAAGGGCTTCGCGTCGGGCCAGCCCTTCCACCGTCAGTAAATGGCATCCGTGCAGTTGATGGGCCGGCAGGATACAGGCATTGGCGCTGTGATAGTGCAGCTCGCCCCGGTCGTTTCGGGTCCCTACGGCAATGGTGCAGGCGCCACAGTCGCCGGAAGCACAGCCTTCCTTGGTGCCGCAGGCGCCGAGATGCCCGCGCAGCAGCGACAGTGCCGTTGTGGCTGCCGGCAGATCATTCAGACAGTGACGCTGTCCGTTGAGAGTCAGGGTAAGCATTGTAAAGCCTCCATGGTATCGCTGATCGTTACCATGCAATTTCCTGACCAACTGTTCAGGAAAATATCGCATTTGTCGATTCGACCCTTGGCGAGACGTGAGGCACTATCGCGCTGATGCAGGAAGGCGGCAGGATTTTCGAGAGACGTCAAAGGGACGAAGATGGCCAATAAACGCCAGGCAGTCAGTGCTTCAAACACTTCCGGAGCTGGTGCTGTCCGGGCCCGTAATCAGGCGCGCATTCTGGATGCGGCCGAAGAGGTCTTCGCAGCCCACGGCTATCGCGGTGGCAGCCTGAGTGACATCGCACAAAAGGCCGGTCTGGCACGTGCCAACCTGCTGTATTACTTCAAAAGCAAGCGCGGGCTTTATGTGGCGCTGCTGGAGCGCACCATGGCGCGCTGGAACGATCTCCTCGAGGAAATCGATGTCGACGATGAACCGGCGCAGGTGCTGACTGCCTTCATACGGGCCAAGCTTTGCCTGGTGCGGCAGTCTCCACAGGCATCGCGTCTGTTTGCGGGAGAAATATTGCAGGGCGCGCCGATGCTTCAGGACTATCTGCGCGGCCCGCTGCGGTCATGGGTCGATGCACGTGCGGCCATTCTTTCAGGCTGGATCGAACGCGGGCAGATGGATGCCCGCGTTGATCCGCATGCGCTGATCTTTCTGATCTGGTCGACGACTCAGCACTATGCCGACTATGAGGCGCAGGTGCTGGCGTTGACCGGGCGCGAGGCGCTGAGTGACGACGATGAACGACGCATTGGTGACTTCCTTTGCCACATGGTCCTCGCCGGCTGTGGCCTGACTGATCGGGGTGCGCCCGGCAGCGGCGCCTAAGTCAGGTCAGCGGACCGCCTTCGATGGTTTTCTGCATGCCTGCCATGATGTGGCGACCATCCTCGCGGGCCAGCTCTTGGTACCACTGGTCGGTCACAACCGGGTCGTGACCATGTGTCATGTCGGCCCGCTTGCGCGCGCGCAAAATGATGTCACCAACGCGATCCACGCGGGCGCGGTCGTAAGCTGCCAGCGCGGCGGCCAGATCGTCATGTTCGCCCAGTGCGTTGGCCAGTACCCAAGCATCTTCCATGGCCTGGCAGCCACCCTGGCCCAGGTCCGGCGCCATGGCATGAGCCGCATCGCCCAGCAGGGCAACCCGCTCACCCACCAGTGAGTCGAGCGGATCAATATCGTGAATCGGTATCCGTGCCATCAGGGCCGGGTCGAATCGCTCGATCAGGCGTGTCACCTCAGGCGCCCAGCCGTCGAAATGGCGGCGCAGATCGGCCTTGTCATCCCTCTTTTCCTCCAGGGCTTCAAGGGGCTGGGGCACATCAAAAAAGCAGTAGAACTCAGGCTCATGATCGGCGTTGCCACCGTTGCCCATCGGCATCAGCGAGACACGCTGGTGATGGCCGATGTATTGATCCCAATGGTCCAGGGGGGCGAGATCGGCTCGGGCGGGGACGCGAACGTTCCAATTCACGTAGCCGCAGTAGCGCCTTTGAATGGTTTTGCCTGCAACGCGGTCACGGAGTCTTGAGTGAGTGCCATCGGCGATGATCAGCAGGTCGGCGCGGCGCGTCGGGGCATTGTCGAAATACACCGTAACGCCCTGTGCATCCGTGCTGAAGTCACGACAGTGTTCTCCGAGATGGACATGTTCGTGTCCCACGGCTTCCAGCAGCAGGCGCTGAAGCTCGCTACGGGCGATCGGGCAGGCCGGCTGGCCAACGGCATCATAGAGCGGGGTCAGACTGAAACCGGTCAGCAGCGTGCCGTCATGGCTGAAATAGCGCATGGCCTGCATGTTGCCGCTGGCCTGCTCAATGTCAGGCCCAAGCCCCAGCTGATGAAGTATTCTGGCGCCGTTGGACCAGATCGACAGGGCCGCACCGGCCGGGCGCAGTTCCCGGACACGATCATGGACGCTGACATGGTGACCCTGTGACTGCAGGGCGAGCGCGGCAGTCAGGCCGCCCATGCCTGCCCCGATAATGACGATATTCATGGCATTACCCGCTTTTATTGTTGGAAGGTCATTGGGCAATCTGCCCCTGTAACACTTTTAGACTAACGTGGGGCGAGCACTTTGGAAATGATCCCGGCAGGCCGGCCGTCGGGCGTATCGTTTGCAGAAGAATGTGCATTATTCTGGTGCATTGATGCGTCCTGATGGCGCATTAATGGGAGGGTGGCAGTGTGCCAATGTGATGTGATCGCTGCCCGGTAGCTGCTATGGCTGACCAATTGGTCAGCTTTTGAGGCGTTTGGCCGGACTCTTGCATAAGGTCTGTTTCATTGCCTTCAGGAGTGCCCCGGCCATGCCGCAATCCACCGCACAGACTTCCCCACCGGATGAACTGATCCATGCGCTCGAGGACCGGCCAGCGCCGGGAGCGGCGCTTCTGGCCGCCGTTCAGCACGTGCTGGCCTGTTTTATCGCCATTGTGACGCCGACGCTGGTGATTGCCGGGATTCTCGGGCTCGATCAGCAGCTGCCCTATCTACTCAGCATGGGGCTGATGGTCTCGGGGGTAGGCACCTTTTTGCAGGCTCGACGGCCGTGGGGGATCGGGGCGGGCATGATCTGAGTCCAGGGCACCAGTTTCTCCTTTCTGGGCGCGATCACGGCGGCCGGGCTGATGGTGAAGTCGCGTGGTGGCAGCCCGGATGACATGCTGGCCATGATCTTTGGCCTTTGCTTTTTCGGTGCGTTCGTGGAGATCGTTCTAAGCCGGTTTCTCCATCAACTGCGTCGAATCTTTACGCCGCTGGTGACCGGTATCGTGATTACCATCATCGGCATGAGTCTGATTCCGGTAGGCATGGCAAGCCTGGGCGGGGGCGAGGGCGCCGACAATTTCGGCGATCCCGGCTATCTGGGGGTTGGCGCACTGACCCTTTTGATCATCGTGATTCTGGGGCAGGCACGTCATCCCTGGCTGAGGCTTTCAGCCATTGCCATTGCGCTGATCATCGGTACGGCGGTGGCCTGGCTGACCGGTCTGGCCGGTTTTACAGCGCTTGAAGCGCAGCCCTTGATCAGTCTGCCCATCCCGTTTCGATATGGTTTCGATTTCGAATGGGCGGTGTTTCTGCCGATCGCCATGATTTATCTGATTACGGCCATCGAGTCGGTCGGGGACCTGACGGCGAACTGTCTGATCTCGCGCCAGCCCATCGAAGGGCCGCGCTATCTCGAACGTCTTCGTGGCGGTGTACTGGGAGACGGCGTCAATTCGATGCTGGCGGCGGTGTTCAATACCTTCCCCAACACGACCTTTTCCCAGAATAATGGCGTGATCCAGCTCAGCGGTGTGGCCAGTCGTTACGTGGGCCAATATGTGGGGGCCATTTTAGTGATCCTGGGACTCTTTCCGGTACTGGGCGCGATACTCTCGCAGATTCCGCCGCCGGTGCTGGGAGGTGCCTTGCTGGTCATGTTCGGCAGTGTGGCGGCTGCCGGCATCCGCATTCTGGCACGGGTGACGCTGGATCGGCGCAGCCTGACCATCATGGCGGTGTCCTTTGGCGTCGGCCTGGGGGTGGCAAGCTAGCCGGCAATATTCGAGCAGCTTCCGGACATGATGACCCTGCTGTTGAGTTCATCGATCAGTGCCGGTGGCCTTGCCGCCATGGTTCTGAACCTGCTGCTGCCGGATCATGCGGCGCGTGAGCAGGCTGTATCGGCTGTATCGGCTGTATCGGCTGTGGAGACGGGGCGATCTTCGACCTGAAAAAGTCGAAACATGATGGGTAAGTCCGAGTTCAAGCGGTGTCTAGGGCGTGGCGCTCATTGGGAGGTGACGATCAAGGTCACGGCGAAGGTCTGCGTCATTGTTCCCGGTTGGTACGCGTCAGTGCGTGCTGATAGGCAATGGCCACCTGCTCGGGAGACAGCCCCAGCGAGGCCAGACCGGGCCAGTCAATGCTTTCCCAGTGGGCCTTTTGATAATCCGTGGCCGTTTGCAGAATCAATCCCAATGCGCCAGTACGGTGCATCAGGGCGGCTTCGATATCGGGGTGGACGGGGATCTGCGCCAGAATCTCTTCCATCGGCTGATCCATGAAGCTGTCCAGACAGGAGAAAAGACCGACGGTAAAGCCCATTTCGCTGGCCTGCCCGGGAAGGTGGTGCGCCAGCTGGTGACAGAAGTGTCCCAGCATCATCGCCAGATTCTGCAGGGCATGTGGCTTGTCTTCAAAGCGCGACAGCACCAGAAGGCTGGCCAGACTGCGAATGCGTGAAAGTCCCAGTGCCATGACCGCGCCGTGAAGTGAGGTAACCGGTCGGCTTTGCTGGGCAAAGGCGGAGTTGGCCATGCGCAGCAGTCGAACGCTGAGAAACGGGTCGCGCTGCACGGTTTCGGCCATATCGCGCATCGAAATATCAGGCGCGTTGAGCTCGGCCAGCAATTTCAGAGTGTTCAGCCGGTTGATCGGCATGACTCGACCGCGGACAGGCTCGGGACGCGCCAGAAAATAACCCTGAAACAGATGGCACCCGGCCTCCATGGCAATGCGATAGTCTTCCTGGGTTTCGATCTTTTCGGCCAGCAGCCGAAGGCCGGGATAGCGAGCCTTCAGGGCCATGATGGTGCTGACGAGGGTGTCGCTGGTATAGGCGGGGTAGTCGAGCTTGACGATATCAACAAAGGGCAGCAGCGGGTGACTGGCATCGTTGAGGGCGTAGTCATCCAGCGCCATGACATGACCTTCCTCGCGCAGTCGTGTCAGCGCCTCGATAACATCGCCGGTATCGGTCACATCTTCGAGGATCTCGATGACCAGAACACGGGAGTCGAAAGGGATGTCCTGGACCAGACTGTCGGAGGTGAAGTTCACATATGCGGGCTGCTGATTACACACCTCATTGATGTCGGCCGCCGTAAAGGCATTGATCAACACCTGGCTGGTCGCCCGATTGCCGTCGAAATCCGCGGCCACGATGGGGCCACCGCCGTAGGGTCGAAACAGCAGTTCATAGCCGGCCAGGTTCAACTGACGATCATAGATGGGCTGGCGGGCAAACAGAATACCGGTGCTATCGTTTGAAGGGTCGCTCATGATGTCTTGGGTATCGTTGAAATATCGCCTGCGCCGTAACCATGAAAAACGACAATGCCGACGACATTCATTAGCGTTCCCCTATGGCTTTTCATGGTTATCGTCAGGCATCGCCGCGGCTTGAGGGTTCGGCCGTCGAAATCTTCAACAAGGTGCTGAAATGTCACACCCTTTGACAGCAGGCATCAAATGATGGCGGCCGGCACCGTGTCGTCGGGAATGTCCTGCATCGACACAAACCCCGGAATTTCCTCGATACGTCCACACCAGTTCACCACGTGCGGCCAGTCCAGCAGCAAAAGACCGGCCTGGTCGGCGATATGGGTATGAGCAAAGAGAGCAATGTCGGCCAGTGTCAGTGTTTCTCCGGCCAGAAAGGGCTGAGTGCTCAACGTTTGTTCCATGATATCCAGTGCCTGGCGCGCGTTTTCCTGGCGCGCTACCAGTTCTTCAAGGCGCTCGCTCGGGTCGCCCTGATACCAGTGAATCAAACGGGCCACGGAGAGTGAGGGCTCATGGCGATGCTGCTCGAAAAACATCCACTGCAGCATACGCGCGCGGTCGAAATCATCGTCGGGGACAAGCGCGCTGTCGTGTGCCAGGTAATACAGGATGGCGTTGGATTCCACCAGCGTGCGACCGTCATGCCGCTCCAGCATCGGAATTCGACGTGCAGGATTGCGAACGGCAAAGTCGTCGCTGCGGGTCTCGCCGGTCAGAAAATCGACGTTAAACCAGCGGTGGCCGATCTCCAGCAATGCCAGGGTCAGTCGGACCTTGTAGCAGTTGCCCGAGCGATAGTCGCCGTAGACGGTGATCATGGGTTCGTCTCCGTGATCCTTGGGTACGTGAATGGTTCCAGACATTGTGGCACAAGCTTTTGCTACCATCCTTAAGCCTTTGATCATGCCACGACACAGGGCCCTGCCATGGTCATGGCAGGGCCCTGAAAGGTACATCTCAACGTGTCAGTGAGGTCGTGATCAGGCGGTGGCGAGCATGCCGGTCTGCTCCTGGACCTGCTCGGTATCCATCAGATGAATGGTGACCGGCACCGACTTGGCCGCGATGGTATGACTGCGCTCATCCCGGTTGGCAATCGGAATCAGGCCGTTGGTTTCCGGGTAATAGGCCGCCGCACAGCCTTCGGGCACGTCATAGGGCATGACGCGAAAGCCCGAGGCCTGGCGCTCGATACCATCTTCTGCCACGGCACGAAACTCGATCAGGTTGCCCTCTTCAAGGCCGAGACGTTCGATATCGGCCGGGTTCATCATCACCACCATGCGGGTGCCGTAGACATCGCGATAGCGGTCATCGAGCGAATACACCGTGGTGTTGAACTGATCGTGTCCGCGGGTGGTAATCAGCTGGAAATGATCGGCCTCGGGGCCTGTCATGCCGGTATCCAGTGTTTCGCCCGGGAAAAGGAAGTTGGCACGGCCGCTATCGGTCTCCCACACGCGCTCGCGGGCGGCGTTATAGAGATGAAAGCCGCCGGGCTCGCCGACACGGGCGTTATAGTCCTTGAACATGTCAGGGAAGACCGCCTCGATACGATCGCGGATGCGGGCATAATCTTCGCTGAGCCACTCCCAGTCGACCTTTTGATGCGGTGGCAGCGTGGCACGCGCAATGCCGGCGATGATGGCGACCTCGGATTTGAGGTGGGGAGATGCCGGCTCGATCTGACCGGTCGAGCCATTGACGTTACTCATGCCATCTTCAAGCGTCACGGTCTGCAATACACCGGCCTGAACATCCTTCTCGGTGCGTGCCAGACACGGCAGGATAAAAGCCTTTTTACCGTGGATGAGATGGCTGCGGTTGAGCTTGGTCGACACCTGTACGGTCATCTTCAGGGTATTGAGCGTTTTCTCGGCCACCCGATCGATGTCGGGGATGGCACGGAAGAAGTTGCCGCCCAATCCGATAAAGGTATCCACGCCGCCGGCCAGAATGGCTTCACAGCACTGCGCCACGTCGGCGCCGTGCTGACGCGGTGACTGGATATCAAAGACCTTGTCGAGCTGACTCAAAAACGCTTCGCCGGGCTTTTGATAAATGCCCATGGTGCGATCACCCTGCACGTTGGAGTGCCCGCGAACCGGGCAGGCACCGGCACCGCGGCGACCGATGTTGCCGCGCAGCAGCAACAAATTGACGATCTGCTGCACGCCATCGCCGCCGTGGGTCTGCTGGGTGATGCCCATGCCCCAGCAGCAGATGACGCGCTCGGCCTTCATGTAGACCTTGGCGGCCTGCTCGATCGCCTCGCGCTTGAGCCCCGAATGGCGCTCGATGCGATCCCAGTCCAGTGCGCGGCAGTGATCGGCGAAGCTCTCCAGACCGTGGGTATGGGCTTCGATGAACTCATGGTCCAGTACGCGTGTTTCGCCGTTGGCCAGCGCCCGGTCGTCGGCTTCAATGACTACCTTGCACATGCCCTGGATGGCAGCGATATCCCCACCGATACGGACCTGATGATACTGCGAGCTGATGGTCGTGCCTGATGGTTTGAGCATATCCATCGGACTTTGCGGGTTGGCAAAGCGTACCAGCGCTTTTTCACGCAGCGGATTGAAGGTCACCACGGCGCCGCCGCGACCGACCAGCTCATGCAGATTGCCCATCATGCGCGGGCTGTTGGTGCCGGTGTTCTGACCGAAGATGAACACGGCATCGGTGTGATCGAAATCGTCCAGCGTGGTCGTGGCCTTGCCCACACCCAGGCTTTCGGGCAGCGAGACCGTCGTGGTCTCGTGGCACATGTTGGAGCAGTCGGGGAAGTTGTTGATCCCATACATCCGGCCGAACAGCTGAAACATGAAGGCCGATTCGTTGGGCGCATGGCCAGAGGTATAAAGCTGGACCCGCCAGGGATCTTCCTGCGCCTTGAGTTCCTCGCCGATTTCCTTGAAGGCAGCTTCCCAGTCGATCGCCTCGTATTTGTCCGTCTCGGCGTTATAGCGCATCGGGTGGGTCAGGCGCCCCTGGCTTTCGAGTTCGTGGTCGCTCCAGTTTGAAAGCTCGGTCACGGTATGACGTTCAAAAAACTCCGGGCGGACCCGCTTGCGGGTGGTCTCCCAAGCCACGGCCTTGGCACCGTTTTCGCAGAATTCGGCCATTGCCGGTTTGACCGGATCGGGCCAGGCACAGCTGGGGCATTTGAAGCCATTGTGCTTGTTCATCGACAGCATCAGGCGATTGCCCGTAAAGGGGACCTGCTGGCGGAACATGTGTTCCTCGACGGCTCTGATGGCCTGCCAGCCGCCGCCGGGTGAGGTGCCGTCATCCTGACTGCCATAAACCTGGGCGTTACTTTCGTGCGCGGTGTGCTTTTTCACCATGATGGCCTCCATGCCAATGTGGTTGAAAGATGACAGACGGCGCTGACAAGTCCCGAACGCCAGAGCTTAGGGGAGGAGACCGGCGAGGGAAATGTTGGATAGCGTCAGCACCAGATATTAGTCGGCAATGTTAGCCTGGTACACGAACTTAATCGGTGCTTAATATAAATTGAAGGCGATACCGATAAATTCAGTGCATTGGCCCGCCGGAGGGAAAGGGCGGGCGTGCCAGCCAGATCAGGCCGATGGCCACCACAAAGATGATACCGAACAGCCAGATGACGTCATTGAACGCCATGGTCGCGGCTTGGGCATTGACGACATCATTCATCATGGCCCAGGCGCTCTGATCATGCAGGCCCAGTGTCCCCAGTTGATCCAGATAGTGCTCGGTCTCCGGACTGCCAGGGACGACCGCTTCCGTCAGGCGCGCGTGGTGATAGATGCTGCGATGGTCATAGAGAGTGACCGATACCGCCGTGGAGATACTGGTGGCCAGGGTGCGGCAGAAGTTGGAAAGGCCTGAAGCATCGGCAATCTGATCGTCCCTGAGTCCGGCAAAGATAATCTGGTTGATGGGCACGAAAAAGAACGCCACACCGGCGCCCATCACGAAGCGGGGCATGGCCAGCTCTTCATAGGCAATCTGGTTGTTAAAGCCTGCCGCCCAGAACGAACAGAAGGCGAAGACCGCAAAGCCAAAAGTAACCAGAAAGCGCAGGTCAAAATGGCTTTGAAAACGCCCGACCAGCGGTGAGGCAAACAGCGCCAGGATACCGATGGGGGCCACGGCAAGGCCGGCCCAGGTCGCGTTATAGCCCATGACCTGCTGCACCCAGTTGGGGGTGATCACCGTGTTGCCGAAAAAGGCGAACATGCCCAGTGACAGACACAGTGTGCCGATGGCGAAATTGCGCTGGCCGAACAGGCGCAGATTGACCACCGGACGGCGATGCATCAACACCCAGGCCACCAGAAAGGTAATGCCGACCAGCGCCACGATGCCCAGCGTCAGGATCATGGGGGAGGCAAACCAGTCATGATCGTTGCCGTTATCGAGCATGAACTGCAGCGCACCGACGCCCACGATCAAAAGTCCCAGCCCGATGACATCGACCGGCACACGAGTGGTTTTTGATTCGCGCCCGCGCAGCAGCCACAGGCTCAGCACCAGCGACAGAATGCCGACCGGAATATTGATGTAGAAAATCCATGGCCAGGAGTAGTTATCGGTCAGCCAGCCGCCGAGAATCGGGCCACAGATGGGGGCGACCACCACGGTCATGGCCCACAGTCCAATGGCCATGCTGCGCTTTTCCGGCGGATAGTTCTTCAATAGCAGTGTCTGGGTCAGCGGTACCAGCGGGCCGGACACTGCACCCTGAAGCAGGCGAAAGACCACGAGCATGATCATGCTGTTGGCAAAACCACACAGGGCCGAGAACAGCACGAACAGTGAAATGGAGGTGCAAAACAGGCGCACCTCGCCAAAGCGTCGCGCCAGCCAGCCGGTCAGCGGCTGGGCGATGGCGCTGGAGAGGGCATAGGCACTGATGGCCCAGGTGCCCTCGCTGGTACTGACCCCCATGTCGCCGGCAATGGTATGCACCGAGACGTTGACGATGGAGATGTCGAGCACCTCCATGAAGGTGGCAAGGCCCATCGCCAGCGTTAGTAGAACCAGCTTGATGCCGCGCAGAGGCGCCATGGCTTCCTGCTCGCCGGGAGCGGTGGCCGCCTCACTCATGGCGTAGCGCTGTCGTCGGCATCCTTGAGCAGGTCGCCGGCGTTATCGCGGATGATGGCCATGGCAGCGTCATCGGCCTGACGCTGTCGTGCATCAAATACCGTGGTGCGCTGAGGGGCTCGGACTTCGGGGGCATCCCCCAGCCTGGGGCCATCGGCATTATCGTTTAAATCGATCCGCGTATAGGTGGATAGCCCGACTCTCAGTGGGTGAGTGTCGAGGGTATCGCCTTCAAGGACGACACGAACCGGCACGCGTTGCACCACCTTGATCCAGTTGCCGGTGGCGTTCTGGGCCGGCAGCAGGGAAAACGCCGATCCGGTACCGGCCGACAGTCCGGCCACGTGGCCGTGATAGACCACGTCATCGCCGTAGAAGTCGGTGGTCACGGTGGCGGCTTGCCCGATGCGTACCCGCCCCAGCTGGGTCTCCTTGAAGTTGGCCTCCACCCAGAGATGGTGCAGCGGCACGACCGTCAAAAGCGGCTGTCCGGCCTGCACGCTCTGGCCCAGCTGTACCTGTCGGCTGGCAACGCGGCCATCGACCGGCGCGATGACGTGCGTTCTCTGCTGGGCAATCCAGGCATCGCGGTAGGCGGCACGGGCCTGCATGACGCCAGGATCATGCCAGAGGTCGGTGCCATCGATCAGGGCATGGGCCGCGCGGGCCTGCGCCTGGGCCTGCTCGAGCTGTGCCCGGGCGGCGTCATACTGGCGCCGGGCGCTGTCGACTTCTTCTTTTGAGGCAGCACGCTGGGCCAGCAGCGGCTTGCGGCGCTGATACTCGTCGCGGGCACGCTCGAACTGTGCGCGGGCGGTGACCACGGCCGCATCAAACTGTACGGCCTGTGCTAGTTGCTGACGATACTGGCGCACGGCCTGCGCCAGCTGCGCGCCGGCCTGATCAAGCGCGTTGCGGGTATCGCTGTCGTCCAGCGTGACCAGCACCTGGCCGCGTTTGACCGGCTCGGTATCTTCAACGCTGATGGCCGTTACCGTGGCGTTGATCTGTGAGGAGATATTGACCTGATCACCCTGGACGTAGGCATCATCGGTAATGACGCGGGTGCTGAGCACCAGGGTCTCCAGCAGATACCAGCCAATACCGGCCAGCACAAATACCAGCGCGATGACGAGCAGAATGAGATTGCGTTTTTTGCGCGATACCGGCGCTTCAGCGGTATCCTCTCCGTCAGAGGGATGACCGTGAGCCTCGTGGTCGATCCTGTCGTCGTTGTCATGACTCATCAGTGGCACTTCCCGTCGTCAAATAGCGCGTGTCGGCATCGGGGACGCGCCCATGATAGCCCCCGCCCAGGGCATGAATCAGCTGTATCCGGGTATCCAGCAGCTCGCCATCGAGTGCCAGACGCGTCATGCGCTCACGGATGAGCCCCTGCTGTGCCTCGATCAGTGTGCGCGGATCCTCGACACCGCGATGATCTCGCTCGCGAGCAAGTTCAAGGCGGTGCTGATAACTTTCAAGCGCCTGTGACTGCGCCTCACGCTGTGCCTCGAGGCGTGCCATCGTGACGGTCTGGCGGGCCACATCCTGAGCGGCATCCACGACGCGCTGGTTGTAGTCGGCGATGGCACTTTCCAGCTGGGCGCGACTGGCGTTATAGCGGGCATCGAGCCGTCCGCCTTCAAAGATGGGCAGCGTTACTGCCGGGCCGATCGATGCCATCGATATATCCTCGTTGCGGCCTGTGCCCAACGGATGAAGGCGCAGAAAACCGGCCAGTGCTGACAGGCTGACGTTGGGGTAGTAGTCGGCGCGTGCCTGATCAATGCCGCGTATGCGGGCCTCGACCTGCCAGCGGCTGGCCATGATGTCCGGTCGGCGGGCAATCAGCTCGAGTCCGGCTTCACTCGGCAGCGTGGTGTCCAGCTGGGGGAGGGGTTTCGGTGTCAGATCATCAAGCTCGCCCGGAGACACCCCCATCAGTGTGGCCAGCTGTATCTGGTCCAGCCGGGCGGCACCATCGGTCTGTGCGCGTTGCTGCTCGAGCGTGGAAATCTGCTCATGAGCCTGATCCAGTTTCGCAGGATTTTCGATCTCTCGCTCGACGCGAAGGGCAGTAATGCGCACGCTCTCGCGAGCGGCGTCTAGAAGCATGTCCAGATTCGATAGCTGGGCCTGACGCAGTTGCCAGTCCATATAGGCGCGGGTGATGCCGGCCTGCAGGGCGCTGGCAGCAGCGGCCTGCTCCAGTCGTGCGGCGTGGCGCTGATCAAGCGCGGCCTCGATGGCGGCGCGCTTCTTGCCCCACCAATCAAGATCCCAGTCAAACGACAGGGTGGCCAGGCCCACATTGCTGCGCTGGCTGTTGCCGGCACTGCCGGCGTCGAAACCCGGTAGACCGAGGGCCGGATATTCAAGGTCGGTATGGCTATAGCTCTGGTTGGCCCGAATACTGCCTTCAAGCTTTGCGCGGGTATCGGCCTGGCTGCCCTCCAGCTGACGGGAGGCAATTTCGAAGCGCGCCCGGGCGCTGTCCAGCGACGGCGCGCTGGCCATGGCACGCTCGATCAGGGCGTTAAGCTGCGAGTCATCAAAGTCGTGCCACCATGTGGCCTGTGGCCAGCGCCCGAACGTGTTGTGGTCATGAGCCAGTCCGGACAGTGGGGCCTGCTCGCGCAGCGTCAGCTCCACCGGCTTCATGGCCGGTGCTCCACAGGCACTCAGTAGCAGGGAGGTCACACCAAGAACGAGCGAAAGCGCGACGGCGCGGTGCGAAAGGGCAGCTTGAAACTGGCGCATCATGCTCTCAATAAGGTGGCAGGCAGGCGTTATGGTAATACACATCCCTCTTATGTGGAGTAAGAGGATCTTTTTCAGCACCAGACAAGCCCGCTGAACTAATGTAGGCCTGTCCGTCGCGCGTGTCGCGCGGCCCAAGCTTCAAGGAGCCTTTTGTGCCTTCCATCGCCTGGCGAGATACTCGCGAATATTATGGGCGTATCAGCCGTCTTTTTCACTGGCTGATGGCGGTGCTTTTGCTGTGGCAGTTTGCCGGCATGATCGCGGCCGGTCTGGTCGGGCGCGCCCCCTGGGTTTCCTTTATGGTGGGAACGCACAAGAGCATCGGGTTCACGCTGATGCTTCTGGTGGCCCTGCGCTCGACATGGGGGCTTTACAATCTTTCCAATCGCCCACCCCATGACCGGGGGGCCGAAATGCTGGTCGCCTTTGGTCAGCTTCTCATGTATCTGCTGATGATTCTGGTCCCGCTGCTGGGACTGACCATGAACTGGGCATCCGGCAGGCCGCTGGTAGTGTTTGGCGTGCAGCTCATGAGCGGCGGACGCGAAATGGGCGGGCTGGCCGAGCTCACGGCCCAGTGGCATGTCTGGATGGCATGGACGCTGGGAGTGCTGATCGCCGGGCATGTGCTGCTGGCCGTGGTATGGCACGGCCTGATTCGACATGACGGCACCCTGAAGAAGATGGCCAGCCACCCCGATCGTTAATGCCCCTTCAAGGCCGGGGCTGGCTCACGGAGCAGCGTTCACCAAATCAGAGTCACCGCGACGTGACGCCGGACAGGCGTCACGTCGCGGTCGCCGCTGGCGCTAGTAATAGCGTTCCTTCCAGCGCTGTACCTTCACTTCACTCTTGAGCACATCAAGCACCTCGACCAGTACCTGTTCGAGCGCCTGATAGTCACTGGCACTGACCGGGACGCTGCGGTCGATGGTGCGATTGGCCAGCTCTTCGATCAGGGACCGAAAATCCGGTGAACGAATGCCGATGACGGCTTCGCGAATCAACCGGTTGGCCACATCCGCCATCGCCTCGTCCATGGCTTCGACCATCTGAGCGCCCATCGGTAAACGCTGCAGGCTGCGAACGGTCGGGTTTTCCGTGATGGCGCGATGGACCAGGCCGCTGACCCAGTCATTGATGTCCTCGCGATGATGGGCATAGCTTTCGCCCAGTACACGCTGAATGCGATGGGCCACGTCATCGACAAGCTGCTGCTTGCGGGGCAGTAGAACTTCGTCGGTCACGCGGCGTGAAATGTTGCCCTTGGAGAGAAAGCCTTCCTGCACATCGGTCAGCATTCTGACGATCACGCGATCAGAGATCTCTTCGAGTGCGATTTCGTAATACTTGTAGAAAAAGCGATAGATGCCCCAGGTGCGAATATCGATCAGGCGCGTACGCTGCAGCCGAACCAGAAGCCCGATGATACGCAGCACGCGCAGCAGCCGCAGCCCGCCGACCGGAATGCAGCCAAGCACGTCGTACCAGTGCACGAAGGGGTAGAAAAACCAGCGATGGTAGCGCCTGTCCCAGATGGCGAACGCCCAGCCCACCAGTACGTCGAATACGAAGACGGCAACGAACCAGAGATCGATCGTTTCAAAATTGGCATGTAGCCAGCCACCCCATTGCTCAAGCGTCGGCGAGATGGCCGAAAGCAGATCGCGAAAGGGACTGGTCAGGTATAGCGTGTCAAAAAGGATCAGCAGCAGGCTGGTCGACACCAGCACCATGATGATCAGATCCCAGGCAAGATAGCACTTCTCCCGCCAGCCCGGAACGTCTCTAGGCGGCTCGTGCTTGTCCTCTTCGGGGGCATCGCTACGCGGCTGATCGGCCCAGCTGTTGGCCGGCGGATAGCGATCGCGCTGCGTGCGACCCTCTGATGGGGAATCCTCTTGATGCATGTGTGCCTCCTTGCGTGAGAGGCTATCTCAGATGCTTGAGCGCCCTGCGTCAAGTCACAAGCGCTCAAGCCTCCGGCAGCATCAGGGTTCAGGGTCTGGAATGGGTTACGGTGAACGCGGCAGATCCCGCTTGTGTGCCGTTCGTTCGAAAGTACTGATAATACGCTTCGCGGCCGCCTGATCGATCTCCTTGCCTTCCAGGAAGTCATCGATCTGATCGTAGCTGACGCCCAGGGCGTCTTCATCGGCACGACCCGGAGAGAGGGATTCCAGATCGGCAGTGGGTACCTTGTTGACCAGTGACTCGGGGCCATCCAGCACGCTGAGCAGTGCGCGGACGCGACGCTTGTTCAGACCAAAAAGCGGTGTGAGATCACAGGCGCCATCCCCATGCTTGGTGAAAAAGCCCATGACCGCTTCAGCGCCATGGTCGGTGCCGACCACCAGGCCGTTGTGGCGACCGGCCACGGCATACTGCGCAATCATGCGCGCGCGTGCCTTGATGTTGCCATGAACAAAATCGCGCTGATGCTTGTCATTGAACTCAAGGCCGCTCTGTTCAAGGCTTTCAAGCATGGCATCCGCCGAGGGCTTGATGTTGACGTCAAGCTGCCGGTCCGCCCGGATGTAGTTGATGGCTGCCTGAGCATCATCTTCATCATGCTGCTCACCGTAGGGCAGGCGCATGGCATGGAAGGTCGCATGGCCACCGCGCTCGCGGATTCTTTCCACGGCAAGCTGGCAAAGGCGTCCCGCCGTGGTGGAATCCACGCCGCCGCTGATGCCCAGGACCAGTGTTTCGGCGCCGGTTTCTTTCAGATAGTCCGCCAGGAAGTCGATGCGTCGTTCCACTTCCTGTTGAGCGTCAAAGTGCTGCTCGATATCGAGCGCGTCAATAATCTGCTGCTGGGTGGTCATGAGCGATCATCATCCTGCATTCAATGTATGTGGTAACTACCGACAGCGTAGCCGGAAATCTGCGCCGATAACATTCCGTCAGGCGTTGGCAGCGTCGTATCAACCCCGACCATGATAATGGGTCATGCGTGAAAGCGCATGGCACACCGACCTCCAGTTGACCCCGGGCCTTTCATGTCCGACTGAGGCAATGTGCGCGCAAGGCATCAGCCCTGATGGTCAGGCGATGAGGGGAGAGACAGCACGCAGACGTGATGCTGGCGAAAGGGCGTCAGGACCTGTTCATCACAGGCATCGGTGATCAGTGTCCATCCCGTGGGTAACGGCGTCCAGTGCTGCTGGCTGGTGCGACCCAGCTTGGTGTGGTCGGCCATGACATAGCACCTGGCGCTGCGCTGGAGCATCAGCTCCTTGAGCCAGGCCTGTTCGGGGCTCGCCTCGCACAGTCCCAGCTCGGCGGTGACGCCATCGGCACTCATGAAGACGCGATCGACCGAGAGTCGTGTCAACATGGCCTGTGCGGCAGGGCCCATGGTGGTCATGCTGGAGGGGCGCAGCTCCCCGCCCAGTATGGTCACTCGTCCTTCGGGGAGACGATCAAGCGCCGATAGTGCTGCCAGATTGTTGGTAATGACATGCAGCCCGTGTCGCTGGTGCAGTACCGCGGCCAGGGCCGCGGTAGTGGTACCGCCATCCAGCAACAGGGTGTCGTTATCGTTGATCTGCTCAAGCGCCAGCGCGGCCAGTTGTGCCTTGATGTCCTCATGACATGACTGACGCTGGGCCAGCGTCAGCTCCGGTTCGCGCAGGCCAACATGGGCGGCGCCCCCGTAGGTACGCACGATCAGCCCCTGCTCGGCCAGTGCCCCCAGATCTCGCCTGACCGTCGCTTCCGACACGCCAAAGTGAGCGCACAGGGTATCTACATCGGTCAGACCGGAAAGTACGGCATCCAGCATGGCCTGGCGGCGTCGGGCGACTTTCATTTCTACCTCTTGTGGTGAGCGTGGGGATGATGATCCCTGGAGAAAAAAGGAGGCACGCCGACAGTATCGCATGCTGTCGGCGTGCAGGCCGCCCTGGGAGGAACGAGCCCTCGCGGTCAGAAGCCTGTCATATGGCAGCTAAAGCCTCAGCGGGCCGAAGGCATTGCTGTCTGGACATGCTCCAGTACCTGACTCAGTGATAGATCATGAGTTATCGCCAGACGCCGAACATCTTCGTATTCCGGCGTTCTCCTCAGCACATGATCGTCCAGTCGGCCAACCTTGATCCGAATGTCGCCCAGTGGCGTCGTTAACGTCTCGATATGCCGCTCGAGAATCCGTCGATGGCAGATGTGACGCCGAACGCCAAAGGTCGGCGTATGGATCAGCAGCAGTTTCTCCAGTCGCTCGGCATCCTGCATTCTGGCCAGTACGGTCACCAGGACCCCGGGCCTTGATTTTTTCATGGTAACCGGCGTGTGAAAGACGTCCAGCGCACCAGCGTCCATTAAAAGGGTCAGTGCATGGCCCAGCTGCTCTCCGGTGGCGTCATCCAGCTGGCATGACAAAACCGTGATTTGCTCCCGGGTGTCGTCCTGGTGCTCATCCTGATCTGAAGGTGTGCGGGTGTCAGGATCAAACATGATGGCCCGCAGCACATTGGGGTGACGCGGATTACGATTGCCGGCGCCATAGCCGATGCGGGTCGGGGTCTGTGCCGGTAGCGTGCCAAAGCGAGACACCAGCACGCCGAGAAAGGCGGCGCCCGTGGGCGTGGTCAGCTCACCCGGTGCATCAAAATCGGACAGCGGTACGCCCTTCAAAAGCTCGAGTGCGGCCGGGGCCGGAATCGGGAAACGTCCGTGCGCCATCGACACCACGCCGTGACCGACCGGTACGGGACAGGCCGTGATGTGGTCCACACCTAGGTTTTCCAGCGCCAGACAGACCCCGATGATGTCAATGATCGAATCCATCGCCCCGACTTCATGCAAATGTACCTCTTCGGGGGAATGCCATGAATTCGGCCTTCAGCATTGGCAATGGCGGTAAACAGTGCCGTGGCCCGCGAGAGAACCCGTTCGGGCAGCGTGGCATGGGCCAGCATGTCGAGAATTTCGCCGGCCGGACGATGCGGATGGTGGTGAGGGGCATCACCATGCTGATGGTCGTGGTCGTGGTCGTGGTCGTGGTCGTGGTCGTGGTCGTGGTCGTGGTCGTGGTCGTGGTCGTGGTCGTGGTCGTGGTCGTGGTCGTGGTCGTGGTCGTGGTCGTGGTCGTGGTCGTGGTCGTGGTCGTGGTCGTGGTCGTGGTCGTGGTCATGGTCGTGGTCGTGGCCACCATGACCATGGTGATGCCCGTCACGATGAGGGTGAGACGTCTGCCCATGCAGATGTATCGAGAGCAGTCGCGCGCTGATGCCGCAGCGGTCCACGCGTTCGCTGGAAAGCCTGAACGCATCAATGGGAAGCTGGCGCAGGCTCTGTTCGATCCAGGCCTGATCGGCACCCAGATCGATCAGGGCGGCCAGCAGCATGTCGCCGGCAATGCCGAAGGTGCAGTCGATATGCAGCGTGGTCATGATCCTGATGATTCCCGTGATGAGCTAAAGTGGAGCGGCATCTCGTGCACACCTCGTGCGGCCAGACGCAGAATGCCGGCCGCCTGCCAGGCGGCGCCAAACCCGTTGTCGATATTGACCACGCTCATGCCGGTGGCACACGCCGACAGCATGCCCAGCAGCGCCGTCAAACCCTGAAGACTGGCGCCATAGCCCACCGAGGTCGGTACTGCGATGACGGGGCTGTTGACCAGTCCGGTCACGACGCTGGGCAGCGCGCCTTCCATACCGGCCACAACGATCAGAACATCGGCCCGCGTCAGTGCCTCGCGGTGTGCGAGAAGTCGATCGATACCGGCCACGCCCACATCGTTGAGCCGCGGGGCATGGACGCCCAGCCACTCAAGCGTCTGCGCGGCTTCTTCCGCAACCGGCAGGTCGGAGGTACCGGCGCAGATAACCGCGGCACTGCCGGGGAGCTGTTGTGGCGCCTGCCCCCACCAGAGCAGTCGGCTGATGGGGTCGTAATGGCCTTCGGGGTGGTCCCGCAGCACTGTCTCGGCCTGCGTTTCATCCACACGAGTGACCAGTGCGCGCTGATGACGTGCCAGCAGTCGAGAGGCAATGGCGCTGATCTGCTCGGCACGCTTGCCTTCACCAAAGACCACTTCCGGTACGCCGTTGCGGGCCTCGCGATCATGATCGACACGGGCGAACCCCAGATCGGAAATGGGCTCGGGGGGCCGTTCAGACATGCGGTATTTCCTTGTCGTTGCGCAGTAGCCGGTTCATGCTGCCGCTGCGGTAGCCCGCCAGGTCAAGCGTTACCCAGGCATAGCCCAGTTCGGTCAGCGTCTCGACCAGCCAATCATGGTGTTCAAGCAGGCGCGGCATCTCCTCTGGCGTGACTTCGATTCGTGCCAGCTCGCCGTGGTGGCGCACACGTAGCTGCGTCACGCCCAGCCGGCGTATGCGGCGCTCGGCCTCGGCAATACGCTCGAGTTTTTCAAGCGTAATGCGCTCGCCATAGGCCACGCGTGAGGAGAGACAGGCAAGCGACGGTTTGTTCCAGTTGGGCAGTCCCATCGCCTGGGAGAGTTCACGAATCTCCGCCTTGTAGAGACCGGCTTCGTGCAGGGGGCCGCGCACGCTGTACTCACGGGCCGCCACGGTGCCCGGGCGGTGCTCACCGTCATCGTCGGCAATCAGGCCGAAAACGATATTGTGAAAGCCTGCCTCGACCATGATGGGCGCCAGATGGGTAAACAGCCCCGTCTTGCAGTAGTAGCAGCGCTGGGCATCGTTATCGGCATAGCCGGGGATGGCAATCTCGGAAGTTTCGATGACCCGGTGCGGTGCCTCCAGCCGTTCGGCCAGTGAGCGCGCGGCATCAAGTTCCTCGAAAGGGTAGGATTCGGAGTCGGCCGTGACCGCCAGCACCCGCTCCCTGCCCAGGGTTTCCAGCGCCACGGCCAGTAGAAAGGTGCTGTCCACACCGCCCGAGAAGGCCACAACCACGTCACCCATCTCGCGCAATATGTCGCGCAGTGCCTCCAGCTTGCTCTCCAGAGCCTGTCCGTGACTGACATGATGTTCAAGCTCCGGACCAATTGATGCGATGTCAGGCCCCTGGCGGGCAATCAGCGAATCGCTCATGTCACTCTCCTGACGTGCGTTCAGGCATTGTTGTCATCTGCGACGGCGTCATCCACATAGGGGACCGTCAGGGGGCCCAACGGCATGACGGCCACACGCATGTGATCACCATAGCGTTCCTTCAGGGTCTTGAGGGTCTCCTCGATGTCATGAACCGGCGTCATCATGGCCAGTCGCGCCTGGTCATCGTCAAGAGTGGAGTAGAGCATGACATCGGCCCAGCACTGAATCACCGCCTGCTTTTGTACCTGCCATTGATCGAGCATGCTGAATTCCGGGTTTTCGATCATCTCCAGCAGCGCTTGAGGAGAGTCGGCCATACCGAGTATTTCGGCAAAGCGGCCGTGGTCTGGCAGACCATCCGAGCATTCGGCGGCCATGAGAATGGTGCCTCCTTCCCGAACGATCTTGTGCGCTGCACTCATTCCCTTGACGGCCTGGTACAGGTTTTGATCCAGCGGATAACCGGAATTGCCCGTAATGACAACATCAAAACGCTCATCGCATTGCACCATGGCGTGCTTGAGCTCGTGCTCACAGCCCAGCCGGTGCGCCTGTGTCATGTCGCCGGCAAAGACTTTCGTGATGCCCTTGTCACGGTTGAGCGTCACGTTAAGCATGAAATGCGGCGGACATAGCGCATTGATTTCACGCGTCATGGCCTGCAGCGGGTTGTCTGCCATGTTGCCCCAGGTCGAGCGGGGGTCGCCGATCATGCGGGCATTGTGAAAGGTTAGAATGGTCTCAAGGCCTGCGATGCCGGGCATGATGCCCTTGGGGCCGCCGGAGAAGCCGGCAAAGAAATGCGGTTCGATAAAGCCGGTGACAATACGAAAATCGGCTTCGACATAGCGCTTGTTGAGCCATGACGGACAGCCGAAGCTGTTATCACCGACATTCACAAGCTCATCGTAATTGTCGCAGTGGTTGTTGATGATCTCGATATGGTCCACCACCCAGTCACCCAGCATGGTGCGCAGTTCTGCCTCGGTCTGATCGCGATGGGTGCCGGTGCCGTTGATGATGACAAACTGCTCGTGAGGCACATGCTCGAGTGCCTCGATCAGAAGGGGCACCAGAATGTGATTGGGCGTCGGGCGGGTGATGTCGCTGATCACGATCGCGACCCTGTCCGTGGCCTTGACCATCCGTGACAGGGGCGGCGTGTCGATGGGGTTTGCAAGGGCGTCGCGTACGGCCTGCTGCGGTGACTCAAGGGCCGGCTGCTCCGGCGGTGTCACGATAAAGGCGTTATCAGGCACGTCGAGTGCCAGCTCGCCTTTACCATACAATAATGAGGTTTTCATGGGCGCTCTCGGCAGAGTGCCGGCACACGTGGTGCCGGCACGGTTTGTCACGGATGTGGTGAGGGTTGTCAGCGTAGCTTACGCGCCTGAGCCGGAAGAGGCATCTGCCTCGCGGGCAGCCCGCGCCGGTTCATCTTCCAGCGTGCCATCAATGCCCTGCCGGCGCTGCCAGCGGTCAATGATGATGACGGCGATCGGTCCGAGAATCGCCGTGGTCAGGGTGGCAATCGAGATCTGCGACGTCGCGATATTGACCAGATCCTGATAGCTCTGCGCTTCGGCGGCACTCATCATCCCGGAACTGGCGGCCACGGCAGCGGCGGCGGCGATGGCCGCAGGCGTGCCCGCCGCATTGCCGGCAGTGGTCGCTTCCGAGACAGGGGCGATGACGCTGCGCTCACGAAATACCCTGAAGATCAGGATGCCGGCGGCACCGGTGAGGACCGTGGTCATCACACCCAGCAACAGACCGGCGCCCACGACCTGAGGATTGAAGAACACGGCCAGATTCATGTTGGCGCCAAGGGCAAGAGCAAAAAAGGGCACCGGCAGGATTTCACCTGGCTTGAGAAAGGTTCGAATGTCTTCATCCAGGTTACCCAGCAGCATGCCCAGTGCGATGGGCAGCAGTACGGCAATGAAGGCGATCATGGGAAACTGCGAGCCCAGCAGCCCCAGCGACATGAGCGTGAAAAAGGGTCCATCGTTGAGTGACAGGATCGCCACGGCGCCCGTATCGGAGCGATTGCCGTACTGGCTGGTCAGTGCGGCATACATGCCGCCATTACCGTTGGTCATCGCCGCGATGATGGCGACGGTCGAGAGCCCCAGAAGACCGTTGATGGGATCGAACATGAAGCCCAGTGCCAGACCAACGGCAAGACCGGTCAGGTATTTGGCGCTCACCAGCAGCACGCCCTTTTTAAGCGCCTTGCCGCCGACGCGCAGATTCATCTGACTCCCCGAGCAGAACAAAAACAGCGCGATCAGGACCAGCGCGCCGTCCTTGAAAAGCTCCTGTGAAAAACCGCCAATGCGCAGGAATTCGTAGTTGCCACTGTCGGTCTGGCCGGCGCCCAGCCACTGCAGGACCGCGGTGATCCAGGGCAGATGCAATTGATCGATGGTGTTAAGCGTCGCACCCAGAATCAGCGGCACGACCATCAGGCCCCCTGGAACCTTCTGTACCGTGGCAAGTAAACGCATGAGCCTTCTCCCGCTGATCGTGACCGGCACCTGCAGAACGCAGATGCGTTGATTGGAACGAGAGAAAAAGTGATCGAAACGATCACAATGAGCAATGCGACCAACGTGGTATGTTCCATGACTGTGCCTTGACCCCGCCGATAAAACGGTGATTTACGAGGCCGTCATTGGCGGATGCCTACGACCAAAGAGAGGCAGGTCATGCCGGCCAGGCAGGAAATTTCTGACAGGTCAGTTGGCCAGAAGGGCAGCATCGAATGAGTGTACCCGCCCACGCCCGGCATGCTTGGCGCCATACAGTGCCTGGTCGGCCAGTTCAATCAGCGTGTTCATGTCGTGGCCCTGTCTGGGAGCCTCGATCAGCCCGGCTGAAAAGGTAAGATGACTGATTCGATCATCTCCTGCCTCCATGGACCACAGGCCGAACTGCTCGAGCACTTCGTTGAGACGCATCATCGCAATGCTGGCAGAGGCTCCGGGCAGCACCACAATGAATTCCTCACCGCCATAGCGGCACGAAAGGTCCGTGGCGCGTAGCCGCTGGGTCAGAATCTCGCCCAGTGCGACCAGTACCTGATCACCGGCATCATGGCCCCAGGTATCGTTGAGTCGCTTGAAATGGTCCAGATCCAGCAGTGCCAGCGAGACCGGTGACTCGGCACTGGCGTTTTCGAGCAGGTCGGGCAGGGTCTCGTTGAGATAGCGCCGGTTATAGAGTCCGGTCAGGGCGTCACGATAGGCGTGATCGGTCAGCTGATTGCGCAGACGCAGATTGATCAGGGTCAGCGTCAGAATGCGTGCGGTTTCATCGGTCATGCGCTCAAGGCGATGACGATCCTCGTCATCGCGCGGATTCGCCTGGAGTGTCATGCGTCCCATGGCGCCGGTTGATGTGCTCAGGCGCTGGCGATATTCAAATGAGGGCTGCTCGATTAGTGCACCCCCCCAGGTGATACAGTGCGCCTGCTCCAGCTCTTCGATGCGCAGGGCCAGTTCGCCGCAGGTATCGGTGAAACACCGGGGCAAATATTCTTCCAGCAGCGGAATGACACCGGCAATGTCATTGAGCTCGAACAGTCGCGTGCTCAGCTCGTTAAGGTGCTGTCGGTACAGTCCATCCTGGGACAGGCGCTGATTGAGCAGCACCAGATCCTGTTCAGCCTCCTTGCGTGCCGTGATGTCATGCACCATTTCATAGATCAGCGTTCTGCCCCCGATCACGACGGCCGCCACGAACACTTCCACATCGCGTACGGCACCATCGGCCAGGCGATGACGGGTCTCGAAATGTGCTTCCTGTTCCAACAGGGTCTTGCGGGCACGCTGTTGACGAGTTGCCTGCGGCGTCAATGAGATGCTGGCCATGGTCATCGTCCTGAGCATTGCCGGCGAGTAACCGTAGTAGTCGCTGGCGGCCGTGTTGGCATCAATGATGGCACCACTGTCAGGGTCAATGAGCAACTTGATGGCATTACCGCTTTCAAAGGTGCTGCGATAGAGCCCGGCGTTTTCAATCAACAGCTCGGTGGCCTGCCTGCGGGCACTGATGTCCTCGATCAACAGGAGGTAAAGGTCCTCTTCCGGCAGTGCCGAGATGACCCATTCGGTCCATAGCGGCTGTTCGGAGCGACCATGGTCATAAAAGATCATGGTCAGTTCGCAGTGCCAGGTGGATTCGTGATCCGACATATCCACCTGCTGCTGCCATTCCTGCCAGCTTTGAAGCGGGTGTGATTCCTCCTCGGTACTGACCCACTGCCAGATGCTGTCCTGGCCGATGGCAATCTCGTGCGGCGTCAGAAGCTGCTCCAGCATGGGATTGTGCTGTTGTATGACGCCCTTGCGGTCGATGACCAGCATGCTGAGAGGCGTTGTATCAAACAGCGTCTGCAGGCGCTGACGCGCTTCCGATAGACGCTGTTCCTGTTCACGGCGCGTCTGAATATCAATGACCGTACCCACGATTCGGGTAGGGCGCTGTTCTTCATCAAAATCCATGATCTGGCCATTGGCCTGCAGCCAGCGCCACTGATTCTGCGCATCAAGGAAACGATATTCGCAGCGCCAGTGCTCACTGAGGCCAGCCACGTGTTCGTCAAAACTTGCCATCACATGACCCAGATCGTCGGGATGAAACAGGCGTTCGCGCCAGGCCTGGGCCTCCCGCGGCAATGCGCCGTTGCGATAGCCCAGCATCTGATGAAACTGGGCTGAAGCAAACAATCTGTCGGTGACCAGGTTCATGTCCCACACGCCTGTGGCGGAGCCCTTCAGGGCAAGATTCCAGCGCTGCTCCTGCTCGGCCAGGCGGGTCTGGGTCTCGTTCAGGGCCTTCCATGGATAACGCAGGTGGCTCAAAAAAAGGGCCCGAAAGATCAGGATGTAGGAAATGGCCTTGTAAATATGTCCGAGGATGTTGAATTCGTCGTTGGCCGAGCCGTAGAGCGTGAAGCAGATTTCGGCCAGCGCCGTGACCCAGGCCGCCAGTGTGAGCATTTCTCGGTCACGCCGCTGACGCAGACGGGTAGAGCGCAGCAAAATGATACCGGCGAGTACGGCCATGCCGGCCAGTCCCCACTCCAGCATGATCTTGAGCGGTGTCAGTCCATGGCCCGGGATATACATCGCCGGGATATCCTGCGGATAGCCAAAGACGAAGATGGGGAACAGGACGCCCGCAGCAAGAAACAGCATTAACGTCAGGCGCGGGAATCGGGCTGGCTGGTCAGAAAAATGAGAAAGTGACAGCAACAGCAGGGCGCTGATCGCACACAGGCGGGCCAGTAGCCAGAAGTAGATCGCCTTGTCCAGCGTGTTGGGCGAGAAAAAATCGGTCATGCCCGGCATGGAGAGCAGGTGCAGGGTATCCATGACGGCTGACAGTGCCATCAGGCTGCCCACGCACAGATACTGGTAGGAAAGCGTTCGATAGCTGTTGAAGATGGCCAGCGCAGACAGGACAGCCACGACCACGCAGGTCAACTCAATCAGGGAGTGAAACCCTAGATAGTTGTGCATCAGGCCGAAAACCTGCTGGCCAGGCATCAGCCTCATGACGATCATGAGTATCAGCAGCAGCCCGAAAAGGCTGCCCATCGGGCCGGTCAGAAGGTGCTTGAGAGCTGTCTTGAGCGTTGCCATTCCATCTTCCGGCGTTAAGAAGCGCAGATCAGCATATTAAGCCAGAGGGTACAGGACGTTAACGATTGAAAATCGTGCTTTACCAGGGGTTATTCATCGAAACGAACCGCCGGCGCCTGATCCGCCCATCGGTTTTTGCGACGTGAAAGGTAGATCATGCCGAGTCCCAGCGAGCGCACCAGCGTAAAGATTGTAAAGGCCAGCCAGAGCCCGTGATTGCCCAGTGGCTGGGTCAGCCACCACACCGGTAGATAGACCGCCAGCGCCAGAAGGATCGTGTCACGCATGGCGCGCGTATCCGTTGTCCCAATGAATACCCCATCGAGCAGATAGCTCCAGACCGCTACCAGCGGCATGATGACCAGCCATGGCAAATAGTCACCGGTGAGCTGTCGAATGGCCTCGATATCGGTCAGGCGTGCGATCAGCCATGGGCCGACCAGTGCAAAGGCCAGCGCAGCCAGTACTGCCGTTAAAAGCGAAAACACCGCACAGGCATGCACCGAGCGCCCAAACTCGTGCCAGTCGGCTCGGCCGGCCGCCTTGCCGGTCAGGGCCTCGGCGGCGTTGGCAAACCCGTCCAGTCCATAGGAGATCATCATGACCAGCTGCATCAGAATGGCATTGGCGGCCAGTGTCTGATCCCCCATCTGCGCGCCCTGAGAGGTGAAAAAGGCCATGGCAAAAAGCAGGCATAGGGTACGCACGAAGAGATGTCGATTGACGCGGAAGAGTTCGCCATAGGCAGTCAGGCGCTTGAGCGGGGTGGTATCGAACCGTCCTCCCAGCGTTTTCAGCGCTCGGCGCACCATCCAGAGGCCGAAGGCCAGGGCCGTATAGTCTCCGACCAGTGTGGCCGTGGCCACGCCCTTGACGTTCATGTCGAGACCGACCACCAGTACGATATCCAGCACGATGTTGACGCCGTTGGCGATCAGCATCAAAAGCAGAGTGACACGAGCATTCTGGCGTCCCAGAAACCAGCCGATGATGGCGTAATTCATCAGTACTGCCGGCGCTGAGAGGATGCGAACATGAGCGTAGTCGGCAGACAGCTGCGCCGTGGCCTCGCTGTCGGGCTGTAGCAGCCAGAGCCCCAGATGGATCAGCGGTGCCGACAGGGCAATCAATGCCAGACCGATGACCACGGCAATCAAAAGGGACTGGCCAAGCAGATTGCGAACGGCCTGGTCCTCGCCGCGTCCGACGGCCTGAGAGGTCAGCCCGGTGGTGCCCATGCGCAGAAAACCAAATCCCCAGAACAGGAAACTGAACAGCGTGCTGCCAAGGGTCACTGCCGCCAGATAACGCGCGTGGGGGAGATGTCCGATGACGGCGGTATCGACCAGTCCCAGCAGCGGTACGCTGGCATTGGAGATGATGATGGGCCATGAAAGACGCCAGACGTCATGCAGACGCTGCGCAAAATCAGGAGAGCGCGAAAGGGACATAAGGGTACCGGCTGATTGGTGCTTGTGGAGCTTGCCACATGCCATCGGCGACGTCAGTACGTCGCCGGCATCGGGGAAAATGTCATTGAACCTTTAAAGTATCGGAATGCTTGCCTAAGGTAACCCCTGTTTTAGAACGGGGTTTTAAGATCCTGCGCTCATCGCACGGTTGTCAGGGACGCTTGAGGTCATGGATTTCCTTTGGGCAGCCGTATGCGGACCTTTCATCATAATAAACTCGACCCGGCAGAACGGCGCAGCAAAGGCCAGGCCAGTCAGGGATCGATATTCGGGAAAAGTCATGGAGTTTCGACGCAACGCAGTGCCCTGTCGGGGCGCATCAAGGCTTGCCATGGTACTGGCGGGTACGGTCATGGGGACCACCACCGCCTTTGGTGAGGCGGTCACCGATCTGGATTATATCGATCCCGGTATCCAACAGCCCACGGCCAGTCACGAGCTGTTCAATGACCGTGAAAACGGCATTCGACTCAGCGGTGGGCTGAGTTTTTACGGTTATAGTGCGGCAACCCGTAATGTCAATTTCGGCTCGTCCAGCGGCATCGACGGCGCCACCCCTACCGGCAGGCATCCGAGCTGGTGGGAGCTGTCGGCCACGCCGACTTTGCGAGGCGAGATCGATACCGGTCAAAGCGTAGTCTTTGCCGGCGTCGTGGGCGTAGGCAGCATGACCCGTGGCAGTGCCTACGGTGATGCCTCGGGTGCCACACCCGATCACCCTGAACACACACGCCTCGATCAGGCCTATATCGGCTGGCGCAGTGGCTCGCTGCTGTCCGATTCACTGGGGAAGGATGCCCTGACGTTCTCCTTCGGGCGACAGCAGTTCATGTTTGGTGAGGGGTTTCTGGTCGGTGACGGTTATACCGATACCGGCAAGTATGGCGGCTACTGGAACGGCCCGAGTCAGGGCTTCAAGAATGCGGCCATTGCCTCGATCGACAGCCATGGCTGGCATGGAGATCTGTTCCACCTGGAACAGGATCAGTACGTGCAGGGCGGACCCGATGAGGAGACCTCGGCCAACGGTATCAACGCTGAATATACTTTCACCGATCGCGCCAAAATCGGCGGTGCCTGGCTTCGCACCTACGACAGCGACATTGCCGGGCGTGATGGCATGGAGGTCTGGAACGTGCGTCTCAAGGGGCGACCGCTGGCGGATGTGCCGGGTCTTGCGCTGGGCGGGCAGTACGTCAGCCAGAAAAATCGCGATGCCGACATTGATGACGATGGCTGGTATGTCCAGGCCACCTATACGTTTCAGAACGCGCCCTGGTCGCCTGAAATCGCCTATCGCCATGCTCGGTTCAGTGAAAACTACGATACGTTGTTTTATGAGTTTGCCGGCGGATGGGGCAACTGGTTCATGGGGGAGATCACCGGCGAATACATGCTGTTCAATACCAACATGAAAATCGACATGCTGCGCGCTTCGGTTTCCCCGCGTGATGATCTGGAAACCGGCATCATCGGCTATCGATTCCGCCTTGATGACCCGCAGTCCGTTGGTGCCAGCGACGCCGACTTTGCAAAAGAGATCAATCTCTACGCTGACTGGAACATCAGTGAGCAGGTCACCCTGTCCGGCGTTTATGCCGTCTCCTTCCCGGACGAGGGCGCCCGTGCGCGGTTTGGCGGCAATGACCATACCTCCCAGCTGCTGGAGCTGTTTGCCACCTACACCTTTTGATCCTCTCGCTCAGTAAAAAGGGGTGGCCTGTGGGCCACCCCTTTTTGAATCACATGCCAGATCGTAGAACTCAGCTTTCGACCGCGGTAATACGCTCGTATTTTTCCATCAGCTGCTCGCGTGACTCCTCGCGCTCGGGATCGAGCGGGATGCAGTCGACCGGACAGACCTGCTGACACTGTGGCTCATCGAAGTGGCCGACGCACTCGGTACAAAGCCCCGGGTCGATCACATAGATCTCTTCGCCCGGTGAGATGGCGTTATTGGGGCATTCCGGCTCGCAAACGTCGCAGTTGATGCACTCATCGGTGATCATCAGGGACATGGTAACCTCCTGGTTCGCGCGCGCCGTTGCAGGACGCGACGCGGCTGTCATCCGCCGGCCCGGGGCCGTTTGCCGATTCAGGCGCTGCGAAAATGTTCTGCAAGCGCCTGGGCGATGCGGGGATGCACCATCGATGAAACGTCACCGCCAAGGCGGGCAATTTCACGGACAATGGTGGATGAAATATAGGAATTCTCGACTTCAGGCGTCAAAAAAAGACTTTCAACATGAGGCGCCAGCGCTCGATTCATGTTGGCCAGCTGCAGCTCGTACTCGAAATCCGAGACCGCCCGTAGCCCGCGCAGAATGATGCGTGCCCCGACCCGATCCACCAGCTGGGTCAAAAGACAGCTGAAACCGACGACTTCGACATTGTCGAGGTGATCCAGAATCTCTCTGGCAAGCTGCACACGCTCATCGAGTGACAGGGTCGGCTGCTTGCGCGGGCTGTGCGCGACGGCCACGATGACCCGATCAAACATGGATGCCGCACGCTCGATCAGGTCGGTATGACCATTGGTGATCGGATCAAAGGTTCCGGGATACACCACAATGTTCATGTACGGACTCCATTCATCTCCGAACTGCCGGCAGGGTCATGTCGTTGATAGGCCATACGCCGTCAGATCAGGCGTCGCGAGAGTACTGTAAAGCGCCGGAGTCGACAACGTTGGCTGTCGAACCGGCACAAGGGCTGGCTCTATCCGTTAATCGAGCGTGCCGAACGGGTTATCGACTTCAAGCGATACCGGTTTGTGATAGCCGGGGATATGAATCTCCCGGGCCCCGACCTCGAGCTCGGGGCCTTCAAGAACGCCTTCACCGAAACGATAGGTGGGTGAAAACTCGCCCTTTTGCGACCGCGCCTCGAACTCGGCCTGACGTGCCTGCACCTGTTCACGGCGGCGACGCCATTGTGTCATGGCGGCCTCACCGTGGCGCTGCGTCAAAAGCCGTTCGGTGGCTTCCGGCGATAGCAGGGGGGCCGTGGCATTGTTGCCACCAAAGCCCTTGGCATTGATGAAGCTGACATCGGCGCGAAACTCGCGATGCTCACGGAAAAGATCCAGACGCTCGCCGTGGACATCGTCGGCCACGGCATCGAGCGTAAAGATCCCCGGCAGCAGACCGGTCCTGAAGCTGCCCAGAGCGCTTGTCATCTGATCGCCGGCTGCACTGCCCTGGGAGTGTCCCAGATAGGCCTTGATGGCGGTGACCGGCCAGTGCTCGATATTGTTGGCGCGTGCCACGCTGTCGAGCACGTGGGATTCGGTAATCCGGTTTTTCGGTGTGCTGGTGCCGTGGGAGTGGATGTAGCTGCGCTCGCGCACGGCCTTCTCGCCCAGAATATCGCTGGCCAGCGCCACACTCTTGCCAAGCGTAATGTAGTTGCCGATGCCCGGTGCCGAGATGGAGCGCTTGTAGCCATCGGCATTGATGAAGACTTCCGGTACGGCGCCCAGAATGTCGGCCCCCAGTTCAAGCGCCAGACTGTCATCCATGAGCATGACAAACTGGGCAGACTCGGCAATGGTGAAACCACAGTTGCGCGCAAACGGGCGGCAGACGCGCTGGTAATCCTCATCGGTCAGAAGCTCCAGCGCATCGAGCGCCTTGACGCTGGCGTCATCGGCCAGCGCGCTCATGACGCGAAATCCTTCAATAATTTCCGGCGTGATGGGCGCATCTGCCGTGCCTACCATGACCAGCCGGCGCCGTCCCATGCGAATGTCATCCACGCCCAGGCGAAGGTTGTATAAAAAGGTGGCGCAGGCACCCTGCATGGCGCCCGTGGCGCCAACGCTGCCCAGTACATAGGCATTGAGAAAGTCGGCCGGCATCTGTCCGTAGCCCAGAGGCATCTGCTTGGACGTCGCGCGCTGGCCGGTGACAAAGCTGTTGATCAAACCGCCCCAGCCCTGGGCATCCAGCTGTCCGATCGAGTTGCCGGCATAAACGGCGATCTGATCAGGGTCAAGCTGCTGGCTCAGACTGTCCCACTCGAAGCCGCTCTGACCCAGACAGTCGGAAGCTGCAAAGATGGTCATCGACAGGGCGCGCGGATGGTGCACGCTGCGATAGAAGCTGGCCGGATCAAAGCCGGTCGGCAACTGGCCGGCGCTCTTGACCAGCGCATCGCGACGCTCGGGCAGCAGTACTTCAAATTCGCCGGCCGGAACGGTGACGCTGACATGGCGCTCATCGATCGGCTCGATCTGCCAGTGTGCGGGCGGATTTTCGGGCAGCTGGCGCCGACTGAGGTTGACCGTCAAGGGCGCATCAAGTGTCATGCTGGCCTGACGATTGGCCGGAATACCGGCGTCGGCAAAGCGCTCATCCTCGATACGACGAATCAGGGTATGACGACGTACATGCTGATCATGGCGTTCGGCCATGGCAGCATCATCAAGGGATGTACCGTGATCTTCCGGTCCGTTTGACTGGTGCCGTCCCATCAGCCGGGCGAGTCCCGAGAGGGTATACTGTCGGGTCTTTTCGGGCAGTGCATCGATCACGGTCCGATTGAAGGACTGATGACCGGACGTTCTGCCAGCGGGATTAATACCGCCCATGCCGACGATCACCGGTAACTGTGACAAGCCGAAACCCTCGTGTTGATGCCTATAAGGAAGCGATAAAGCCATGGCGACCGTGTCGCTGAAAGGATGGCGATATACCGTCACCACTTGCCGTGGTGAGTCCGCCAAAACAGGGCAATCATGATAGCATCGCCCCGGGCAGGACGTCATGTCGGCCGGTCAACGAGTTGTCATGTCGAGGTGGCAGGGTAGTGAGCGTGCTGTCCAAGGCATGCGGACTGTCCGGCGGTGTCGATTCGCTCGATCAGGGGTTGGCGCCGCAGAGCGTCAATGAAGCTTCCTCCATATTGTTAAAAGTGCCATGTTCGCCAACTCCACGCCGGTATATTCCACCCAGGAGGGGTTGCATCCCGACCTTGCCCTTCATGTTCAGCGCGCCCTCGATAATGACTGGCGTCGCCCCATTGCCGAGCATACACGGGGCGCCTTTGACGAGGCACAACAGTTTTATCAGGCTCATGGTGGTCCGCTGATTCTGGATGCCGGCTGCGGGACAGGTCGCTCGACCCGCCGGCTGGCTCGCGATTATCCCAATGCCTGTGTGCTGGGTATCGATCGCAGCGCTGACCGCCTGTCGCGGGATTACACCCGAGAGCTGGGCGACTTTCCCGACAATGCTCTACTGGTGCGCGCCGATCTGGTCGATTTCTGGCGGCTGGCGCATCTGGCCGGCTGGCGACCGGAGCGTCACTGCATTTTCTATCCCAACCCTTATCCCAAGGCGTCTCAGCTCAAAAGACGCTGGCATGCCCATCCGGTATTCCCGGTGATACTGGCATTGGGTGGGGTGCTTGAGCTACGCAGTAACTGGCAGATCTATGTCGAGGAGTTTGCCTGCGCCGTCAAACAGGCCACAGGGCAAATGCCCGGCATCGAGACGCTGTCGCTGACACCGGACAGCGACTTCATCAGCGCTTTTGAGCACAAGTATTTCGATAGTGGACATACCCTGTGGCGGCTGCAGTGCTCGCCGAGCGTTTCGACATCGAAGTCCTGACCCCGTCTCGACTCAACCTGAAAGGAACATGCCGTGTCCTAGCAGCCCTATCTTTATCTGGTTCTGGCCATTTTCGCCGAAGTCATCGCCACCAATGCGCTCAAGGCCTCCAACACCTTCACTCGATGGGGGCCGAGCCTGATCACGGTCGTAGGTTACGGACTGGCGTTTTATCTGCTGTCCGTGGTGCTCAAGAGCATGCCCGTGGGAGTGGCCTACGCCATCTGGGCAGCGCTTGGCATGGTGCTCACCCTGCTGGTGGCCATGATCGTTTTCGGCGAACGCCCTGATTTGCCCGCCATGCTGGGCATCGCACTGATCGTCTCCGGGGTGATCGTGCTGCAGTGCTTTTCAAAAATGAACGCTCAATAAGTCTTCGAAAAAACCGTGGATCGCAGCAGCGCGCATTGCCACGGCACAGGCATGCCCATTACTCTGAGGCTTAAACAAGGTGCTCCTGAAACAGGGAATTTTTCATGCCTGCAAGGTTTACTGCCGTGGGTGTTCGTTGCTCGGTTGTCTTACGTTTTTTTTCCTGCCTGTTATTCTCACCCATGATGATGGCCTCTCCGGTTCTTGTGGCGCAGGCGCATGCCGAAGGGTTTCCTGCCACGCAGGCGCTGGCGGAAAAGGGTTTTGTGGTCGGTGCCCAAGCGCGTCTGCTGGACAGCGGTGAGTCACTGGGCAGCATCGCGCCCGACCAGCAGATGACACCGGCCTCTGTCTCAAAGCTTTACACTGCCGCGGCGGCCCTGACGCAGTGGGGGCCACAAAAGCGCTTCACGACCGAGCTTAGCAGCAGCGGCGACATCGTTGATGGGGTTCTCAAGGGCGATCTGATCCTGGATGGTGGTGGTGACCCCGGCATGACCAGCGAGGATTACTGGCTTCTGGTTCAAGGTCTGGCAAGCCGCGGTATTCATCGCATCGATGGTCGAGTGCTGGCCAGCCAGTGGCGATTTGGACCGGTGACCTGTGTGACCACGGATCGATGTGACGCCCAAACGCGTACCCGACATGCCTTCGATGCTCAGCTCACTTCTACAGCGGTAGACTTTGCTACATGGTGCATGCGGGTCATGCCGGGAGACGCCGAAGGTGTGCCGGCACGCGTCACCAGCTGTGCCGGCGCCAAACCGCTGACGCGTGTGGACAACCGCGTCACGACGGTGTCGCAGGGCAGTACCGGGATCAGCGCCGAGCGCACCACCAGCGGTGGCCAGGATACTCTGGTGGTCTCGGGACAGATTCGCATGGACAGTGCTCCCGCCAGCGTTTATCGCTCCAGCGCCGACCCGGCCGAGCAGACACTGGCCACGATAAGGTCGATCATGCAGGGTGCCGGCATTGCCGTGACCGGGGGCTTCTCGCCCACCTCCAGTCGGCCCGGTAGCGAATCGCGCGTGCTGTCTGCTGTGGAAGGCAAGCCGCTGCAGGAACAGCTTCTGCGTATGCTCAACTATTCCAATAACTTCATGGCCGATACGCTGGCGCTTGATCTGGTGAGTGGGACGCCCAGCATGCAAAGTGCCGGAGCAACGCTGGACGCCTTTGCTCGTGATATCCCCGGCCATGGCCCGGTCAACCTGCGCTCCGGCAGCGGGCTGACGCCGGAGAGCCACACCAGTGCCCGCGGCGTGACGGCACTGCTGGATCACATGTATCACCAGCCGGCGCTTTTCCCGGTGTTTGTGGCCGGCATGCAGACGCCTGTTAACGGTCCCATGAATTTCATCCGCCGCGGCAGCGAGCGTTTCCAGCAAAATGTGATGATCAAGACCGGTACCCTTAATGAGCCGGTACCGGTGCGTGCCGTCGCGGGCTATTTTCGCACGCTGTCAGGCCGCTGGGGCGCCTTCACGGTCATGGTCAACGGCCGAGCGCCGACTCCCTATATCAACTGGACGACCACCCTGGAGGCCGTGGCCAGTGATATTGATACCATGATCGCCAGTCATTGATACTTCGCCCCTGTCGAGTGCCGGCCGGGGCAGGGCAGATCAAGAAGTCGGTTGGCGGGGAGCACTCATCTTTTCTCCGGCATGACGGCCCCGGTCGTGGCCCCCTGACCCACTGCTTTGGTAGGATGCTTGCTTCCCCTTAAAGATGGCAGGTGACCCGCGATACCTGTGATCCATGGACAGGAACCCATTGCATGAAGCCCGCGCATACCGGTATCAAGCGGCTATTTCATTCCACTCGCTACTCTTGGAAAGGGCTGACGGCGGCCTGGCACAACGAGGCGGCCTTTCGTCAGGAGCTGATGTTGAGCATCCTGCTGCTACCGGCCACCTTCTGGCTGGGACGTTCACTGATTGAATGGCTTTTGCTGATTGGCAGCGCCGTACTGGTCATGGCCGTGGAGCTGCTCAATTCTGCCGTGGAAACCGTGGTGGATCGTATCGGCGTTGAGCACCACGAGCTTTCCGGGCGTGCCAAGGACCTAGGTTCGGCAGCTGTCTTTCTCTGTGTCCTGTTTGCCTTTCTGGTCTGGGGCAGTCTGCTGATCATGCGTCTGGCCTGATTTTTCATCCTGTTATCTGTTCGTTTAACGGCCCGAAGTGATTCACTTCGGGCCGTTTTGCATGTCTGAAACCGCTCAATACTCGGAAGGGTATGCGCTCAGATCATACCCTCATGCCCATTTATCGATTGCAAGGCCGAGCACAAAGGCTTTGGATAAATAAGGTATTCCGGTGTGGCATGGGTGCCATATCGCTCAGGCGATGGCGCAGCAATACCCCCGGAATACCTGAATGACGCAGGACACATAACGATAAACAAAGGGTGAAACCGCAATGACGCACTCCATTCGGCCATGGGTCTTCTGGCCCGTGTTTCTGGTGTTGCTGGTCGCCGTCATCACAAGCTTTATCAACATGGATGGCTTTGTCAGCGTTGCCAGTTCGCTTAACAGTTTCGTACTTGCACATTTTTCATGGCTGTTCAGCCTGGGCAGTCTTTATCTACTGGTGCTGGGCGCCATCATCTACGTGTCACCACTGGGGCGCATTCGTATTGGCGGCGAACATGCCACGCCGCTGCTTTCAAGGCTGCGCTGGTTCTCCATTACGCTGTGTACCACTTTGGCTGTCGGTATTCTTTTCTGGACCACTTCGGAGCCGCTTTACCACTTCCATGGTCCTGCTCCCGGGCTTGGTATAGAGCCCGCTTCTCCCGACGCCGCACGCTTTGCCATCTCCAGCATGTTCCTGCACTGGACCTTTACCCCCTACGCCATTTACGCCGTCCCCGCGCTGGTCTTTGCGCTGGTGTTTTATAACCGGCGCCAGCGTTTCTCGATTGCCAGCTTTTTCGAGCCTCTCTTTGGGCGCAAACGCGTGCGCCGCGTTGGTGGACTGATTGATGCCATCGCACTCTATGCGCTGGTCGCCGGCATGGCGTCATCGCTGGGCACGGGAACATTGACCATCACCGGCGGACTCAACGGCTACATTGGCGGAGAGACCAGCCCCTGGAAGCTGGGTATCGTCACGGCACTGATTGTGACCACCTTCGTGATCTCGGCCGCCACCGGGCTGCAGCGCGGTATTGCCAGACTGTCATCACTGAATGCCTTTTTGATGCTGGTGGTCGGTGTGTTCGTTCTGGTCTGCGGCCCCACGCTTTACATGCTGGGACTCGGTGTAGAGTCGATTGGCACCTATCTGGACAATTTCTTCTCGAAGAGCCTGTATACCGGTACAGCGGCCAACGATACCTGGGCGCAGTCCTGGAGCATCTTTTACTGGGCGGTCTGGTTTGCCTGGGCGCCGGTCACCTCCCTGTTTCTGGGGCGCATCTCGCGTGGCTACACGGTGCGCGAATTTCTCAACATTAACCTGATCTTTCCGGCCCTGTGTTCGATGGTCTGGATCATTATTTTCTCGACCAGTGCCCTGCATCTGGACATGGCGGAGAACTCAGGGCTCTACGCCATTCTCAATGACTCAGGCATCGAGCAGGTGCTTTACAGCTTCTTTGGTGAGCTGCCGCTGTCGACCATTACCGTGCCGCTTTTACTTTTCATCGCTTTCATCTCCTATGTGACCGCAGCCGATTCCAATACGGATGCCATCGGCAATCTATGTACCCGAGGACTGACCGCTGATTCCGACATGAGCAGCTCCCTGCCCATGAAGGTGGTCTGGGGCATGATCATTGGCACGGTGTCCTGGGTAATGACCAGCTTCGTTGGCATCGAAGGGGTCAAAATGCTCTCCAATCTCGGCGGGCTGCCGGCGATGCTGATGATCCTGCTGGCCAGCGTCTCGATCTGGCGCTGGATTGGTGACCCGTCACGCATCAACGAGCCACCCCTGTTTGAACGCGTCGCCCATCAGGTCTCTGAAAGCCTTGGAACCGACAGTGCCGCAACCAGTGCCTCATCGACAGATCAGCGACCCTCCACGACCGAACGGGCAGTGAAATAATGCAGACCAGAGACAGCTTTCCCCATCGCGTACGCGAGATCGAAAACGCCTGGATTACGCTTGCTGACGGCACGCGCCTGGCCGCCCGTCTCTGGCTGCCGGAAGAGGCAGAGCAGCATCCGGTACCGGCCATTCTTGAATATCTGCCGTACCGAAAGCGCGATGGTACGGCCGTGCGCGATGAGCTGACGCATCCGTATCTTGCCGGACATGGCTATGCCTGCGTGCGAGTTGATATGCGCGGCAACGGGGAGTCCGACGGGTTGATGCAGGACGAATATGCCCCACAGGAACAGGCCGACGGCCTTGAGGTGATCGACTGGATTGCCGCGCAGCCCTGGTGTAATGGCAAGCTTGGCATGATGGGGATCTCGTGGGGCGGCTTTAACAGTCTGCAGCTGGCCGCGCTGCGTCCCGAGCCGCTCAAGGCGATTATCACGCTGTGCTCCACGGATGACCGTTACGCTGACGACATCCACTACAAGGGTGGCAATATGCTGCTGGAAAATCTCGGCTGGGCGGCCACCATGCTGAGCTTTTCCGCCGCAGTGCCGGACCCGCAGCTGGTGGGGGATCGCTGGCGAGAGATGTGGCTTGATCGGCTTGAAAACATGCCGCTGCTGGCGGAAACCTGGCTTGCCCACCAGCATCGCGATAAGTACTGGCGTCATGGCTCGGTGTGCGAAAACTACGGCGATATCAAGGCCGCGGTCTATGCCATCAGCGGCTGGGGCGACGCCTACATGAATTCGATTCCCCGCATGATGGAGCATCTCCGGTGCCCCAAAAAGGCGCTGGTGGGCCCCTGGATTCACAAGTACCCGCACTTTGCGATTCCTGATCCGGCCATCGGCTTTTTGCAGGAAGCCCTTCGATGGTGGGATTACTGGCTCAAGGATATCGACACTGGCATCATGAATGAACCTGAATGCACCTTCTATGTGCAGGATGGTCTGAAGCCGGCCCCGAAATACGATGAACGCCCGGGGCAGTGGGTGCGCACCCACGGCTGGCCGGCCCCGGAGGCCGAGGTCGAGATGACCACGCTGGTGCTGGGTGATCACGGTCTGGTGGTCAGCGGTGAGCTGAGCGAGGCACGTCGAATCACCTCGCCGCTGACGGCCGGATCGCTGCAGGGGGAGTACATCGGGCTCTGGTATGGCGCTGACTTTCCGCCGGATCAGCGCCGCGATGACGGCCTGGCGTTGACCTTTGACTCCACGCCCTGGGCGGAAGGTGTCGATATTCTGGGACAGCCAGCGGTCGAGCTTGAACTTGCCAGCGACACTGACTGTGGCCAGCTCAACGTACGCCTTTGCGATGTTTCACCCGAAGGGGAGAGTGCGCTGATTACCTATGGCACACTCAATCTCAATCTACGTAATGATCCCGAGCTCATTGAGCCACCGGTGCCGGGCGAGTCCATGACGGTGCGTCTTGCCATGGACCTGATCGGTTACCGGCTCCCGGCCGGACACCGTCTACGCGTGGCGCTCTCGAGTGCCAGCTTTCCGCTGGTGTGGTCACCGAAGAAACGCTCGGATCTGACCGTGCTGGCCGGGAGGCCGACACTGACGTTGCCAACCTGCAGAGCCGAGTACGTCGATATGCCCTTTGAGCCGCCGGAGGCAGCCACGCCCTGCCGGCTCGAGACCCTGCGCGCTGGGGCGCCCAAACGCACGATCAGCGAAGACGTGGGTAGCGGCGAAGTCAGCGTCATCGTGGAAGATGACATGGGGGATGTGCGCTTTCTTGATCATGGACTACGGGTCGATCAGCGCGCCCGCGAGGTGTATACCAGCCACCCCGAGGATGCCACGAAAACCCGGGCCGAGATTCACTGGACCTACAAGGCTTGTCGCGAGGAGGGCGAAGGGGCGTTTTCGGTCACGGTAGACAGCTGCTATCAACTTCGCTGCGATGAGACGCACTTTTACCTGAACGCCTCGCAAACGGCCCGGGAAGGCGAGCAAGTGATCAGCGAAAGGCGCTGGGAGCGATGCCTGCCACGCACGGCGATCTGAGGCGGTCATCTGCCGACCTGATCAGCATGCTATGCTGGCTTTTTCCCCGGTGTCGCGAGCGTTGTTCATGTCTTCTCGTCATGCGTTGCCGCCTCTAAACTGTCTGCGCGCCTTTGAGGCGGCGGCGCGCCTTGCAAGCATCACCAGGGCAAGTCATGAGCTTGCCCTGACCCAGAGTGCGGTAAGCCGCCAGATTCAGCGGCTGGAGAGCGACCTGGGCAAACCGCTTTTTGAGCGACAGATGACCGGGCTCGCCCTGACCGAGATCGGCAAACGCTATTACCACCTCGTTCAGCGCATTCTGCGCGAGCTGGGCGACGCCAGCGCCGACATTCGTCGACGCCCGAGTGAGCAGAGCCTGACCATCGCCTCATCCCCCACCATTGCCTCTTTCTGGCTGTCACGTCAGTTGAGCGGCTTCCAGGCGCGCTATCCGGATATCAGCATTCGCATGCTGATCATCGAAGATCCTAATCGGCTGGAGCCCGGCGAGTGCGATCTGGGCATCTATTACCATCTGCAGGGCGAGGTGGACCCGGTCGGCATGACGGCAGAGACGATCTTCGATCATGAGCAGGTTGCCGTGCTGTGTTCACCCACCTACCTGGCCCGTGAAGGCCGACCTGCAGATGTCATCGAATTGCTTGAGCATCACGTCCTGATGGTGGTCGAGGATCACTATCATGACTGGCTGACCTGGCAGTGCTGGTGCGAAACACTGGGCGCGGTATGGCAAACGCCGGCGCGCATGCTGTCGGCCAACAGCTACCAGCTTTTGATGAATGCCACGCTGGCCGGGCAGGGCGTCACACTGGGCTGGACGCGCCTGCTGGCACACGAGCTTGAGCAGGGGCTTCTGGTCGAGGCGCTTGATACCCGAATCGACAGCCGTGGACGACTGTCATTGCTGATGCCCGGACAGGCACGTAGCGTGCCTGCCGCCCAGCTGTTCAGACAGTGGTTGATGGAGCAAAACGCCGATACGCTGATGAGTGTCGAGTCATGACCGCGTTGAGCGGTTCGACGCGGCGGAAGCCCGCGAGCTGCTACCAGTCCAGTCGGGCAAAAACTTGCCATTCATGGCGATTTTGACGCGATTGCCCTTTGGGTCTTCCTCGCGCTCAACGTCCATCGAGAAGTCGATGACGCTCATGATGCTGTCAATGAACTTCTTCTGAACGACGTCCTTGAGCGTCTGTCCATCGACACCGACCACCTCATAAAGACGGTAAATCAGCGGGTCCTGCAGGATAGCGCCACCCCGGGTCAGTGACTGCTCAGCGCCGGTGACGGGCGTCAGGATCGATCAGCGATGCCAGAGCCGGCATGACCTGCAATCCGATGGCCGGGTCAATCATGTTTTCTGGCGGCAGTGACAGTAGCGGTGCCCAGGCACGTTCGAAGTTGATATCGGCATTCAGCCGGGCCTCACCCAGGCGGGCGATATAGACTTCCAGCATATCAAGTCGGCCGTGGTTATCCGGTGCAGCAAAGCGACCCAGCCAGGCGCTGTCCACTGCCTTTGAACCGTCGGCCAATTGCAGGATCTGGAGCGCTGCTACGGCCCGTGACAGGGCGTCGTTCTCGGCATCCGCGGTCACGGTCATCATGGGCAGGCTATAGCAGGTCTGTTGCGTTTGACGCACCAGCAGCACTTCATCGCGGGCGCTGAGCAGGGCGAGCGCCACATGTCGCTGCGGTGCGCGCCGCTTGGTGGTGTCGAAAGCGTCAGCGTCTGTCATGTTACTCAAACCTTTGACGCAGGGCCGGCAGTACCTCGTCGTGGAGCAGGGGGGCCAGCGTCAGTGTCTCGTCATCGAGTGCCATCCAGCGTATCTCCTCGATTTCACCGCGAGGCTGCGGCGTGCCTTCCATATCCTCGATGATGAAGACGTCCGCGTCGATATCGGTATCAGGTTCGTTGGCCGCCTGGGTGCGAAAGCGGCCCAGCATGGCCAGCTCGCCTTCTCCGATCGAGGTGCCCAGTTCCTCCTGACACTCTCTGGTCAGTGTCACCAGGGGCGTTTCGCCGAGCTCAGGCTTGCCGCCGGGCAGCATGAAGTGCTGAGTGTCACGCTTTCTGACAACAAGCAGGCGTTGTTCCTGATCGAGCAGACAGCCGGCAACAACGTGAATAATGGACATCGCAGATGGCTCCAAAAAGGTGGATATAAATCACGTGGCCATGCCATGACAGGGCGGCCGAGACCTCTAATGTGAACAGGGTGACGGCTCACGGGCAAAGCGGGCAATAAAGCGCGCCATGGACGGTCCGATGAGCACCACGGTGAAAAGACGCAGGGCCTGCAGGGCCGCCACAATGGCCACATCGGCATGGGTGTCGAGGGCGATAATGGTCATCGAGTCCAGCCCGCCGGGGCTGGTGGCCAGATATAGCGTCAGAAAGTCGCTGTGCATCATGGGCACCAGCATCAGCGCCGAGAGGGCGCAGAAACCGATCAGCATCATTGATGCCATCAACATCCACTTGAAGGCATGCATGACGCTGCGCACCGTCTGGCGATCAAAACGCAGCCCCACGTAAATGCCGATACAGGCGTAGGCGGCTTCCAGAAGCGGCAGCGGCAGCTGAATGTCGATGAACCCGGAAACCTGCACGACGGTCCCCAGCAGCATTGGGCCCAGCAAGGCACCGGCCGGCAGCAGGCGATCACAAATGCTGATACCCGCGGCGATCAGCGCGAGTGCCACCACCAGCGACAGCAGACCGTTAATGTCCCATGTCATGCCGTGAGCGGTGGTGTGGTCGCTTTCCGAGATGCCCAGAAAATGGCTGACCAGTGCGCCGGCCATGATCACGCAGATGACGCGGACGTACTGCATGGTGGCCACGATCCTTGGGTCAGCGTTGGCCTGCTCTGCCATGGCGACCATCGCGGCGGCGGCGCCCGGTGTGGTGCCCCAGGCCGCCGTGGTGCCGGGCAGTCCGCCGTAGCGCACCAGCAAAATGCCGACCACGGTGCTCAGCACCAGTGTGACCACGGTGGCCAGCATCATGGCCGGCCAGCTCTCGGCGATGGTGGAGAGCACGGTCAGCGTCATGGCCTGAGCGATCAAAAGCCCGATGACGCCCTGGCCTGACTTGAACAATACGCGCGGCAGCTTCAACCCGCCTACCGTAACGCCAAAGACCACGGAGACCGCCATCGGGCCGATCAGGGCGCCGGCCGGTATGTGTAGCCACTGAAGCAGAAAACTCGCCAGCGCACAGGCGCTCAACAACACGATCCAGCGAAAAAGGGGAGAGGCAGGCAGGCGATCGGCAAGCAAGGTGGTCAGGCTCCAGCAGCGGTCAGGGGGAAGGGCATGATCATATGATATCAGGCCACACTATCGCTGCCGCGTGGTCGGTAAAGAGCGACGGCATTGTCATGAAGGGCCAGCATGGCATGGGCATCGCCCAGGGTGTTGTGTAAAAGCTCGATATCACCTTCCCGGAAGGGACGAGGCGCGCGCGTGCCCGGCAGGTCGGTGCCAAATATCAGGGCATGCGGATTGGCATCGGCAATGGCGGCAAGCGTGGCCGGTACATCCAGCGAGACGCGTCCAAAACCGCTGGCCTTGACGTGCGCACCGGCTTCGACCAGGGCCAGAAGGGTGGGCACGCCCGCTTGAGACAGCCCAAGGTGGTCAATGACGATGGCCGGGAGCGTGCGCAGTAGTGCGAGGTGTGGTGCGAGATCGCTGGCATCGGCATAAATCTCGCAGTGCCACCCGACCACATCAAAGACGCGCTGAGCCTGGCGGGCCATGGCCTCAAGGTCTGTCGTCATGCCCCGTTTGAGATTGAATCGGATGGCCCGGACGCCGGCCTCGTCAAGTTCAAGCAGTCGGGTATCGCTGGTTTCGTCAGGCAGCTGTGTTACGCCTACAAAATCACCGCCCAGCGTTTCAAGTGCGGCCAGCAGATAGTCCTGATCCGTGCCCTGAAAGGAGCCTGACACGATGGCACCGCCCCGGATGTCCAGCCCGCGGGTGGCCTTTCGATAGTCTTCCACGGTGAAGGGGGCAGGTCGAAACCCCTGATTATCGATCAGGGCAAAGCGGGGGTCGATGATGTGCAGGTGAGCATCGAAGCAGCCATGCGGTTCACGATGGTCGTGTCGGTAGTGTCCGGTAAAGGGGATAACCTCGGCCATGGCAGCTCCTTGAGCGTTTAGCGATCATGAGACAGCGTATTTTATACCCTTGGCAGGTATAACAAGCATGCGGGGTGATGGCTCCGACTGCAATCTTCGTTATGCTGACAGGTAACGGATCAAAGAGAGGCCCTTCCATGTCCCTGCAAGCTGCCCTGACTGGCCTGCCTGAAGCACTGCAGTCGCAGGCACGTCGTACCCTTGAGACATTTGATGAGGCCTTGCTGGCACGCCTGGGCGAAGAGCGCCTGCGTGAACTGGTCACCACCATCACGGCCAGTGATTTTGTGGCGCGAGCCCTCTCCAACGACGGTGTCATGCTTGATCGTCTGCTTTCTCACGAAGAGCTGGTGGCCGCCCCTGCCCGGGAAACTCTGGAAAGCTGGCTCGATCATGCCCTTGAAGGGGCCGCCAGTGAGGCGGACCTTCAGCGGGTGCTGCGGCGGTTTCGGCGCGAGCGCATGGTGGCAATCATCTGGCGTGATCGTAATGATTATGCCGATGCCTGGGGGATCGCAGCGGCCGTCTCGCGCCTTGCCGAGGTCTGCATGGAAGCGGCGCTGCGCTGGCACGAAAAGGCACTGGCAGCCCGCTATGGCGAGCCTTCACCCGACAGTGATGGGCGGCCCCAGCGCATGGTGATACTGGGCATGGGCAAGCTAGGGGCCGGCGAGCTCAACCTCTCTTCCGATATCGATCTGATCTTTGCCTATCCCGAAAAGGGGCAGACGCAGGGCGGTGAGCGCTCGCTGGAGCATCAGGAGTACTTCACCCGGCTGGGTCAGAAGGTCATCGCCTCGCTGGATGCGGTGACGGCGGATGGCTTTGTCTTTCGCGTCGACATGCGTCTTCGGCCTCTGGGAGATGGCGGGCCGTTGACCGGCAGCTTCGCCAGCCTTCTGTCCTACTACCAGAGTCAGGGTCGCGAGTGGGAGCGCTATGCCATGCTCAAGGCGCGCCCCGTTGCGGGCGATCTTGAGGCTGGACAGCGTCTGTTATTGGAACTGCGGCCCTTTGTCTATCGCAAGTACATTGACTTCGGCGCGATCGAATCCCTGCGTGAAATGAAGGCACTGATCAATCGCGAGGTTCGGCGTCGTGGGCGTGAGGATGATATCAAGCTGGGTGCTGGCGGTATTCGCGAGGTGGAATTTGTCGTTCAGGCCTTTCAGCTGATTCGTGGCGGTCGCGTGACCGAGCTGCAGACGCCCTCGCTCAAACGGGCGCTGGCCGAGCTTGAGCGTCTTGAAATCATGTCACGTCACGATGTACGTGCCCTGCAGTCTGACTATGTTTTTCTACGCGATCTCGAACACGCCCTGCAGGGGCTGGAAGATCGCCAGACCCAATCGCTCCCCGATGAGGCGCTGGCTCGTGATCGTATTGCCTTTGCCATGGGACATGAGCACTGGGACGGGCTGGTGGCAAATCTTGAAGAGGTGCGCCACCGGGTGCGTGAGCGCTTTGATGAGGTTGTGGCCCCCCCTGAAGAAGAGGATCACGAGCTGATCGAGGCTGGTGCACTCGAAGAGTGGCGGGCGCTCTGGCAGGAGGCCTTTGATGATGAGGCCGCGATTGCGCTGCTGTCCGAGTCCGGTTTTCGCGACCCGCCGCGGGCCCGCGAGCGCCTGCTCAAGCTGCGTCACGGACGCGCCGTGACCGGCATGCAGCGTATCGGCTTTGAGCGTCTTGAAGCGCTGATGCCGGTGCTGTTGTCCAATGTTGCCACCACTGATACACCGGATATCACGCTTGAGCGTGTGCTGGCACTGGTAGAGGCGGTGCTGCGCCGCACGGCCTATCTGTCCCTGCTCAAGGAAAACCCCGATGCGCTGACGCAGTTCGTGCGTCTTTGCAGTGCCAGCGCCTGGATCAGCGAGCAGCTGGCGCGCTATCCGGTACTGCTGGATGAGTTGCTCGACCCGCGCAATCTCTATACGCCGCCCGAGCGTGGTGAGCTGGAAGATGAATTACGACAGACCCTGTCACGCTTGCCCCCCAACGATGAAGAGAGCCAGCTTGAGGCGCTGCGGCTGTTTCGTCATGCCCGCGTGCTCAATGTGGCGGCAGCCGATGTGGCCGGCGCGCGCCCGCTGATGGTGGTCAGTGATCATCTGACCATGATCGCCGAGGTGGTACTGGAAGCCGTCGTGCAGCTGGCCTGGCAGGGGCTGACGGCGCGTCACGGCTATCCCCGTCGACGCGATGGGAGTCATGCCGGCGCCGAGGAAGCCGATTTTCTGGTGGTGGGCTATGGCAAGCTTGGCGGGATCGAGCTGGGCTATGGTTCTGATCTGGATCTGGTCTTTTTGCATGATGCCGATCCACGAGGCAGTACCAATGGGGATCGCAGCCTCGACAACCCGGTCTTCTATGCCCGCATGGGTCAGCGCATCATTCACATGCTGACCACCACGACGCCTGCCGGCGTACTCTATGAAGTGGATATGCGCCTGCGCCCATCGGGCAACTCGGGGCTTCTGGTCTCATCGCTGGAAGCGTTTGCCGATTATCAGCGGCGCGAGGCGTGGGTGTGGGAGCATCAGGCGCTGGTGCGTGCCCGCGCCGTGGCTGGTAGTCCGGCGCTGGCCCACCGGTTTGAAGATATTCGCCGAGAGACGCTTTCAAGAGCGCCGGACGTGGAAACGCTCAAACGCGAAGTGGTCGCCATGCGCGAGAAGATGCGTCAGCACCTGGGCAGCAGTCAGCAGACACGAACTGCCGGCTGGTTCCATCTCAAGCAGGACCCGGGCGGCATGGTCGATATCGAGTTCATGAATCAGTTTGCAGTGCTGGCCATGGGGCACCGTGAAAAGGCCCTGCTGACCTATACCGACAACATGCGAATACTGGAGACGCTGGAGTCGTCCGGCCATCTGCCGTTTGAAGGCGCCGAACAGCTGCGCAAGGCCTGGCTTGCCTACCGTGATGCCAGCCACCGTGGGGCATTGACGCGTGCCGGAGCGCTGGTGCCGGAGGCTGGATTCGTCGAGCACCGCCAGGCCGTACAGGCCCTTTGGCAGCGCTATCTCGAATCCGATGGGGAAACCTCCGATAGTGCTCAGGCGTCCACCGACCCATAAGGCCGCCCTGTTGGGCGGCCCGGTCCGATGGCCTGATTCTGGCTCAGTGGTTCTGGCCAGTACGTGGATCGCGACCGATGGGGTGGGCTTCTCCGCGTGCCTTTGCCAGTTCGATCTGGCGCTGACGCTCGCGGGCGCCTGCACGCGTCTTCTCGGGCAGGCTGTCCCAGCAGTGCGGGCAGCTGATGCCCGGTTCGTAATACTCTGACTGTTGGTCTTTTGCTGAAATAGGACGTCGGCAGGCGTGACACTGGTCAAACTCGCCTTCGCTGAGGTCATGGCGCACGGTCACACGGTTGTCGAACACAAAGCAGTCGCCGCGCCAGCGGGAATCCTGCTCGGGCACCGTTTCCAAATATTTCAGGATGCCCCCCTTGAGGTGATACACCTCTTCAAATCCCTGCTCCAGCATGTAGCTGGAGGCCTTCTCGCAGCGAATGCCTCCCGTGCAGAACATGGCGACCTTCTTGTGTCTGGCCGGGTCGTAATGGGCCTTCACATACTCGGGAAACTCACGAAACGAGCGGGTCTTCGGGTCTACCGCACCTTCAAAGGTGCCGATTTCGACTTCGTAGTCATTGCGCGTGTCGATCAGCAGCACTTCCGGGTCGCTGATCAGTTCGTTCCACTGCTCGGGTTCAACGTAGGTGCCGACTCGGCGGTTGGGATCAACGCCATCCACGCCAAGGGTCACGATCTCGCGTTTCAGTTTGACCTTGGTACGGTAAAACGGCTGCTCCTGCGCCCGGGATTCCTTGTGCTCGAGATCCGCCAGTCGCGGGTCGCTCTTGAGCCAGTTCAGCAGGGCATTGATGCTGTCCTGCGTGCCGGAGACAGTGCCGTTGATGCCTTCCTCGGCCAGCAGCAGGGTGCCCTTGACATCATTGGTGCGCATGGCGTCGAGTAACGGTTCGCGCAGGGCCTCAAAGTCGGGAAGTGAGACGAACTTGTAGAGGGCGGCCACCACAATGGGGCCCTCGTTGGGTAGATCTGGGGGTGTCATATGATTCTCCAGGCAGTCGCCCTCGCAAGGGGCGGACCAGGGGGGCCATGAGCCCGAATGGGCGTCGGCGCGCATTTTACGCATCCGTTTGTCCGGTTGCACCCCTGCCTGTTGCCGTGTCGAATATCGCCAGCGACAGGGCAGAGCATTTGTCCCGCCGCGCAGCACCCCGATGGCACTGATATGATCAGGGTAATGGGTCGCGGTAGATGGCCTGATAACAAGATTACCCCTGCGCGCTTATGGCGCAGAACAACGCACAGTGGAAGGGCTCATGTTACGAACAGTCTACGTCAATGGTCGGTACGTACCGGAAAGTGAAGCCAGCGTTTCTGTCTTTGATCGCGGCTTTCTGTTTGCCGACGGCATTTATGAGGTGACGGCCGTGCTCAAGGGCAGGCTGGTGGATTTCGAGGGGCACGCCGCGCGTCTGCATCGCTCGCTCAACGAGCTGAACATGCATCTCTCTCTTAATGATAATGCTCTGCGCGATATTCATCGTCAGCTGATCGATAAAAACGCCCTGCAGGAAGGGCTGGTGTATCTACAGGTGACCCGCGGTGTCGCCGACCGGGACTTTGCCTATCCCGAATCGCAGACGCCGGCCACGGTGGTGGCGTTTACCCAGCAAAAGCCCATCATCGACAGCCCGTTGGCCGAACGGGGGCTCAAGGTCATCTCCCTGCCCGACATGCGCTGGGGTCGTCGCGATATCAAGACGGTTCAGTTGCTGTATCCGTCCATGGCCAAGATGGAGGCCAAAAAGCGCGGGGCCGATGATGCCTGGCTGGTGGAGTCGGGGCTGGTGACCGAGGGCTCTTCCAGCAATGCCTGGATCGTTGATCATGACAACACGCTGATCACTCGAGAGCTGTCTCGCTCGCTTTTGCATGGCATCACCCGCCGTACCGTCATGCAGCTGGCCAGGGAGCATGATATGAAGGTCGAGGAGCGCGGGTTTACCATCAAGGAGGCGCAAAACGCTCGGGAGGCCTTCATGACCTCGGCCACATCGCTGGTGTATCCGGTAGTGTCGATCGATCAGCGCCCTGTAGGGAGCGGCGAGCCTGGAGAGATTGCCAGAGCCCTGCGCCGTCTCTATATCGAGGCAAGCCTTGAGGCGATGGATGCCGGCCAGAACTGAAGTATAGGTTTGACTTCTCCCATCATGGTCAAGTTGAGGCGTCCGTCGGCCGATAGAAACGCCACAGTAGCCTGGCGATGTGGGTGGACGTGCCACAGGTTGGCATTTCGGGGCGCTGTTCTATACGGGAGGCGCTGAAATGGCGAAAGATGATGGGGAGTGGGAGGAGGAGAAGGAGAAGAAGCGGCTGGCGGCACTGGACGAACTCGGGATGCTGTATACCCCGCGCGAGGAGCGCTTTGATGCCATTACGCGCCTTGTGTCGCGCCACTTTGATGTGCCGATCGCAATGATCTCGCTGGTCGGTGACAGGCAGGTCTGGCTCAAGTCGGAAGTCGGTCTGGAAGGTATTGAAGAGGTGCCTCGCGAGATCTCCTTTTGCGATCAGGCGATCAGGGAGCCACAGATTCTGGTGGTCGAGGATGCCACCCTGGATGAACGTTTCAGGGATAGCCCGCTGGTGACTGGAGAGGCCGGGTTGCGATTTTACGCCGGTGCAGTGATTCATTCAGCGCAGCGAACCGCGCTGGGCGTGGTCTGCATCATTGATCGCAAGCCACGCCAGATGAGCTATCGCGACAGGCGACAGCTGATCGATTTTGCGGCTTACGCCAAGCGTGAAATGTCCAGAGCCGATGGCAGGACGCGAGCGTCATCTTCAGCACAGACCCTGGCGGAATAACCAACAGGGTGAAGCTCCGGCTCGGGCCGGAGCTTCTTACAGTTATCAGAGTGTGGGCGACCAGACATGGGGCAAAAAGCGATAGCCCTGCGTGTCTTCCACGATATAACCAATGCCGGGAAAATCCAGGTGGTGACCGGCCACCATGAGTTTCTCCCGGGCCACGCGCGCAAGAATGTCCTTTCTTGTCGTCACGGCCTGCTGGCCGTCCACATCAAAAAGTACTCCGGCATCGGGTTCCGGCAGCTGAATCTGCGGCAGGTGCACGATATCGCCCCATAGCAGCAGTCGCTCATCGCCGGATTCAATCAGATAGCCGCTGTGCCCCGGCGTGTGTCCCGGCAGAGCGACACGGGTCACGCCCTCCATGACCTGATCGCTGTCGAGGCGCTCGATGCGATCGCGATTGATTTCGAGCACGCGGTGGGCCACGTCGAACTGCTGGGCAAACATATCCGAGGCATCATCGGGCGTTGACTGCTGCCAGAAGTCCAGTTCTTCACCCGGTACCAGAATGCGGGCATTGACAAAGGCAGGCTGGTCGCTGGAGGTGATCAGACCGCCAATATGATCCGGGTGCAGGTGTGTGATCAGGATGGCATCAATGGCATCAGGCAGCACTCCGATGTCGCTCAGGCCCTGTGACAGGCGCGCACCTTCGCCACTGGCCAGCGCCCCATAACCGGTATCCACCAGCACGCGCTGATCGCCAATGTGCAGCAGGTAGGCATTGAGCGTGATACGAGGCGGATCAGGGCGCAGGCTCCGGGCCTGAAGTGTTTCGGCGCGAGAGGCATCAATGTGCTGGATCAGTTCCAGCGAGCCCTGCATGTAGGCATCCATCAGGGTGGTAACGACGATCTCGCCGACGCGCAGATGATGGACATTGACAGGCTGCTGATCGGGAAAAAGGCTATCGCTCACGGGACCTCCAGTCTTGAATGTCGATGGGGGCAGGATAGCGCGTCGCAGGCAGATCGCCAGCCTGGTGATGCGGGCGTCCGGTCAGGCAGTGTGAAAAGTCGGCATAAAAAAAGCGCCTGTCGATGAAGACAGGCGCTTTGGAAACTGGTCGGAATAGCAGGATTCGAACCTACGACCTCTGCCTCCCGAAGGCAGCGCTCTACCAAGCTGAGCTATATTCCGAATGTCATGAGCTCGTCATGACGGTGCGCATTATACTGCGCATTTCTCGTAATGCAAGCCCCTGTCAGGAATGGCGATCCACGGCCTGGCGAACCAGCAGCTCCAGACTCTCGCGATAGGGGGACGGTGGTAGCATTGCGAGCTGCTCAAGCGCGCGATCCACCATTTCGTGAGCGCGCGCTCGGGTGTATTCCAGTGCGCCGGTATCCCGCACGATGGTCAGCACTTCATCGAGATAGGACAACCCGCCTTCACTGATGGCGCGACGGACCACATTGGCCTGTGCCGGACTGCCCACGGCCATGGCGCGAATCAGGGGCAGGGTCGGCTTGCCTTCAGCAAGGTCATCGCCCACATTCTTGCCCATTTCGCTGGCATCGCCCTGATAGTCCAGCAGATCGTCGATGAGCTGAAAGGCCAGCCCCAGGTGGCGACCATACAGCTTGAGGGCCTCGATCTGTGTCTCGCTGCCGCCGGCGACCAGTGCCCCGGTATGAGAGGCGGCTTCGAACAGCATCGCCGTCTTGCCCTGAATGGTATCGAAGTAGGCAGACTCATCGATGTCGGCGTTGCCGATGTTGGTCAGCTGCAGCACTTCGCCTTCCGCAATGATGGAGGTCGCGTTGGACAGCACGGCCATGATTGGCATGGAGCCAACTTCAACCATCATTTCAAACGAGCGCGAATAGAGAAAATCGCCTACCAGTACCGATGGCGCATTGCCCCAGGTGTCGTTGGCCGTGGCACGGCCGCGACGCATATGGGACTCATCCACGACGTCGTCGTGCAGGAGTGTGGAGGTGTGCATGAACTCGATCAGGGCGGCCAGCGTGACGTGCTGTTGGCCTTCATATCCCAGCGCTCTGGCCGATAGAAGGGCCAGCAGCGGGCGTACGCGCTTGCCACCGCTTTCAATGATGTAGTTGCCGATCGTTTCGATCAGGGGAACATGGGAGGCAAGCTGCGCGCGAATGGTGCGGTCAACAGCTGCAAAGTCTTCCATGACGGGTTCATGGGTCCTGGAGACGCTGGGTGAAACGACTTGGCTGTTCACAGTGAACCTCGGGCTTCTATTCCCTGCAGGCATGGGCCCGGGCCGGCAGGACAACAGGGGGCTTGGGTTTGCCGGGCAGTCTTCTCGAAGGCCCTTTGGTCGTCGAAGCGACATGGATGCCCGGTATGCTAGGTAACCCCTTCATGGGCGTCAAGATGCATCATGGCGGGCCTTGAGTTGCCTCGCGCGGGCGGTTATAATTCGCGCCCTTAACTCATCGTGCTCCCTGTAAGATGGCTTGTAATCCTTGTTTTACGCAGATTCGGGTCCACTTGCCACAGGTCGATGAAGCAGCCAACCGGATGAGTCAATTGGAGAATTCCATGTACGCAGTAATCAAGAGCGGCGGCAAGCAGTATCGCGTCCAGGAAGGCCAGCGCATCAAGCTGGAGAAGCTGGATGTGGCCACTGGTGACAGCATCGATTTCGATCAGGTGCTGATGGTCGGCGGTGACGATGTCAAGATCGGTGCACCGCTGGTGTCGGGCGCTGTTGTCAAGGCAGAGGTCGTCTCTCACGGCCGCGGCGAGAAGGTTCATATTCTCAAGTTCCGTCGCCGCAAGCACAGCATGAAGCGTCAGGGCCACCGTCAGTGGTACACTGAAGTCAAAATCACCGGGATTACTGCGTAAGCGTTTTTCCGCATTTTCAGGAGGTCATACTCATGGCTCACAAGAAGGCCGCAGGTAGTACTCGTAACGGTCGCGATTCCGAGTCCAAACGTCTCGGCGTCAAGCTCTTCGGTGGTCAGGAAGCCTCTGCCGGCAGCATTATCGTTCGCCAGCGTGGCACTCGTTTCCACGCCGGTGAAGGCGTCGGCGTCGGTCGTGACTTCACTCTGTTCGCGCTTCGCGACGGTCAGGTGAAGTTCGAGACCAAGGGTCCGAAAAAGCGCAAGCACGTCAGCATCGTCTCCGCCTGAGACCGCTGACTGCTCAAAAGCCCCGCTCAGGCGGGGCTTTTTTTTATCATGAGGGTTCGGTCGGCATGACGACCCATGGGCGCTCGTATCTCGTCAGGCGTAATATGAACGCCATGATATGGATTGATACGAAGTCCTTTATTTTTTGATCATCGTTTTAGTAGACAGGGCGACGAGTCGCCGGGAGTAATGGCATGCAGTTCGTCGATGAAGCCTCGATCACGGTGGAAGCCGGTAATGGTGGCAGTGGCTGCGTCAGTTTTCGCCGCGAGAAATTCGTGCCGCGTGGTGGGCCGGATGGTGGTGATGGCGGTCACGGCGGCAGTGTCATTCTGGTCGGTGATGAGTCGCTCAATACGCTGATCGACTTCAAGTTTCAGCGCTTTCACAAGGCGCCCAACGGTCAGCCCGGTCGCGGCAGTCAGATGAATGGCCGCAAGGGCGAGGATCTGATCGTGCAGGTGCCGGTGGGCACCACGGTGATCGACGTCGAGACCCTTGAGGTCATCGGGGATATTACGGCCGTGGGTCAGGAGCTCAAGGTGGCACAGGGCGGGCGCCGCGGCCTGGGCAATGTGCATTTCAAGTCCTCGACCAACCGGACGCCACGCCAGAGCGTACCGTCAGGGGACGGTGAGCGACGCGAACTGCGTCTCGAGCTCAAGCTGATGGCCGATGTTGGCCTGCTGGGTATGCCCAACGCCGGCAAGTCGACGCTGATTCGCTCCGTCTCGGCGGCGCGCCCCAAGGTAGCGGACTACCCGTTCACGACGCTGGTGCCCAATCTGGGGGTGGTCAAGCTGGGGGTGCAGGAGCACTTCGTCATGGCTGACGTGCCGGGTCTGATCGAGGGCGCCGCTGATGGTGCCGGGCTCGGGCTTCGTTTTCTCAAGCACCTGACCCGTACCCGTCTACTATTGCACGTCATCGATGTGGCACCCTTTGATGAAAGCGATCCGGTCGAGTCGGCCGAAAAGATCATTCACGAGCTTGAGCAATACTCTCCGACGCTGGCTGAAAGTCCGCGCTGGCTGGTGCTCAACAAGTGCGATCTGGTTGATGATGATACGCGTGAAGCGATGCTTGAGCGCATCGTCGAGCGGCTGAGCTGGGAAGGTCCGATCTTTCGAATCTCTGCCATTGCCGGGCAGGGGACCGATGAACTGGTTCAGGCCGTGCATCGCTGGCTGGTCGAGCAGCGCCGGCTCGAGCAGGAAGACGAAGATTTTGCGGCCCGCACGCGTGCCGTTCGCGAGCGTATGGAGGCCGAAGCCGTTGCGCGTACCGAGGCGCGTATGGCGTTCATGGCCGGGCGCAAGCGCCGCGATGAAGACAATAGCGACGATGACGACTTCGACGACGATGATTTCGATGTCGAAGTGGAGTATCAGCCCTGATTCCTGCCGGGCATGACACCGGATCCGGAGAGCGCGATGATGGAGCAGGCGGTAGCGGACAGTCGTGATCAGGTGACACGGCTGCGACGGGTAGTGGTCAAGATCGGCAGTGCACTGCTGACCAACGATGGGCGCGGGCTTGATGAAGCGGCCATCGGTGGCTGGGTGGATCAGCTCGCCGAGCTGCATCGGCGAGGCATTGAAGTAGTGCTGGTGTCTTCCGGAGCCGTGGCGGAAGGCATGGTCAGGCTGGGCTGGCAGGTGCGCCCGAGTGCGCTGCATGACCTTCAGGCCGCTGCTGCTGTGGGACAGACCGGGCTGATCCGCAGTTACGAGGATAACTTTGCGCGGTTTGACATTCGTACCGCGCAGATTCTGCTGACCCATGATGACCTTTCCAACCGCAAGCGATATCTCAATGCGCGCTCGGCGCTGCGTACCCTGATTGGCCTGGGTGTGGTGCCCATCGTCAATGAAAATGACACGGTCGTGACCGACGAGATTCGCTTTGGTGACAATGACACCCTCGGTGCTCTGGTAGTTAATCTGCTGGAAGCCGATGCGTTGATCATTTTGACCGATCAGGAAGGTCTTTATAATGCTGACCCCCGCAAGGATGCCGATGCGCAGTTGATCAGCGAGGGCAAGGCGGACGACCCGCGCTGGGTGGCCGTGGCCGGTGACGGTGGCAAGCTGGGTCGAGGGGGTATGGCGACCAAGATTCGCGCTGCTCGCCTGGCGGCACGCTCCGGAGCGCTGACGCTGATTGCCAGCGGTCGCCAGCCGCAGGTACTGTCGCGTCTGCTTGAAGGCGAAAACATTGGCACGCTGCTGGTGCCGGAGCATGCGCCGATGACCGCACGCAAGCGCTGGCTGGCCGGTCAGCTTCAGGTCCGCGGCACGTTGACGCTGGACCAGGGGGCTGTGGCGCGGGTGCGTCAGCGCGGCTCGAGCCTTTTGCCGGTCGGCGTGACGGCCGTGGAGGGTAATTTTCGCCGCGGCGACATGGTGCTGTGCGTGGATGGCGACGGCGAGCCGATCGCCAAGGGCTTGACCAATTACGACGCTCAGGACACCAGCCGGATACTGGGTGTGCCGACACATGACATCGTGGCGCATCTGGGGTATATCGAAGCGCCCGAGTTGATCCATCGTGACAATATGGTGATCCTCCACGACCCCTGATTGGGGGCTGGTATTGCTACGGGGGCACTGCTAGAATGCCGCCTCTCTTGTGAAGGTGCCCGCCCAAGAGGCACTTTTATCAAAATTCATCAACGTCAACACTCCAGGGAGTAGACGATGGCCAATACCCGTCAGGCTCGCAAGCGCGCCGTCCAGTCCGAGCGCCGCCGCCAGAAAAATGCCAGCCAGCGTTCCATGGTGCGCACGCACATCAAGCGTGTTCTCAAGGCAATCAACACCGGCGACCACAGTGCTGCCATGGCCGAGTTCCGCGTTGCTCAGCGTGTGATCGACCGCATCGCCGACAAGCATGCCTATGACAAGAACCGCGCCGCTCGTACCAAGAGCCGTCTGAACGCGCGTATCAAGGCGCTGGCTGCCTGATAACAGGGGAACGCCCTGTTATAGACAGCAGTACCTGTAAAAAACCGGCTTCGGCCGGTTTTTTGCGTATTCGGGCAACGCTGCGATGAATGACAGCGATCATCATGTGGCCCTTTCCAGGTGGGGAGAACATATTTCGTGAGTGCTGAAGTGAGCGGCGCAAAGGGCGCCGGACTGCTGCGTTCGGGCATGGTGGTGGGCGTCATGACCATGCTGTCACGGGTGCTGGGATTGGCACGTGATGTGGTGGTAGCGACGCTTTTTGGCGCCGGCAGCGGTGCCGATGCCTTCTTCATTGCGTTCAGGATTCCCAACTTTCTGCGCCGTCTGTTTGCAGAAGGGGCTTTCAACCAGGCCTTCGTACCCGTGCTTTCGGAATATGCTTCCCAGCGTGAGCGCAAGGAAGTACGCGAACTGCTGGATGCCACGGCTGGAACGCTGGCCGTGGTCCTGCTGGGTATTACGGTGCTGGCCGTACTCTGTTCCCCCTGGCTGGTCTGGGTTTTCGCACCCGGATTTCATGATGATGGTCATGGCAAGCTGGCGCTGACCGCAGAGATGTTGCGCCTGACCTTTCCCTATCTGCTGCTGATCTCGTTGACGGCTTTCTCGGGTAGCGTGCTCAACAGCTACGGTCGCTTCGCCGTGCCGGCCTTTACGCCGGTGCTTTTGAATCTGTCGATGATCGGGGCGGCGCTGTGGCTGGCGCCGCTGCTGGATGTCCCGGTCATGGCACTGGCCTGGGGGGTACTGATTGCCGGTGTCGCCCAGCTGCTGTTTCAGATCCCGTTTTTGATGCGGCTGGGGCTTTTGCCCCGATTAAAACCCAACTTCCGCCATACTGGCGTGCGCCGTATCCTGCGTCTGATGGGACCGGCCATGTTTGGTGTGTCGGTCTCCCAGATCAATCTGCTGCTGGATACCGTGCTGGCGTCGGTATTGGTAGGCGGCAGTGTCTCCTGGCTTTACTACTCTGATCGCCTGGTCGAACTGCCGCTGGGTGTCTTTGGTATCGCCATCGGTACCGTGATTCTGCCGGCCCTGTCACGCCGGCATGCCAGTGACGACCCCACGCATTTTGCCCGCATGATCGACTGGGGAATTCGTGCCGTGCTGCTGATTGGGCTGCCGGCAGCACTGGCGCTGATCGTGCTGGCCGAGCCGCTGCTGATCACGCTCTTTCACTATGGCGCAATGACTGATCACGATATCGTGATGTCTTCGCGCAGTCTGCGGGCCTACGCGCTGGGGCTTGTCGCCTTCATGCTGATCAAGGTGCTGGCGCCCGGCTATTACGCCCGTCAGGATACCAAGACGCCGGTAAAGATCGGCATCATTGCGATGATTGCCAACATGGCCTTCAACCTGATTCTGATGTGGCCGCTGGCGCATGCAGGCCTGGCCCTGGCCACGGCCATGTCGGCCTGGCTCAATGCCATGCTGCTGGGGCGCGGGCTTCTTAGGCGCGATGTGCTGCATTTTCAGCCCGGCTGGGCACGCTTTGCACTGCAACTTCTGGTCGGTTGTGTACTGTTGGCTGGTGGGCTTTGGTGGTTTACGCCCGACTGGCAACAGTGGTTGTCGTGGGGCATTGAGCGGCGGCTTGGCGTGCTCCTGGGGCTGATCGTTACGGCGATGGTGGTTTACTTTGCCTGGCTCGGAATTGCCGGAGTGCGTCTCCGCCATTTCAAACTGCGCGGCTGATGCCTGTGCGTATGGCGCGTACAGCGCTATAATCGAGGGTTTATCACGGCGGGCAGCAGTGGGCATGGAACTGATCAGAGGGTTACATAATCTACGCCCCCGGCACCGGGGCAGTGTTGTCACCATCGGTAATTTCGATGGGGTCCATCTTGGCCATCAGGCCATTCTGGATCAGTTGAAGGCACATGCCCGGGCGCATGACCTGCCGGCCGTGGTGGTGGTGTTCGAGCCTCAGCCGCGCGAGTATTTCTCCGGTGATCAGGCGCCGCCCCGGCTGACCCGACTGAGTGACAAGGTTCGCCTGCTGGGCCAGCATGGCGCTGATCGTGTGCTGTGTTTGCCCTTCAATTGTCGGTTGCGCGAACTGTCCGCGCGTGAGTTCGTCGATCGTGTCCTGATTCAGGGGCTGGGTATTCGCCATCTGGTGGTGGGAGACGACTTCCGTTTCGGCTGCGACCGCGCCGGCGACTTCGATCTGCTCAAAACGCTTGGCGAACGGGCCGGCTTTTCGGTAGAACACACACGTACCTTTCAGATCGGTGGTGAGCGGGTATCAAGCACGCGCGTGCGAACCCTGCTGGCGTCGGGCAATTTCGAGCAGGCTGCGCGGCTTCTCGGTCGTCCCTTCAGTCTGGAAGGGCGTGTGGTGAAGGATCGCCAGCTCGGGCGCACCATCGGTGTGCCCACGGCCAACCTGCCCATGCTGCCGGGGCCGCTGATATTGCGCGGCGTCATGGCCGCCGTGACCAGACTTGAGGATGGTCGTGAGGTGCCTGGCGTACTCAACATCGGCTGGCGACCCACGGTTGGGGCAAGTCGACCGGTTCTGGAAGTGCACCTTTTTGATTTTGATGAATCCCTGTATGGACAGCGTCTGATGGTCATGCCGTGCGCGAGATTGCGCGGCGAGGAGACCTTCGCTTCCATTGAGGAACTCAAGCGCCGCATTCATCTGGATATCAACCAGGCGCGCGACTACTTCAAGCAACACACTTTCCGGCAGCACGCTTCTGACGCATTGGGCAATTTGTCCGGCGCAGAAGGGGTGGATGCATCATTGCCTTCCTGTCGCTATCCCATGGCCTCGGCGCCACTGGCGGCGGAACGCAGCAAACATGAACAGTGACGGCTGACCATCAGGTTATGAGCGACTACAAGCATACGTTGAATCTGCCCCATACCGATTTCCCCATGCGCGGCATGCTGCCCAAACAGGAGCCGGGTCGGGTCTCGCAGTGGCAGGACATGAATCTCTACCAGCGCCTGCGTGAGGCGCGCGCTGGTGCCCCGCTGTTCGTGCTGCATGATGGCCCTCCCTATGCCAACGGCAGCATCCATATCGGCCACGCGCTCAACAAGATTCTCAAGGACATCATCGTCAAGTCGAAGAACCTGGCAGGCTTTGATGCGCCTTACGTGCCGGGCTGGGATTGTCACGGTCTACCGATCGAGCACAAGGTAGAGACCACCCATGGCAAGCATCTGGAGCCTGAAAGGGCGCGTGCGCTGTGTCGCGAATATGCCGCTGCGCAGATCGAAACGCAGCTGACCGATTTCGTTCGACTGGGCGTGATCGGCGATTGGGCGCATCCCTATCGCACCATGGATTATGTCAACGAGGCGGGCGAAATTCGGGCGCTGGCTGACATGGTCAAGGCGGGATTTGTCTTCAAGGGGCTCAAGCCGGTCAACTGGTGTTTTGACTGTGGTTCGGCACTGGCCGAAGCCGAGGTGGAGTATCAGGACAAACAGTCCGATGCCATCGATGTGGCTTTTCCGGTAGAAGATGCTGACAGGCTGGCGGCGGCTTTTGGTCTGGAGACCCTTTCCAGACCGGCAGCGGCGGTGATCTGGACCACCACGCCCTGGACCATTCCGGCCAACCAGGCACTCAACGTGCATCCGGATTTCACCTATGCGCTGGTCGATACCGGTGAACGTTTGCTCGTGCTGGCCGAAGAGCTTGTCGAGAGTTCTCTGGAGCGCTTTGGGCTGAGCGGTGAGGTGGTCGCCACGACGACGGGCAGCGCCCTGGATCTGATCAACTTCCGCCATCCCTTCTATGACCGACTGTCACCAGTCTATCTGGCCGACTACGTCGAGTCCGAAGTCGGCAGTACCGGTATTGTGCATTCAGCGCCGTCCTATGGTGTGGACGACTTCAATACCTGTCGCGCCCACGGCATGAGCTTTGATGACATGCTCAATCCGGTTCAGGGCAACGGGGTCTATGTCGATGACCTGCCGTATTTCGGCGGTCAGATGATCTGGAAGGCCAATCCGAACATTATCGAAAAGCTTGAAGAAGTGGGCGCGCTGATGGCGCACAAGCCCATCATTCACAGCTATATGCACTGCTGGCGCCACAAGACGCCCGTGATCTATCGCGCCACGGCGCAGTGGTTCGTGGGGATGGATATCCCGGGGCAGGATGGCAAAACGCTTCGTGAGCGGGCGCTTGAAGGCATTGAGGCAACCCGGTTTACACCAGCCTGGGGCAAGGCGCGTCTGCACAGCATGATTGCCAATCGTCCGGACTGGTGCATCTCGCGTCAGCGTAACTGGGGCGTGCCAATCCCGTTTTTCCTGCATAAGCAGACCGGTGAGCTGCATCCGCGCACCGTCGAACTCATGGAAGACGTGGCGCTGCGCGTTGAAAAGGAAGGTATCGATGCCTGGTTCCGGCTCGATGCCAGCGAGCTGCTGGGCTCTGAGGCCAGTGACTATGACAAGGTGATGGATACGCTGGACGTCTGGTTTGACTCCGGCACTACCCATCGCCACGTGCTGCGCGGTTCGCATCCCCAGGGTCACGACAGCGGCCCGCTGGCCGATCTCTATCTGGAAGGGTCGGATCAGCATCGCGGCTGGTTCCACTCTTCGCTTCTGACCGGTGCCGCGATCGACGGTCATGCACCGTATCGCCAGCTTCTGACCCACGGTTTTACGGTGGATGCGCAGGGGCGCAAGCAGTCGAAGTCACTGGGTAACGTGGTCGCCCCGCAGACGGTCATGGACAAGCTGGGCGCCGATATTCTGCGTCTCTGGGTCGCCTCGACCGACTATTCCGGCGAGATGGCGGTGTCTGACGAGATTCTCAAGCGTACTGCCGACGTCTACCGTCGCATTCGCAATACCTCGCGCTTTCTGCTGAGCAACCTCAATGGGTTTGATCCGGCGCGCGACATGGTGGCGTTTGAAGACATGATCGCGCTGGATCGCTGGGTCATTGATCGCGCCGCGCTGCTTCAGGCACGCATTGAAAGGGCGTTTGATGAATATCGCTTCCGCGATGTCTATCAGCAGGTGCACGATTTCTGTGCCCGCGATCTGGGCGGTTTCTATCTCGACATCATCAAGGATCGTCAGTACACCACCCAGCCGGATTCACTGGCACGCCGCAGCTGTCAGAGTGCGCTCTATCATGTGATCGAGGCGCTGTCGCGCTGGATTGCGCCGATTCTTTCCTTCACGGCCGAAGAGATCTTTGAGCATATTCCGGGCGAGCGCGGTGACAGCGTGCTGCTGGAGACCTATTACGAAGGCCTTGCCACGCTGCCGGAAGACGCGACCATGGGTCGAGCTTTCTGGGATCGTGTGATCGAGGTCAAGCAGGCGGTCAACAAGCAGCTTGAGGATGCCCGTAATGAGGGCATCATCAAGGGCGCGCTGGACAGTGAAGTCACCCTGTATGTGGATGACGAGCTTTATGCGCTGCTGTCACGCTTTGAGGAGGAACTGCGCTTTGTGTTGATCACCTCCGAGGCGACACTGGCGCCGTTGAGTGAGGGTGGCGATGCGCGTGAGACCGAGCTTGAAGGCCTGAAGGTGGCCATCCGTCTGAGCGAATTCGACAAGGATGAGCGCAGCTGGGAGCGCCGTGCTGACGTTGGCGCCGATCCGGAGCATCCGACGCTGTCGGCGCGCTCGATTGCCAATCTGCCGGGCGGCCCCGGTGAGGTGCGTCACCATGCCTAAGGGGCAATACGCGCACGCCCGCTATACGCTGCGCTGGTGGTGGCTATCGCTGGCCGTCATCGTACTGGATCTGGGTGCCAAGGCGTGGGCAAGCATGTCGCTTGCCTACGCCCGCCCGGTGGAAGTGCTGCCGTTTTTTAACCTGACGCTTTTGCACAATACCGGGGCTGCCTTCAGCTTTCTGGCCGAGCATGCAGGCTGGCAACGCTGGTTGTTTGCCTTGATTGCCGTTGGGGCCGTGATTGCACTGAGCATCTGGCTGGCCCGTCTCGAGCGCCATGATCGACTCAACCAGGTGTCGATCTCGCTGATCATTGGCGGGGCCATCGGTAATCTGTTTGATCGACTGGTTCACGGCTACGTGGTGGATTTTCTATCCTTTCACTGGCAGGGCTGGTATTACCCGGCCTTCAATCTGGCTGATGCGGCCATCACGCTGGGCGCTCTGGGCATTATCATCGCCTCGTTCAGACGTGAGAAAAGCGACACTTCATCATCGGAGCGTCATCATGAAGGATAACCCTATCGATCATGGCAGCAGCGGTGCAGCACTGGTCGCCGATGACAACATGACGATCGTCATCCATTTCACCCTGCGTCTGGAAGATGGCACCGAGGTGGATACCACCCGTGGCAAGCGCCAGGCTGAACTTGTTTTCGGTGACGGCAATCTGCCGCCCGGTTTTGAAAAGCCGATCCGGGGCATGCGTGCAGGGGAAACCCGAAGGGTTGATGTGGCGCCGGAACATGCCTTCGGCCCCTGGAATCCTCAGAACGTGCAGATGCTCAAGCGCACCGATTTCGAGGATCAGGACGCGCTGGAAGAAGGTGTGGTCATGTCCTTTGCCGACCCGACGGGTGGGGGAGAGTTGCCCGGCGTGATCAAATCGGTGGATGAGCGTCAGGTCGAAGTGGATTTCAATCATCCCCTGGCCGGACGTACTTTGAGCTTCGAGGTCGAAGTGCTCGAGCTAAGGCCCGCCACGACCCATTGACCGCACTCCATGGCGGGGTCGGCCGACCCCGTCGCCGTTCGCCCATCAGGGGCCTGATGTGCGACACTGACACCATTATTCAATAGCGAGGTGGCCCATGCAGATCAGGCTGGCCAATCCACGTGGTTTTTGTGCAGGCGTTGATCGCGCCATCGATATCGTTAACAGGGCGCTCGATGTGTTCGGTGCCCCGATCTATGTCCGTCACGAAGTGGTTCACAACCGCTATGTGGTAGACACCCTGCGCGAGCGCGGCGCCATCTTCGTCGAGGAGCTCGACGATATCCCCGATGACAACATCGTCATCTTCTCGGCACATGGCGTCTCACGCGCCGTACAGCAGGAAGCCGAGCGCCGCGGCCTGCGCATCTTTGATGCCACCTGTCCGCTGGTGACCAAGGTCCATATGGAAGTGCTGCGCTATGCCAGGCGCGGGCGCGAGTGCATCCTGATCGGCCACGCCGGGCATCCGGAAGTCGAGGGCACCATGGGCCGTTATGACGACAGTTACGGCGGTGCCATCTATCTGGTAGAAGACGAAGCCGATGCCCGGGCGCTGAAGGTCAAGGATCCCGAAAACCTGTCCTTTGTGACCCAGACCACGCTGTCGATGGATGATACTTCGAAGGTCATCGATGCGTTGCGCGAGACCTTTCCGTCCATTCAGGGGCCGCGCAAGGACGACATTTGCTACGCCACGCAAAACCGTCAGGATGCCGTACGCGAACTGGCCGAGCAGTGTGATGTTCTGCTGGTGGTCGGCAGCGCCAACAGTTCCAATTCCAATCGTCTGGCCGAGCTGGCCGAGCGTATGGGCACGCCGGCATGGCTGATTGATAATGCCGAAGCCATGCAGGGCGAGTGGTTTGAAAACTGCAATGTTGTCGGTGTGACCGCAGGGGCCAGCGCCCCGGAGGTCCTGGTCAGGGGCGTGATTGACCGCCTCAAGGAACTGGGTGGGCAGGAGCCTGAAGAGCTTGCCGGGCGCGAAGAGACCATTACCTTCTCCATGCCGAAAGAGTTGCGAGAGAAGGTCATCGTCAGCGCCTGAAGCCGGCTGACATCATCGGGAGGCCTGTATGGCAGATCTGCTGCTCTGGGTAATGCTGTTTCTGCTGGCGTTTGCCGGTATGGAGTTTGTGGCCTGGTTTACGCATCGCTATATCATGCACGGCTTCCTGTGGTGCTGGCATCGTTCGCATCACAGTGAGCGTCACGGACTTTTCGAGCTCAATGATCTCTTTGCGGTGGTTTTCGCGCTGCCCTCGGTAGTGCTGATCTATAACGGGCTCAATGGCCATGCCTTGCAGCTGGCGCTTGGCCTGGGCATTGCGGCCTATGGACTGGTCTATTTCATGTTTCATGACGGACTGGTGCATCGACGATTTCCGGTGCCGTTTGATCGACAGCAGCGTTTCTGGAAAAAGCGCATTCAGGCCCATCGCATGCATCACGCGGTAGAAACGAAGGAAGGCGCCGTCTCCTTCGGCTTTCTGGTCATTTGGCCCATTAATCGTTTGAAGCGTGAACTGGCCGAGCGCCGCCGGTCCTGATCACCCTTTTTCTCTGTCCGGATTCCGGGAAAGTAGATCCTCTTCTTCTCAAGTTGTGCCGCCATCATGCCGATAGGAGCGCTGTTCAGCGCCCGGATTCGACATGATGTCTCATACGTGTATTCCTCCCTCACAGCGGGGCTTTTCCCTGCTGGAAGTACTGGTCGCCATGGTGGTGCTGAGCCTTGGCGCCATGGGCGTCATGAGCCTTGTGCTGCATGCTCAGCAGGCCAATGAACAGGCCCTGCAGCGTGGCCGTGCCACCCTTCTGGTCAACGACATGCTTGAAAGGCTGCGGGCCAATGCCACTCGTGATGCGATGCCCATCTACAATGTGGGGGAGAGTGCTCATGCCCCTATTGGTGACCTGCAGCAGAAAAATGGCAGCGATTGCCGGCAGTCCACCTGCGACAGCCAGACAATGGCACGTTTTGATCTGGCCGACTGGGGGCAGCAGATCACGCAGGCACCAGGCAAGAGCTACCGTCTTGATGGTCTGCAACAGGCGCATGCCTGTATCTCGATCACATCGCAGGCTCAGCGATTCGATGCGACGGTAACCCTTGTCTGGCGCGGCACTGGTCGTGGGAGCGCGCCGGATGCCACTGTCTGCGGTAGTAGTGACATTACCAGCGCTCGTCAGAGTGTGACGGCCAGCAGCCGCTATCACCCGGTTGGTAGCTGATGGCCTCTTCACCTTCTTCCTTCCATGCTCAGCGTGGCATCACTCTGCTGGAGATGATGATCGCCATGGCGATCGGTCTGGTGGTGCTCTCAGCCGTCATCGTGCTTTACATGCAGATCGCGCGAAGTTTTCATCAGCAGCATGCCATGGCGGACCTTCAGGTCCGGGGGCGCATGGCCACGCAGTTGTTAAGCGAGGAGCTGCGGCGTACCGGGTTCTGGGGTGAGATCCTGTCGCCTCGGCGTGATGATAAATGCAGCGATATGACTAGAGCCGTCAATATCACCTGCGCCATGCCTGTCTGGGGAGGCACTGCACAGCAGGCCAAAACACTTGGCCTCATACCTGAAAGTGCCAGCACTCTGGAATACAGCACTTCCCATCCATCAGCCGTAGTGGCTGTGCGCTACGCCAATCACGGTAACGGTGCCTGCCTGACACTGGATGCCTCGCGACAGCTCACCTTCGATCAGTCCTGTCAGGGCGACTGGCACTATCGTACTGGTATCTATCACCTGCGCATGGTCGATGATGCGTACAGCGGAGAAAAGGTTCCGGCGCTTTACGCCACTCAAATTGAGAAGCCCAATTCCGACGAAAGATCTATCAGCAACGAAATCGTGCGCCATGTGGAGGCATTTGAGGTGGAGTGGGGGCGTGATGAGACCGGCGATGGTAGTGCCAACCGCTTCTACAGCACTATCGATGTGGCCCAATGGACAATTCAGGACTGGGACCGAGTGGTCGCGGCAAGACTCTACATGGTGATGCGTAGCGAAAAAATGGCGCAGCTGATGCCGGCGCGTGAGTTTCTGGTCGCCGGGCGTGTGCTCGCCTTTGGTCCCGATCATTATCAACGGCGTCTGTTTGTGACCACGGCGACCCTGCGCAATGGCCGGCTTCGAGGGGCTTATGATTTCTGATCACCGCCAGCAAGGCTTTACGCTGATCATCGGATTGATGCTGCTGGCCGCCATGACGCTGCTCGCCGTATCGCTGGTCCAGCGAGGACTACTGGATACCCGCTTGGCCCACTATGCCGAGACCGGCGTGCAGGGCTTTCAGCAGCAGGATGGCGAGATCGAGGCACAGCTGGCGCAGCTTGACACGCTCATGCCGGTTCACCTGAACACTCAGTGCAGTGAAAAGGTGGTCCCACCAAATGGTGAAACACAGCTGAGCGTGCAGCGACTGTGTCTGGAAGATGAGCAGGTAGGGCTTTCCAGCGCGGTTCGTGAACAGCTTGAGCGTCGCTATGCCACAAGTCTTGCGTCCACGGGAAGTCAGGCGTTACACCATTATCGCTATTTCAATCTGCGCATCGTACCCAGGGATTTTCAGGCTTCCCGTGATCAAGCGCGAGGCATCTATCAGGGCGTCGTCACGCTGAGTACGGGAGGAGCACCGTAATGAGGATCGGCGTATTCCAATGCCGGGTGCATCAGTGGTTCATGGTGTTGATGACATGTCTGGCGATTTCGCATAGTGCACGTGCCGATGATGTGGATATCTATCTGCCTGCCTACCAGGCCAGCGGCGGCGGTGGCCAGCCGCAGGTCATGCTGATTATTGATACTTCGGCCAGCATGCAGACAGCCGTCGGCAGCAGTACAAGGTCTCGACTGCAGGTGACAAAGGACATCGTCAGCGGGCTGGTCAGCAAGCATCCCGGTATTAATTTCTCCCTGAGTGTCTTCAACGATAATCGTGCGCAAATCCAGTGCAACTGGTTTGGCACCAACTGCCAGGTTCAGGAGCTTTATAACGGTGGTCGTGTTGTTCAAGCCTTTACCAATACGCCCCGCCAGAGTGGCGGCGAACGCCTGTCGCTTTTAAACACTATCAATGCTTTGCAGGCCAATACTTCTACCCCTTTATGCGAAACCATGGCCGAGGTATACCGTTATATGAACGGTCGGTCAGTCACGTATGGCAAGGACAGTGGCGGTGTAGAACCCTTGAGAGATCGTAATTCCGAAGATAAAAACGGTAATTACCGCCGTCCGCTGCGTGCCTGTGAAAATGTCTATGTCATTTACATGACCGATGGCATTCCACAGTGGGACACCAATGCCAACGCAGGCATACGTACGTTGACCGGCAAGCCCTGTGGTATTTATGACGCCGTAGATCCGCTGAACTCGAACAGAGTATCGCGACAGGAAAACTGTCTGCCCCAGCTGACACGCTTTATGGCTGAAAGGGATCTGGCACCGGATTTATCCGGTTCTCAGCATGCCTACACCTTCACTATCGGTTTTACCACCCAGCAGCAACTGCTTCAGGATGCCGCCCAGCCGCCGCCGGGCATTTCGCAGGGTTACTACGAAGCCAACGACCGGGACGGACTGGATCTGGCCTTCAGTCGAATTCTGGGCAGCATCATTGAAAACGAAACCCAGTCGCAGCGTTTCAGCACGGTGGCCAACATCGAGGGTACGGAAAACCTGGGGTTGGTCTATGCGCCCGGTTTTTTGCCACGAGGCTATGTGCCCTGGACCGGCAATCTGAAAAAGTTTGCGGTAGAGGCGGGCCAGTCCGTTAATCCGGTCAAACGGGACCTTTGGAGTCGAGGCATTTCGGAGGTTGCCGCGCCAAATGCCGTCGAGCAGGGGGGCATCGGCGCGCGTTTGCTTGAGCAGGCGGTTTCGGGCAGAAACCTTTATACCGATCTTGGCAAGGACGCCGCCTTTGGCCCGCTCGCCAGGCCCGGAATCGATCAGACCCTTGATGGTGATGGTATCGATGCGCGTGCTCTGGGCGTTCTCAAACAGGCGGGCTATAGCTCCCGACAGCTGGCGGACTGGATTTACGGACGAGATGTGACCGGTGAAAGCGAGACGGATATCCGGCCCTGGATAATGGGCGATATCGTTCACTCGCAGCCGTTGGCCATCAATTATGGCTGTGCCGATGCGACTTCAAATTGTCCGGTCGACAGGCAGCGCATTCGCATTTTCGCCGGGACCAATGAGGGGGTGCTTCACGCCATAGATGATGCCAGCGGGAGTGAGCGCTGGGCCTTCTGGCCTCGCGAGACAGCAGCCATCGCCGTTTATCGCATGCTCAATACTCGCCCGGAGTATCCATGGCCTGAGGATGCTGGCGGTCAACAGTATATTTCTCAGTCGACGCACTACGGCATTGATGGCTCACCCGGGGCCTGGCTTTCCTATGGCACGAAGATCGATTCGACGGGTCAGCGCCATGCAACCCTTGACAAGGCAATACTGGCGTTCGGATTTGGTCGAGGTGGCCGTGGCTATTATGGACTGAACGTGACGGCTCCGGACGAGCCGAAAATGGCCTGGCACACCGCTGCATCGGACTGGGGGCAGAGCTGGTCCACACCGGTGGCAGTGACGCTGGCCGATGGACGGGCCGTGTTTCTGGTGGGCATGGGATACGACGTCATGGCCGACCGTGGGCCCGCCCGGTTGGGCGCAGGCATGGTAGTGATCGATGCCCAAAGCGGTGTCATCATTGCCTCGCTCAAGGGGCCGAAAGACAGTGTGCCAGCGACCCTGACACCCGTGGATCGAGATTTTGACGGGGCAGTGGACGGTGCCTTCTTTGGCGATACGGGTGGCAATGTCTGGTTCGCCGATCTGCAGCTGGGGGATGATGGCTCGGACGGTAAAAGAACGACCTCGGACTGGCAGCTCCACCAGGTGGCCACACTGGGGCGTCATGATCAGGAAGGTATTGATCGCGCCTTTTTCAATCGAGCCAACCTGGTGCGCACCTATCTGGATCAAAAGCCCGTGGATCTATTGATGCTGGGCAGCGGTAATCGTGCCAGCCCGCTGGACGCCGACAGCCATGATGCGTTTTATATTCTCGACGTCAGCCGCTGGCTCGGTGGTTCCCTCAGGACCCCTGTACCCGGCATACTCAGCAATAATGATCTAATTGAGGCGTTGGCGCAGGATTCCACCTATATGCTTCGTGCTCCGGTAGATCAAAGAGGGTTTCTGGACACGAGCGCCTTTCATGGCTGGCGGCTGATGCTGCCGGATGGAGAAAAGGTGCTGTCAGATGCCTCAACGATCGCCGGCAATACACTGTTCACGACTTACCAGCCTGAAGTGCCTGCTGACATGTGCATGGCCGCTCGTGGCGTTTCAACACTATATGGTTTTTCCCTGCCGGCCTGGCGTGACAATGGGCATCGGCATGAGCAGCAAGGCGCTACGGTCAAAAGTGCCAATATGGGTAACTATCTGCAGGAAACACCGACCTTCCTGATAGAAGGACTACGTACTCGGGTGCTGGACAGTGACAGGGCTCGACGGGTTGCAGAAGTGCTTGGCAATGAGAGTACGTCAAGCACTGACGATGATAATGGCTGCGGTCAGTATGATGCCGAGGACGAGGCCTTTCGGGAGTGTCTGGTCACGGCGCCGCTATGGTGGTATCAGCAGTGATCACGTGGGATATCGTACATATTATATGGCCATGTCAGGCAATAACATAATAAAGGCCTCAGAGGGCCGGGTGCAGGGAACCGATGCTGGGAATCTACGAGCAGATATTCGGAAACAGCGACTACCAGCGCCTCGCTCGCTGGTTGCGGCTGGGACTGTTCATGCTGGCCTATTTTTTGCTGGTGCTGGCGGGCACAAGGCTCTCCAGTATGGAGGACGCCGTGGTGGCCCCGTGGTTTGCCGGGCCCATGGCCATCGCGGGACTGGTTCGTTTGCATCCGCGGGACTGGGCCATACCGATGGTGGGTATCTTGCTGGCAGATGTGCTGGCCCAATATCTTTGCCACACACCTCATGAAGTTCTCCTATATACCTTTGTTAATGGCCTCGAAATTCTGGGAGGCGCTTTCTGGTTACGCTGGCAGTTTAAAGGGGTGCTCATTACGAGCTCCGTTTCTTCCTTTTTGAGTATCCTGCTGATTGGTGCCTTTTTAATTCCGCTGATCAGTTCTCTGATGTTGGCATTGACAGTCTCGCTGCCTGAAACAGGTTTTTTCCAGTCATGGTGGATTCACTATCTGTCGGGCTGTCTGGGGATGCTTATCATGCTGCCGGTGGCCCTCAAAAGCTCCATCGGTCGCTGGCGGGAGCTGCTTTCTTCCCGCATTCTGAACGGGTTTAATGCCGTGCTGCTTCTGACCGTAGCGGTGAATGCGGTCATCATTTTGTTTTTTCCCGATGAAGTGACCTGGAGCATCGGCATGTTGCTGCTCGGGGCGCTGCTGTTCGATTTTTTTCGAAGCACCCTGCTCAATATCGTGAGTGTCAGTTCACTGGTGGTACTGGTGCATTTCTACCAGCAGGACGATGCCGTTCACATCGGCATGTTTCATTACATCACCATCGTCCTGACGGTGTTGCCGGCGCTTTTACTCGCAATGGCATTACATGATTTTCGTCGGGAGCAGTTACGACTACAGCAAAGCGAGCAGCGCTGGAAGTCTGCACTGGAGGGGAGTGGGCAGGGCGTCTGGGAGATTGACCTTGTGCGCCGCCAGATCAGTGCCTCTCTGGAGGCGCATCGTATGCTCGGGGAGGAGGCGGGCGCTTCCTTCTCGATGGATCTATGGCGTGAGAAAACCCACCCGGATGATGTGGCACACGTGGAACAGGCGCTTGCCGCTCATATTGCAGGAGAAACACCACTGTATGTGGTGCAATATCGCGCGCGCCAGAAAGATGGCAGCTACCGCTGGTATCAGTCACGCGGCAAGGTTATGCAGTTCGATGAACTGGACCGGCCGCTGCAGATGGTCGGCACGCTGATCGATATCCATGCTGCCCGCCAGTTGGAACTGGAACGCGAACAGCTCGCTCATGATCTGCAGGAGGAAAAGGAGCGTTTGCAGGTCACGCTTGATTCGATCGGGGATGGTGTCATTGCCACTGATATGGCCGGCAATGTCGTGTTCATGAACCCCGTCGCCGAAGAGATCACCGGCTGGAACTTCTCTCGGGCCAGGCAATGTCCGCTTCAGGAGGTGTTTCATCTTCACGGGCCGGATATGGCACCGCAGTCGCTCGAATTGATCAATACCTGCCTGTCACGCAACGAAGCTGTATGAGCGGCGACGATGCGGTATTGATCAACAGGGATCAGGAGGCTCGCGAAATCAATGCGACGGCTGCGCCAGTACGAGCCGCAGGTGGGTCTCCCATGGGGATGATTGTGGTCTTTCAGGATCTGTCGCGTGCCCGTGAGCTCCAGCGGCGCCTGAGCTTTACCGACAGCCATGATGCATTGACAGGATTATATAATCGTCGACGCTTCGAGCAGGCCGTTGAGGAGGCCATCGATCAGAGTGGGGCAGCGCCTGCCATTCTGGCGATCCTGAATCTTGACCATTTCCGGGTCATTAACGATTCGGCAGGACACCTGGCAGGGGATGCACTGCTGATCGAGATTGCCCGTCTGATCGAACGGTATCTCGATGACCGGGATGTGCTGGCGCGATTGGGTGGAGACGAGTTCGCCCTGCTGCTTCATGGGCGCGATATCGAAGCATCGGCGGTATGGGTGGAGACCGTGATTGAAGCCATCAGTGCTCTGAGGTTTTCCTGGGAAGGACGAGTTCATGAAGTGAGTGTCAGCGCCGGGCTGATACCGGTAGATAATCAGGCTGAAAGCTTTGGCACCCTGCTCAGTCGCGTCAACGTCGCCTGTTATACCTCACGACAGTATGGTCGAAACCGGGCAACCATTTATCATCCCGGGCAGGAAGATATCGAGCAGTACCATCGCGATATCTTCATGGCGGCAGGGCTGCGCGAGGCGATTGAAAATGATCGTTTCGTACTGTTTTGTCAGCGAATTGTTCCCCTGCAGGGTGAGGGCAGCGATTATCTGGAAATCCTGGTCAGGATGCTGGGACGGGAGGGCGAGATAGTGGCGCCGGGCGCCTTCATTCCGGTGGCTGAACGCTACGGTATCATGGCTGCCGTGGATCGCTGGGTGATCGAGCATGCGCTTGTCCATGACGGCGAGCGTATGGAACAGGTACGCAATGGCCGCTCACTGAGCATCAATTTATCTGCCAATTCGCTCAACGATGCCACCTTCCTGCCCTGGTTACAGGAGATCCTGTCGGCATCTCCTCTTCCGCCTCAGGCACTGATATTTGAAATTACGGAAACGGCACTCATGAACCATCTCGCTCTGGCCGTTGAGGTCATTGCCGAGCTGCGCAGTGCGGGGTGTCGTATTGCACTGGATGATTTCGGAAGCGGATTGAGCTCGTTTGGATACCTGCGCAATTTCGTTGTCGATATCATCAAGATTGACGGTGGTTTTATCCGTCACGTGAGTGACAATGCGGTGGATCAGGTGATTGTCGATGCCATCAATCAGATTGCTCAGCGCCTGGGTGCATTGACCGTGGCCGAATTTATCGAGGACAGCGCCAGCGTGGAAAAGCTTGTCAAAATGGGTGTGAATTATGGTCAGGGGTATTATCTGCATCGCCCGATGCCGCTCGAGAAGCTCTGGCTTGAATAAACGCCCGGGCTTCATGGGTGTGTCTGGCAGTCCTCACTGTCGATGCTCTGAAAGCGCATGCGTCCCAATCGATTGACGATCAGCTTTCGTCCTTGTTGAGCGTGGCAAAGATAAAAGGTGCCGTTGAGGATGCTGCCTGAAAGCCTGGGATGAAAAACAAGTGCCTCTGATAATCCCTTCCAGTGCAGGCTGACCTGGTCGTTTCCTTGGATGCGATAGCGGACATGCCTACCGGCATCCAGCACCAGCAGATATTTCCAGCGGCCATCACAGTGAACGCCGTCACGACTACCACACAGCGTCCACGGCCGGCCGTGATTCAGACTGGCCATTTGAGCCTGTTGCATCAGTCCCTGCACATCACGCATCTGAGTATCCAGCAGATGGTGGGCATGCCACTGTTGCATGGAGGGAATGAACCAGCCGATCATCAGCGCCATAACAGCTAGTGTGATCACGGCATCCACCAAGGTAATCCCCTGCTGAGCACGCACAACATTCTCCTTTACCCTTTACCAATAGGCCTTAACGGCGAAACGGTCGTTTTATTAAGGATTTCTAATTTTTTGGTGCGCAGGAGCGTCGATACATGACATACACAGGAACGAGGGGCGTGTGAACGCAAGCGATGTCATCGTGGTGGGGGGCGGCATCAATGGCATGATGAGCGCCTTCAAACTGATACAGCAGGGTTTTAGGGTCACGCTTTTGGAGCGAGGCCACTGTGCAAGAGAAGCCTCCTGGGCCGGCGGCGGCATTTTGATACCGCTATACCCCTGGCGCTACCGCGACCCCATTGCCCAGCTGGATGCTCTGGCAGCGTCTCAATGGCTCGAGCTTGCCAGCCGGCTGGCAGAGGCGACCGGCATCGATCCGCAATATACGGCTCACGGCATCATGCATGTTCGGGTCGAGGATGCTGACAGGGCGCGGGACTGGTCTGCACGTCATGACGACATGCTGGTATCACTGGACTCTTCAAGGGCACATGAGCAGCTGGGGCCCTGGGTGACACCCTCGCTGGATCCTGCTTTCTGGCTGCCCGAACGTGGCAGTATTCGAACGCCGCGGCTGGGACAGGCGCTGCGACAGTGGCTGCTGAACCATCCGCACGCCACGCTGATCGAGCACTTTGAGGTCACCTCGCTGCTAACGGAGAACGGTCGAATCGAGGGCGTGACAGGGCCAAGGGGGCGGCACTTGGCACCGCATGTGGTCATCGCCGGTGGTCCCTGGACTCGTCGGTTACTGGAACGTCATGTATTGCTGCCCATTAGGCCCGTTCGGGGGCAGATGCTGCTCTTCAAGGCCGAGAAGGCGCTGCTTCCATCGGTGATGTTGATGAACGGTTTTTATCTGATTCCCCGACGCGATCATCACATTTTGGCTGGCAGCACCTTTGAGGACGCAGGTTTTGATCGGGCCACTACCCGGGAGGGCTACGCGCGGATTCATGCCATGGCGCTGCAAATGTTGCCGACGCTCAAGGAGGTCGAGGTCACCCATCACTGGGCGGGGCTAAGGCCCGGCTCACCGGATAGCATTCCTTTTGTGGGTGCGGTGCAGGATATTGAAGGGCTTTATATCAACGCAGGACACGGCGGCAACGGCGTGGTGCTCTCTCCTGCCACGGCGGATCTTCTATGTGCCCATGTATCAGGCACACCCCTTCCGGTAGATCCGACACCCTACGGTGTGCCTCACTCAGGGTGAGCGTCGACGTGGCCTTGGCCCGTTGCTGATAAAGCGGGCCTGATGATCCTGACAGCAGAACCAGTGTCTTTCGCCCGGCAGATGACGCGATAGTTCATTGACGTGAGGGTCTTCCAGCGCGTCATGGCGCGACACGTGTACATGGCAATAGGCGCAGCGGACCATGGCCTCTCCCGAGGATGGCGTCGGCGGTTGCGGTTGGCGCTGACGCTTCAAGCGTCGATAGAACAGCCATCCCAGCCAGAGCAGGGCGGCGACAATAATCAGTCGGGCCATGTGAAGGATTCTGACTCCTGAAATAGTGATCAGACCATGGCGCTGCTTCGGTTCATGGGGTCTTCCGAACAGGCAGAATGGTCGTTGCCATGATCGTTATAAGGGCATCGCCCGGGTGCCTTATGTCAAAGCGTATCATGACGATGCCAGCGCCGCGTCAGGCTGAATCCCGAACGCCCCGCCTTTCGGCAGGGCGTTCGGAATCATCGATGCCGCAGCTCATCCATCAGTGGTCTTCAAGACTCAATGAGCCACCGAGATAGCGTGGATTGAAGGTCTCACCATTGAGACGGGCATTGTCCGGATCGTTGTGGATCAGCTCGGCCAGTGCCTGGCGAGCTTCCTTTTTCATCTCCAGGCCCATGTAGCCCTCCACCATGACGGCCAGCGCGTCACGTGTGGCCGGCGTCTGCGGATAATGCTCCAGCACCCAGCGCCCGCGATTGACGGCAGCAAGGTAGGCCTGCTTGCGCAGATAGAAATCACCGATCTGAAGCTCATGACGAGCCAGCACGTTGCGCAGGAAAATGATGCGCTGACGAGAGTCGGGTGCATAGGCACTGTCAGGGAAGCGCCGGACCACTTCACCAAAATCGACATAGGCATCACGTGTGGCGCCCAGGTCGCGCTTGGAAATGTCGATCAGATCCAGACTTTCCAGACTGAAGCGGCCGGATTCCCAGGCTGCCATACCGCGCATGTAATAGGCGTAATCCACCTGCGGATGGTCAGGGTGTAGCCGTATAAAACGGCTTGCTGCGGCCCGCGAGGCTTCCCAGTTGCCGACCTGATAGTAGCCGTAGATCAGCTCGAGCTGGGCCTGCTGTGCGTATTCTCCGAACGGATAGCGGTTATCCAGCGTTTCAAGCTGAGTGACGGCAGCGGAGTAGCGGCCATTGTCGAGCGAGCGCTGAATGTTTTGATAGAGCTGCTGCTCGGTAAGCTCTTTATCCTGCTCCTGGCTCTGGCTGCTGGCGCAACCGGCCAGCATGACGGCAGCCAGCGCAAGGGCGCTCAGGGAAATGGCGCGCATTGTCGTCCTCGTCTCAAACAAACCGTGGCGGCATGATAGAATCCGCCCAACAGCTACTGAATGAAGTGTGTGGGGCCTACTATACGGACCGTCAGCGCATTACGCGAATGACGCGCTGCCTGTTCCCGGTACCGGCGACCCCGCACTATAAAGCATTGTAAAGCCGCGGCGAAATGCTCGGCCCATGCTCCTGCAGAGAATTGCATGTCACAGACCATCGAACAAACACGCATTGTCCCCGACGCCATGACCGGTCTGCGACTGGATCAGGCGGCCGCAGAACTCTTTGACGAGTTCTCCCGCGAGCGCCTCAAGGGCTGGATCAAGGAGGGCGCCCTGACCGTGGATGGTCAGCAGGTACGCCCTCGAGCACCGGTCATGTCAGGCGCCGTACTGGCCCTCAATGCCGTACTGGAAGAAAATCGGGTCTGGGAGGCCGAGGAGATCGCGCTGGACATCGTGCATGAAGACGATGACGTGCTGGTCATCAACAAGCCGGTAGGCTTGGTCGTCCACCCGGCGGCGGGTAATCAGAGCGGCACTCTGCTCAATGCACTGCTGCATCATGCGCCGGCGCTTGCGACCTTGCCGCGCGCCGGGATTGTCCATCGTCTGGACAAGGACACCAGCGGGTTGATGGTGGTCGCCAAAACGCTGGCGGCGCAAACCTCTCTGGTCGAGCAGCTACAGGCCCGTCGGGTCAAACGTGAATATGACGCCATTGTCACTGGCGCCATGATCGCCGGGGGCAAGGTAGATGCGCCCATTGGACGGCATCCGGTAGATCGCAAGCGCCAGGCCGTTGTCGCCAACGGTGGCAAGCCGGCGGTAACACACTACCGAGTGGTCGAGCGCTTTCGTGGCCATACCCATGTTCGCTGCCGATTGGAAACCGGGCGTACGCACCAGATTCGCGTGCATATGGCGCACCAGCGCTTTCCTCTGGTAGGCGACCCGGTCTATGGCGGGCGTCTCAAGCTGCCTGCCGGCGCCGGCGAGGCACTCAAGGAAGCGCTGCGACACTTCTCGCGTCAGGCCCTGCACGCGCGCCGACTGGCCTTTATGCATCCCGCCCATCATGAACTGGTCGAGTTTGGTGTAGAACTGCCAAATGACATGTTCATGCTGCTCGATATTCTGCGCGAGGATCAGACCGAGGAATGAACCAGGACAGCCGTGATCAGCCCACGCTCATCGTTCCGGACTGGATCGCTCCCGGGTCGGTCGGTGCCTTTGTCACCACGCGCGAAACCGGCCCCAGTCAGGGGGTATATGCCGCCTTCAATGCCGCCTCTCATGTGGGAGATGACCCTGAAACGGTGGCCTGGTTGCGTCAGCTGCTGGGCGCAAGAATCGGGGATCATCGGCCCCTGCTGTGGCTGGATCAGGTCCATGGGGCCCGTGTTCAGCAGTCCTTCCAAACGCCGCCGCCGCAGGCTGATGCGTCCATCGCGTTCGATCAGCGCTATGCCTGTGTGATCCAGACGGCTGACTGTCTGCCGGTCCTGTTCTGTGACAAGCGTGGCACCCGGGTCGCGGCTGCGCATGCCGGCTGGCGCGGTTTGGCGGGCGGGGTGCTGGAGGCCACCGTGGCCGCTCTGGGTTGCGCTCCTGATGAGGTCATGGCCTGGTTTGGGCCTGCGATCTCCAACATGCAGTATGAAGTCGGGCATGAAGTGCACGACGCTTTCGTGAATGTACACCCGGAAGCCGCCAGTGCCTTTGAGGCGAGCCCTTACCGTCTGGGGCATTTCATGTGCGACCTTTACCGGCTGGCACGCCTGCGTCTTGAGGCGCTGGGAATCACCGACATCAGTGGCGGTCATTTCTGTACGGCCTCCGATCCCCGCTTTTATTCCCATCGCCGTGACAACGGCCTGACCGGGCGGATGAGTAGTGTTATCTGGCTTCGTTAGGGCGCTTAAGGTGCTCTAATCAGAAATATTGAATTTAACATAATATTTTTACCACTCCTGCTTGAAACGCTTCCCGGCGCCCCCATCTTTGTTGGCAATATACTGATACACGCGCTTTGAGATGACGGCTCTGCGATGATGCAGCCCTGACCGGCCAGAGCGCCTGATGAGAGGACACGGGATGCGAATCGACAAACTCACCAGTAAATTGCAGGCCGCTCTGGCCGATGCCCAGTCTCTGGCAGCAGGGCGCGGTCACAATCAACTACAGCCGGGGCATGTGCTGCTTTCATTGCTGGACAGCCGGGATTCCGGTTTCAAGGGGCTGATTCAAAAGGCCGGGGGCGACCCGGGCCGCGTGCGCGACGCGCTGACCAAAGTGGTGGACGATCTGCCGACGGTCAGTCAGTTCGATGGCAATGTCACCATGGGCCAGGAACTGGGTCAGCTGTTTAACCTGGCCGATCGCGAAGCACAAAAGCGCGGTGATCAGTTCATTGCTACCGAGCTGGTACTGCTGGCGGCGCTGCAGACAAAATCAGCCATCAGCCGTGCATTGAGTGGGGCAGGGCTCTCCGAGCAGGGCGTACGTCGTGCCATTGATGCCCTGCGTGGTGGCGACAGCGTCAACGATGCCGAAGCCGAAGAGAAGCGTGAAGCGCTCGACAAGTACACCATGGATCTGACCGAGCGCGCCGCCAGCGGCAAGCTGGACCCGGTGATCGGTCGTGATGACGAGATTCGTCGCACCATTCAGGTACTGCAGCGTCGGACCAAAAACAATCCGGTGCTGATCGGCGAGCCCGGCGTCGGCAAGACGGCCATCGTCGAGGGGCTGGCCCAGCGCATCGTCAACGGCGAAGTGCCGGAAAGTCTCAAGGACAAGCGGGTACTGTCACTGGATCTTGGCGCCCTGCTGGCGGGGGCCAAGTATCGCGGTGACTTTGAAGAGCGCCTCAAGGCCGTGCTTAACGAGCTGGCGAAGGAAGAGGGGCGCGTCATTCTCTTCATCGACGAACTTCATACCATGGTGGGCGCCGGCAAGACCGAGGGCTCGATGGATGCTGGCAACATGTTGAAGCCTGCGCTGGCCCGCGGGGAGCTGCACTGCGTGGGCGCCACGACGCTGGATGAATACCGTCAGGACATCGAAAAGGATGCCGCGCTTGAGCGCCGCTTTCAGAAGGTGCTGGTCGATGAGCCTTCAGAAGAAGACACCATCGCCATCCTGCGTGGCCTCAAGGAGCGCTATGAGGTTCATCATGGCGTCGACATTACCGACCCGGCGATCATTGCGGCAGCGCGTCTTTCCACCCGCTACATCACGGATCGTCAGTTGCCCGACAAGGCCATCGATCTGATCGATGAAGCAGCCTCTCGTATCCGCATGGAGATGGATTCCAAGCCGGAGGAGATGGATCGTCTCGAGCGCCGTCTGATTCAGCTCAAGATCGAGCGTGAAGCGCTCAAGAAGGAGACGGACGAGGCGACACGCAAGCGTCTCGAGCTACTGGAAGGTCAGATCGACACCATGTCGCGTGAATACGCCGATCTCGAGGAGGTCTGGAAGTCCGAAAAGGCCAGCCTTCAGGGCGCGGCGCAGTACAAGGCCGAGCTCGAACAGGCGCGCACCGATCTGGAAGCTGCGCGTCGTCAGGGTGATCTGGGCCGCATGTCGGAAATCCAGTACGGTCTGATTCCGGATCTGGAGCGTAAAATCAGTGAAGCCGGTGAGGCGGAAAGCACGCCGCTGAAGCTGCTCCGCTCGATCGTGACCGAGGAGGAGATTGCTGAAGTCGTGTCACGCTGGACCGGTATCCCGGTGTCGAAAATGCTTGAGGGTGAGCGCGATAAGCTCCTGCGTATGGAAGAGGCGCTGCACGAGCGTGTCATCGGTCAGGATGAAGCCGTGACGGCCGTGTCCAACGCCGTACGCCGTTCGCGCGCCGGGATCAGTGACCCCAACCGTCCCAACGGTTCCTTCCTGTTTCTGGGGCCGACCGGGGTAGGCAAGACCGAGCTGTGCAAGTCGCTGGCAGGATTCCTGTTCGATACCGAAGAGTCCATGGTGCGCATCGATATGTCGGAGTTCATGGAGAAGCACTCCGTGGCCCGACTGATCGGTGCCCCTCCGGGCTATGTGGGGTATGAGCAGGGCGGCTATCTGACCGAGGCCGTGCGCCGCAAGCCCTATTCGGTGTTGCTGCTTGATGAGGTCGAAAAGGCGCATCCGGATGTCTTCAATATTCTGCTGCAGGTACTCGAGGACGGTCGTCTGACTGATGGACAGGGGCGAACGGTAGATTTTCGCAACACCGTGATCGTCATGACCTCGAATCTGGGGTCCAGCATCATCCAGAACTTTGCCAGCGAGCAGGATGATGCCGGTTATGAGCGCATGCGTGCTGCGGTCATGGATGAAGTGTCCTCACACTTCCGGCCCGAGTTGATCAACCGTATCGACGAGGTTGTCGTGTTCCATGCCCTGGGTCAAACGCAGATCAAGGCGATCGCCAACATTCAGCTGGATCAGCTGCGTCGTCGGCTGGCAGATCGAGATGTTTCGATCTCCATCAGTGAGGCCGCCATGGAACAGCTGGCCGAAGCAGGTTTCGATCCGGTGTACGGGGCGCGCCCGCTACGTCGCGCCATCCAGAACCGGATCGAAAATCCGCTGGCACAGGCGCTACTCTCCGGGCGCTATGCCCCGGGCGACACTGTCCACGTGGATGCCCGTGACGGTGTGTTGATCCTCGACCAGGATGGCGCTGAATAAGCCTGATTGGCGTCAAACGATAAAAGGGCGGCTACCTCGGTAGCCGCCCTTTTTATATATTGATGCCCGGCATGAGGCCGGATATCCGCCTGACCTGGTCAGGGGGCGGTACTGCTCAGCGTGGCATCCGGATAGAGCGACAGCAGGGCGCGCAGCACGCCATTGGTCCATCCAAAGCCATCCTGAGACGGATACTCACCGCCATCCGGCGCGCCATCCAGATCCATGACGTTATATTTTTCCAGCAGCTTATGGTCTTTTTCAAAGCGGTAGAAGTTGTTGTGCATCCAGCGTTTCGCAATCGTATCTGCCAGCCGGTCATGGCCGTAGCGTTTGAGCCCCTTGATGGCCATCCACTGAAGCGGCGCCCAGCCATTGGGGGCATCCCACTGCTGTACGGTATCAATGGTAGACGTCATCAGCCCGCCGGGCTGAAGCAGCTGATATTCCAGCGTATTGGCAACATGGTCGGCCTGCTCCTCTGTCGCCACGCCGAAATACAGGGTGAAGACGATCGAGGCGTTGATGCTCTCGGTCAGTTTGTTTTCATGCCACAGATAGTCACCAAAACGTTTTTCATCCTGTGACCAGAACAGCCGCCGCAGGGCGTCCAGCCTTGAATTGGCCGCGCTCTGAAACAGATCGGCGCGCTGGTAATGTCCAAGCCTGCGATGGGTCGAGGCCAGAACGGACTCCATGTGGTAGAGCAGGCAGTTGAGATCCAGCGGCAGGATGTCCACGGTACGGATGGTGCTCAGATCGTGAGGGTCGCTCAGCCAGCGCGAGCTGAAGTCCCAGCCGCTTTCGGCCCCGGCACGAAGATTGCGCCACACCTCGATATGATCGCGATTTGAATGAGTGGCTGTCTCCATGTCCTCACGGAAGGACTCCTCACGAGGCGTGTTCAAATCGTCCCAGTGGCGATTAAGCAACGTGCCTTCTGAGAGCTTGACGCAGCGGCGGTAGGCTTCGCCGTGGTGAAGGGCCTCGACGCCATCCATCCAGTAGATGTATTCACGCTCCATCTGGGGCAGGTAGTGCTCATACACGCCTTCACCATCATGCTGGGCAAGCTGGCCGACCATGCCGCAGAAAAACGGCGGCTGGGAGCGCGACAGATAATAGGTACGGTTGCCGTTGGGCACATGACCGTAGGCATTGATCAAAAAGGCAGCGTTATTGACCATGTCGCGGACCAGATCAATGCGACCACTTTCGCGCAGCCCCAGCATGGTGAAATAGCTGTCCCAGTAATAGATTTCGTTGAAGCGACCACCGGGCACCACATAGGCGTGGGGCAGAGGCAGGCGAGACGAGTTGGGGTTGTAGCGCGGGCGCGGCTGGCGGGTCAGGACATTCCAGAGGGCATCGATATGATCGCGCACGGTGCTCTGACGCTGAGGCGGTTCGACATTGGCCTGAGTCTCGATGCGCTCAAAGCGTGCTTCCACAAATTCGCGCAGCGCCTTGTTGCTGACACAGGGTGCATCACCACAGTCTGAATGGTTCGCACAGAGATGCGCGTAATCAGCCATGATCTCCTCGGCCGATTTGGTCGGGATCATGTCCACAAAGGTCTTGCTGTCATCGAACAGACCGCGACTCTGGACATCGTGGAACAGCCTGCCCCAGAGATGCTCCGGCAACGGCGGAAGCTCGGCGACTTCGGGCGTATCCGGCATCGAAGGTGTCAATGCGGCAGCGGTCATGGTCATGGCAAATTCCTGAAACAATAAATGGCGTTTCTTCCGGATCGTACTGACAGGCAATAAGTGACACTGTCCTAGCAGTTTCGGGACGCTTTTGACATGTTAAAGCCTCCCTTTATGATGACCGGTGTTAACGCAGGATAGTTCATCCCGATGTCTTTCCCCTGATACACATCATAACGGCAGACACTAATCAAAACTGTTGTGCTCCCATGCACTGATATCGTGCAATATGTGACCCCTATTTGAGGTCTGAGCGCTATAAATGCGCACGCATCAGTTGACAGCGGGACATCACTGATAGAGTCTTGAAGGTTCCTGATTGCAGGCATGAATTCTCCGGGTGACCCCCGGGGTCATGAAGGACAGTCGCACAGCGACTGCCTGCCTGCCCAAGGACCTGAACAGGCGGGCCAACCCCCTGCCTGATCAACGCCCCTATGTGTCGACCCGACATGAGATTGAGCAGGTCCTCGCTGCAACCGATCATCAGGATGCAGCATCAGGTGTCGCAGGCCCCGGGCCGCGGCAGGCGGCACAGCCGTCCTCGAACGCCGATGCGTATCGCATCGTGAACGCACTCGAGACCTTATAGGGGAACTCAAACGTGGAATTGCTTTCCGGAGCCGATATGATCGCCCGCTTCCTCAAGGATGAGGGCGTTGAATATATCTACGGCTACCCCGGCGGTGCAGCGCTACACATCTATGATGCGCTCTTCCGCCAGGATGATGTCAAACATATTCTTGTTCGCCATGAACAGGCGGCAACCCATATGGCCGATGGCTATGCCCGCGCCTCCGGTAAACCCGGTGTGGTGCTGGTCACCTCGGGTCCCGGTGCGACCAATGCGGTCACGGGGATTGCGACGGCCTATATGGATTCCATTCCGATGGTCGTGCTGTGCGGGCAGGTGGCCAGCCATCTGATCGGCGAGGATGCCTTTCAGGAAACCGACATTGTCGGGGTCACACGTCCAATCGTGAAGCACAGCTTTTCGATCCGTCACCCTTCCGATATACCGACCGTGCTCAAGAAGGCATTTTATATTGCCTCTTCCGGCCGTCCGGGACCGGTCGTGGTAGACATTCCCAAGGACATGACTGCTCCGACCGAGCGCTATGAGTACGTCTATCCGCGCAAGGTCAAGCTGCGGTCCTACAATCCCGTCTCACGTGGGCATACCGGTCAGATCCGCAAGGCCGTCGATCTGATGATGAGCGCTCAGCGTCCCGTGATCTTTGCCGGTGGCGGGGTTATTACAGGGCGTGCCTCCGAAGCACTGACGGCGCTGGCGCATCGGCTCAACATTCCCGTCATCACCTCTCTGATGGGACTCGGTGCGTTCCCGCAAAACGATCCACAGTCGCTGGGCTGGCCGGGCATGCATGGTTCCTACGAATCCAACATGGCCATGCACAACAGTGACCTGGTGCTGGGTGTCGGGGTGCGATTCGATGATCGCGTGACCAACAACGTCACTCGATTCTGTCCGGATGCCCGCATCATCCATATTGATGTCGATCCCAGCTCCATCTCAAAGACCGTGCACGCCGATGTTCCCATTGTCGGGGCCGCTGATCACGTGCTCAATGAAATGCTCAACCAGATCGGTCAGCGCGCGGAAGCACAGGCGTCGCTGGATGACTGGTGGGAGAGAATCAATGGCTGGCGTGACGAGCGTCGAGGCAAGCTTTATGAGTCGGCCGCTGCCGGTGAGCCGCTCAAGCCCCAGCAGGTTGTCGAGGCAGTACATCGCGCCACGCACGGTGACGCCTATGTCGTGACCGATGTTGGCCAGCATCAGATGTTTGCTGCTCAGTACTACAAGTTCAATCAGCCCAATCGCTGGATATCATCCAGTGGCCTGGGGACGATGGGCTTTGGTCTGCCGGCCGCCATGGGGGTCAAGCTCAACTACCCGGATGAGCATGTCGTCCTGTTCACGGGGGAGGGCAGCTTTCAGATGATGATGCAGGAGCTGTCGACCTGTAAGCAGTTCGGTATCCCGGTCAAGATCGTCAATCTCAACAATGCCTCGCTGGGGATGGTTCGCCAGTGGCAGGATCTGAACTACAAGTCCCGCCATGCGCATTCCTACATGGAGTCACTGCCTGACTTTGAAAAGCTGACCGAGGCCTATGGTTTCAAGGCCATTACGGTAAGAACGGCCGAGGAGCTTGAGCCGGCGCTTGAAGAAGCATTTCGTTCGAAGGATGAGCTGGTGTTCCTCGATATTCATGTCGACCCGCGTGAGCACGTCTATCCGATGCAGGTTCCGCAGGGGGCCATGTGTGACATGCTGCTGTCGAAGACGGAGCGAACCTGATGCGCCATATCATATCGATGCTGCTTGAAAACGAGCCGGGCGCCCTGTCACGCGTGATCGGGCTCTTTTCCCAGCGCAACTTCAATATCGAAACGCTCAATGTGGCCCCCACCGATGACCCGACCCTGTCGCGTCTGACCGTGACCACCAATGGCGATGAGCGCATCATCGAGCAGATCACCAAACACCTCAACCGACTGATTGATGTGGTCAAGCTGGTGGACCTGACCGAAGGTGCGCATATCGAGCGCGAGCTGATGCTGGTCAAGGTCAAGGCCCAGGGGAGTGCCCGTGACGAGGTCAAGCGTACGGCGGATATCTTCCGGGCGCAGATCGTGGACGTGACGCCAAGCGTCTATACCGTGCAGATTACCGGCGACGCCAACAAGATGGATGCCTTTTTGCAGGCCGTCACACCCCTTGGGGTGCTGGAAGTGGCACGTACCGGCGTGTCCGGGATTGCACGGGGTGACAAGGTGCTGAGCATCTGACACCGAAGTTTGTATGCACAACGTTTAGATTAACCGATAGCGTTTATGTCAACCGATGGCGCTGCCGTCCATTAAAAGGTGAAGGTAATGCAGGTTTATTACGACAAGGATTGCGATCTCTCTCTCATCCAGGGCAAGAAGGTCACCATCCTGGGCTACGGCTCGCAGGGTCACGCTCATGCCAACAACCTCAAGGAATCCGGCGTTGATGTCACCGTCGCGCTGCGCAAGGATTCCGGTTCCTGGCAGAAGGCAGAAGGTGCAGGCCTCAAGGTTGCTGAAGTGGCCGATGCGGTTTCCGGTGCCGATATCGTCATGATCCTGGCACCCGATGAGCATCAGAAACAGATCTACTATCGTGATATCGAGCCCAACCTGAAAGAAGGCGCTGCGCTGGCCTTTGCCCACGGCTTCAACGTGCACTTCCAGCAGATCGAGCCGCGTGAAGATCTGGACGTCATCATGATCGCGCCCAAGGCGCCCGGTCATACCGTTCGTCAGACCTACACCCAGGGTGGCGGGGTCCCGAGCCTGATCGCGGTTTATCAGGACAAGTCCGGCAAGGCGCGCGAACTGGCGCTGTCCTATGCCAGCGCCAATGGTGGTGGCCGTGCCGGCATCATCCACACGACCTTCCAGGAAGAAACCGAAACCGATCTGTTCGGTGAGCAGGCTGTACTGTGTGGTGGTGCCACGGCGCTGGTTCAAGCCGGCTTTGAAACGCTGGTGGAAGCCGGCTATGCGCCTGAAATGGCCTACTTCGAGTGCCTCCACGAGCTCAAGCTGATCGTTGATCTGATGTATGAAGGCGGCATGGCCGACATGCGCTACTCGATCTCCAACACGGCCGAATACGGTGACTACGTGACCGGTCCGAAGATCGTGACCGAAGACACCAAAAATGCCATGCGTCAGGTGCTCAAGGACATCCAGGAAGGGACCTTTGCCAAGGACTTCATTCTGGACCACCAGTCCGGTTTCCCGACCCTCAAGGCCAAGCGTCGTCGTGGTGCCGAGCACCAGATCGAGCAGGTCGGCACCAAGCTGCGTGGCATGATGCCCTGGATTGCGGCCAACAAGATGGTCGACAAGTCGAAGAACTGATTTGAAAGATCTTCGAGAGGGTTAAAAACCTCGATAAAGCGGATGCGATCACTCGCATCCGCTTTTTTGTATCTGCCATCCGTGACATTCGACCTTTAGGGTGTTTGAAAAAGCTGGCCCTGAGCGGAGTTCCTAGTAGTGGGAACGACCGTCACACGATCGCCGAGCTGAATGACGCCGCCTCGCATGATGCGGGCCGTCATTCCACCATGACCGCGCAGGGCGTTATAGCCGCCCGGGCCCAGTGTTCTTTCCATGCGGCTGCAGGGTGCGCAGGGACCGGTGAGCTCAATGACCACCTCGTTACCAATGGCCAGCTGCTGCTGTCGGCAGGCCAGAAGGTTTAGTCCCGATACCAGCAGGTTGCGCCGAAGTCGCTCAGGAGCGAGGGAAGAGATACCGCAAAAGGCGGCAGCAACCGGTAAATGTTCGGCCTGAAAGAGGGTCACTTCGCGTTTACCTCCGCGAGCGCTGTAATGGTCTCCCTCTATGCCCTTGCCCTCGGTCAGGTGCAGCGATGTCACGACCTCGACAGTTCCGTGACGCTCAGGACGACGGCTCAGCCATTCCAGACGGCCGGCGCGAGGGAACTGTGTCATGAGACTTCTTAAACTTTCCATTTCCTCTCCGTGTTAACACCTGGTCATCTTCTATGCTTTGATGGTCGTATCTTTTCAAAGGACATCATTGTCATGACGCAGACGCCTCCACCGAACAATCGACCGCCCCGCGATCCCTTTTCCGAATTCAAGGACGATACGGAGGTGGTTGAAGACATCGTGCAAAACGGTGAGCGCATACGCCGGCGCGGTATTTATCTTCTGCCCAACCTGTTTACCACGGCAGCGCTGTTTTCAGGCTTCTTCTCCGTTGTGGCAGCACTGAATGGCAACTTTGGTTCTGCCGCCATCGCCATCTTTGTCTCCATGGTGCTTGATGGCTTCGATGGCCGGGTAGCCCGTATGACCAATACCCAAAGCGCCTTCGGTGAGGAATACGACAGTCTTGCCGACATGCTCTCCTTCGGAGTGGCGCCTGCCATCGTGGCCTTTGCATGGATACTTCAGGATATCGGCAACCTTGGCTGGATCGCGGCCTTTGTCTATGTCGCCGGGGCGGCACTGCGTCTGGCGCGCTTCAATGTTCAGATTGGCAGCACCGACAAGAAATGGTTCATCGGGTTGCCCAGCCCGTCTGCCGCTGCAGTCGTGGCAGGCTTTGTCTGGACTTTCCATAGCTTCGAGGCCACTGCCTTCGGCTTCAAGGTGCTCATGGCCATCATTGTGGCGGCCGTTGGTATCCTGATGGTCAGCAATATTCGCTACTACAGCTTCAAGGAAGTGGATTTCAAGAGTCCGGTACCTTTCGTGTTCCTTCTGGCCATCGTACTGGCCTTTGTTCTGATCTCGCTTGAACCGGCCATCATGTTGTTGCTCCTGTTTGGAAGCTACGCGGCATCCGGCCCGATACTGGCCATCATGCGTCGTACCGGTCATGCCAGGCCCATCAACAGCAGCATCGCTACTACCGAAGAAGACATGGAAGCAGCCAATACCAGGGATTCTGAAGTATCAGAACAGGCTGATGAGCCAGAGCTGTCAGGTGTTTCAGAAACATCAACAAACGATGATGAAAGAAAGTAGCTTCTTTTTTGAAAGAAGGGGTTGCGCACTCGGGGTCTGATCTATAAAGTACGCATCCGCTGCCACGGAGCACACGGCGACGAGGCAGCGGGGAAGTTTGCAGGTGATTGTTTTGACTGAGGTTTTGGTCGCTCAATCAAGATTTCAAATCCAGCCGCCGACTTCCGGATCGAAAAAAAGAGGTTGACTTTTCGATTTAGGGCTGTAAAATGCCCACTCTCTCGAAGCAGCCGCCACGGCGACTGAGGCAACATCTTCGAGACGCTCTTTAACAAGTCGATCAGGCAATTTGTGTGGGCGTCTGGCTCGTGTGACACCAGTCACATAGATAATCGAGCAGACGAACACTCGTCAAGAGTACTAGTTTGACCTCGAGCCCGGATTGATTCGCCTTTCGGAACTGCTTTTGCAGGGCCGGATAAAGAATCTCAAAGCTTCAAAATAAACTGAAGAGTTTGATCATGGCTCAGATTGAACGCTGGCGGCAGGCCTAACACATGCAAGTCGAGCGGTAACAGGGGTAGCTTGCTACCCGCTGACGAGCGGCGGACGGGTGAGTAATGCATGGGAATCTGCCCGATAGTGGGGGATAACTCGGGGAAACCCGAGCTAATACCGCATACGTCCTACGGGAGAAAGCAGGGGATCTTCGGACCTTGCGCTATCGGATGAGCCCATGTCGGATTAGCTTGTTGGTGAGGTAAAGGCTCACCAAGGCTGCGATCCGTAGCTGGTCTGAGAGGATGATCAGCCACACCGGGACTGAGACACGGCCCGGACTCCTACGGGAGGCAGCAGTGGGGAATATTGGACAATGGGGGAAACCCTGATCCAGCCATGCCGCGTGTGTGAAGAAGGCCTTAGGGTTGTAAAGCACTTTCAGTGGGGAAGAAGGCATGATGATTAATACTCGTCATGAAGGACATCACCCACAGAAGAAGCACCGGCTAACTCCGTGCCAGCAGCCGCGGTAATACGGAGGGTGCAAGCGTTAATCGGAATTACTGGGCGTAAAGGGCGCGTAGGCGGCTTGCCAAGCCGGATGTGAAAGCCCCGGGCTCAACCCGGGAACGGCATTCGGAACTGGCAGGCTAGAGTGCAGGAGAGGAAGGTGGAATTCCCGGTGTAGCGGTGAAATGCGTAGAGATCGGGAGGAATACCAGTGGCGAAGGCGGCCTTCTGGACTGACACTGACGCTGAGGCGCGAAAGCGTGGGTAGCAAACAGGATTAGATACCCTGGTAGTCCACGCCGTAAACGATGTCGACCAGCCGTTGGACCCCTTGAGGGTTTGGTGGCGCAGTTAACGCAATAAGTCGACCGCCTGGGGAGTACGGCCGCAAGGCTAAAACTCAAATGAATTGACGGGGGCCCGCACAAGCGGTGGAGCATGTGGTTTAATTCGATGCAACGCGAAGAACCTTACCTGCTCTTGACATCCTGCGAATCTCCCAGAGATGGGAGAGTGCCTTCGGGAACGCAGAGACAGGTGCTGCATGGCTGTCGTCAGCTCGTGTTGTGAAATGTTGGGTTAAGTCCCGTAACGAGCGCAACCCCTATCCCTTTTTGCCAGCGGTCCGGCCGGGAACTTCAGGGAGACTGCCGGTGACAAACCGGAGGAAGGTGGGGACGACGTCAAGTCATCATGGCCCTTACGAGCAGGGCTACACACGTGCTACAATGGCCGGTACAAAGGGTTGCGAAGCGGCGACGTGAAGCCAATCCCATAAAGCCGGCCTCAGTCCGGATCGGAGTCTGCAACTCGACTCCGTGAAGTCGGAATCGCTAGTAATCGTGGATCAGAATGCCACGGTGAATACGTTCCCGGGCCTTGTACACACCGCCCGTCACACCATGGGAGTGGACTGCACCAGAAGTGGTTAGCTTAACCTTCGGGAGAGCGATCACCACGGTGTGGTTCATGACTGGGGTGAAGTCGTAACAAGGTAGCCGTAGGGGAACCTGCGGCTGGATCACCTCCTTAAACGACAAGTGCTCACGCGAACCAGCGCGTCCACACAAATTGCCTGATCGGATAGAGCGAAGATGCCTGGGTCTGTAGCTCAGTTGGTTAGAGCGCACCCCTGATAAGGGTGAGGTCGGCAGTTCGAGTCTGCCCAGACCCACCAACCTGTCGGGGCCTTAGCTCAGCTGGGAGAGCGCCTGCCTTGCACGCAGGAGGTCAGCGGTTCGATCCCGCTAGGCTCCACCATACAGCTCGGTGTCACAATCTCGCTCGATACTGATGAAACCACAGTCAAAAGTCATGATGATGACAATCATCGACATGATTTCTGACTGTCTTTTTGACAGTACGCTCTTTAACAATGTGGATCATGCTGACCTGTCGGTCGGTGAACACCTCATCTTCGGATGGGCGTTGTGACCCGGCCGGCAGACAACGTATAAATTTGCTGCGATACATAATGTCGTATGTATTTCAGTAAATGTCGTGTGATTGTGAGACCGGACCCCTTGGGGTTATATGGTCAAGCGATTAAGCGCACACGGTGGATGCCTAGGCAGTCAGAGGCGATGAAGGACGTGACAGCCTGCGATAAGCGTCGGTGAGGTGGCAAATGACCTGCGACCCGGCGATTTCCGAATGGGGAAACCCACTCATCACAAGATGAGTATTCATGAGCCAATACATAACTCATGAAGGCGAACCGGGAGAACTGAAACATCTAAGTACCCCGAGGAAAAGACATCAATTGAGATTCCCCCAGTAGCGGCGAGCGAACGGGGACCAGCCCTTAAGCAGTGCAACCGATAGGCGAACAGTCTGGGAAGTCTGACCATAGCAGGTGATAGTCCTGTAGCCGAAATCCGAGCATTGTGAAATCGAGTAGGTCGGGGCACGTGAAACCCTGACTGAACATGGGGGGACCATCCTCCAAGGCTAAATACTCCTGACTGACCGATAGTGAACCAGTACCGTGAGGGAAAGGCGAAAAGAACCCCGGCGAGGGGAGTGAAATAGATCCTGAAACCGTGTGCGTACAAGCAGTGGGAGCAGACTTGTTCTGTGACTGCGTACCTTTTGTATAATGGGTCAGCGACTTATTCTCAGTAGCGAGCTTAACCGAATAGGGGAGGCGCAGGGAAACCGAGTCTTAAATGGGCGACTTAGTTGCTGGGAATAGACCCGAAACCGGGCGATCTATCCATGGCCAGGATGAAGGTCAGGTAACACTGACTGGAGGTCCGAACTCAAGTATGTTGAAAAATGCTGAGATGAGCTGTGGATCGGAGTGAAAGGCTAATCAAGCTCGGAGATAGCTGGTTCTCCTCGAAAGCTATTTAGGTAGCGCCTCACGTATTACCACCGGGGGTAGAGCACTGTTTCGGCTAGGGGGCCATCCCGGCTTACCAACCCGAGGCAAACTCCGAATACCGGTGAGTACAGCGTGGGAGACACACAGCGGGTGCTAACGTCCGTTGTGAAAAGGGAAACAACCCAGACCGCCAGCCAAGGTCCCAAAATCCCGGTTAAGTGGGAAACGATGTGGGAAGGCACAGACAGCCAGGAGGTTGGCTTAGAAGCAGCCATCCTTTAAAGAAAGCGTAATAGCTCACTGGTCGAGTCGGCCTGCGCGGAAGATGTAACGGGGCTCAAACCGGGTACCGAAGCTGCGGGTGCATCCTTATGGATGCGCGGTAGAGGAGCGTTGTGTAAGCCTGCGAAGGTGTATCGTGAGGTATGCTGGAGGTATCACAAGTGCGAATGCTGACATGAGTAACGACAAGGGGAGTGAAAACCTCCCCCGCCGGAAGACCAAGGGTTCCTGTTCGACGTCAATCGGAGCAGGGTGAGTCGGCCCCTAAGGCGAGGCTGAAAAGCGTAGTCGATGGGAAACGGGTCAATATTCCCGTACCGGATGTTATTGCGATGGGGGGACGAAGAAGGCTAGGTGAGCCAGGCGTTGGTTGTCCTGGTAAAAGCGAGTAGGCCTGGGGATCAGGCAAATCCGGTCCTCTATAAAGCCGAGACGCGAGACGAACAGACTACGGTCTGGAAGTCACTGATGCCACGCTTCCGGGAAAAGCCTCTAAGCTTCAGATAACATGCGACCGTACCCCAAACCGACACAGGTGGTCAGGTAGAGAATACCAAGGCGTATGAGAGAACTCGGGTGAAGGAACTAGGCAAAATGGCACCGTAACTTCGGGAGAAGGTGCGCCGGCCAGGGTGACGGGACTTGCTCCCCTAGCCCTGACCGGCCGAAGAGACCAGGTGGCTGCAACTGTTTATTAAAAACACAGCACTCTGCCAACGCGTAAGCGGACGTATAGGGTGTGACGCCTGCCCGGTGCCGGAAGGTTAATTGATGGTGTTAGCCGCAAGGCGAAGCTCTTGATCGAAGCCCCGGTAAACGGCGGCCGTAACTATAACGGTCCTAAGGTAGCGAAATTCCTTGTCGGGTAAGTTCCGACCTGCACGAATGGCGTAATGATGGCCACGCTGTCTCCACCCGAGACTCAGTGAAATTGAAATCGCTGTGAAGATGCAGTGTACCCGCGGCTAGACGGAAAGACCCCGTGAACCTTTACTATAGCTTCACACTGGACGCTGATGTTACTTGTGTAGGATAGCTGGGAGGCTTTGAAACCCCGACGCCAGTCGGGGTGGAGCCAACCTTGAAATACCAGCCTGGTATCATCGGCGTTCTAACTCCGCACCGTGATCCGGTGTGAGGACAGTGTGTGGTGGGTAGTTTGACTGGGGCGGTCTCCTCCCAAAGAGTAACGGAGGAGCACTAAGGTACCCTCAGCACGGTTGGAAATCGTGCAATGAGTGCAAGAGCATAAGGGTGCTTGACTGCGAGACGGACATGTCGAGCAGGTGCGAAAGCAGGTTCTAGTGATCCGGTGGTTCTGTATGGAAGGGCCATCGCTCAACGGATAAAAGGTACTCCGGGGATAACAGGCTGATACCGCCCAAGAGTTCATATCGACGGCGGTGTTTGGCACCTCGATGTCGGCTCATCACATCCTGGGGCTGAAGTCGGTCCCAAGGGTATGGCTGTTCGCCATTTAAAGTGGTACGCGAGCTGGGTTTAGAACGTCGTGAGACAGTTCGGTCCCTATCTGCCGTGGGCGTCGGAAGTTTGAGAAGTGCTGCTCCTAGTACGAGAGGACCGGAGTGGACGCACCGCTGGTGTACCGGTTGTCATGCCAATGGCACCGCCGGGTAGCTATGTGCGGACGGGATAACCGCTGAAGGCATCTAAGCGGGAAGCCCCCTTCAAGATGAAACTTCCCTGGAGCCTCGAGCTCCCTGAAGGGCCCTCGAAGACGACGAGGTCGATAGGCGCGGTGTGTAAGTGCAGCAATGCATTGAGCTGACGCGTACTAATTGCCCGTGAGGCTTGACCATATAACACCCAAGTGGTTCGCATCACACGAAAACGTTGATGTAATGATCAGCATGATCCCTATTTTGATCCGCTGCTTTAAAGCAGCCGGTCTGCAGAATTGCCTGACGACCATAGCGTGCCGGCACCACCCGATCCCTTCCCGAACTCGGTAGTGAAACGGCTCCGCGCCGATGGTAGTGTGGGGTCTCCCCATGTGAGAGTAGGTCATCGTCAGGCACCCTTTCCGAACCCCGGTCCAATGGACCGGGGTTCTTTTATGTATGCTTGATAAAAACCGGCCGTGAGCCGGCCGGCCCTGCCCGGTCACTGACGTGACCGGGCAGGGCGGTGTCTCAGCCTGCCTTGTACTGCGCGGCAAGGGCGTCGGTCAGAATCGACATATCCGTTTTGATTTATCTGCTTAACGCCATACATATTGTTTATATAAGAAAATCAGTCTCTTTCCATGCAAAGAGACTTGGTATTAAGTCTCTTTTTGCACCACAATGAGCAGTCAAGTACCCGAAGTTCGGGTATATCGTTGATGTAATGAAGACAGTAGGCAAGGGAGAGCTAACGATGAAAAAGACACTGGGTATTCTGCTGGCTGCAATGCTTGTATTCGCTGTAGCCGGTTGTGACAACGATGACGGTCCTGCCGAAGAGACCGGTGCCAAGATTGATAACGCCGCCGATAACGCTGGAGAGGCCACCAGCGACGCAGCAGATTCCGTTGGTGATGCTACCAGCGATGCTGCTGACTCCGTCGGCGATGCTGCCAGCGATGCTGCCGACTCTACAGGTCAGGCCATGGAAGACGCTGGTGACTCCATCAGCGACAGCGCTGACGAGCACAGCAACTGATCTACTCCCGATAGGGTAGAGAAGTGAAAAAGCCTCCTGACCGCGGTCAGGAGGCTTTTTTGCTATGGAGCGGCACCTGATATCTCGGCGCACTCCATCCCTTACTGGGCGCTGGCTGCACCTACAGCGGCACCTGCAGCGCCGCCGATCAGGGCACCGGTACCAGCACTACCACCCGTGACCGCACCCGCAGCAGCCCCCGTCAGTCCACCAATACCAGCTCCCTGCGCTGCGCTGCGCCCTGTCGGACTGCTGCAGGCCGTCAAAAGAGCGAGGGCGCCTACAGCGGTCATTACCAGAATACTTTTGTACATATCTCTCTCCTTGCAGGCCTTGTATAAAAGATAGCTGAATCTCACCACTATCGGCCCACGTCACGAATTCTTTATACGCCTGCCGGTCGACGCCCGAAAATCCTGAATATAAAAAAGCCCTGCATAGGGCAGGGCTCGATAGGTTAGGATTCTGGTCGCGGTTTTGGCTTAATCCGGATAGGAAAAGATTTTCCGGGAGGAGCTACAATAACTTTTCCTGTTTTGGGATGCCTGAAGGACTTCCTAAAAATGAATTCTCCAGAAGAATCAGGGGGGAGACTATCGCTCATATCAAATCTACCTCTCAATTGAATTTTGGTAACAATTGATGCGTTGACTTGAGCAGAGATCCCTACCAAAATCCGTTTGCCAATTGGGTTTGGAGAAATCCTGCTCAAAGAAGTAACAAGGCTTGCCGGCCTTCTACTTCTACTTAGATACGTGCATCTTCGCATCTAAGTCAGTTCGGGCCCTGTTTAGCGACAGGGCCCGAATTTTTTATGCCTCAGTCCCAGGTCAGCGCGCCGCCGGTTTGATATTCGGTGACTCGTGTCTCAAAGAAGTTCTTCTCCTTGGGCAGATCAATCAGTTCCGACATCCAGGGGAAGGGGTTTTCCACGTCATCAAAGAGCAGGCCCAGACCGATCTGCTCGCTGCGACGGTTGGCGATGAACTGCATGTACTGCTCGGTGAGCTCGGCGTTCAGCCCGAGGATACCCCGTGGCATGGTTTCACGACCGTAGGCCGCTTCCAGTTCGTAGGCTTCCAGAAGCATGCCACGCACTTCCTGCTGGAAGGCGTCGTCCCACAGATGCGGGTTTTCGATCTTGATCTGGTTGATGCAGTCGATACCGAAATTCAGGTGGATGGACTCATCACGCAGAATGTATTGATACTGCTCGGCAATGCCGACCATCTTGTTGCGACGGCCCAGTGCGAGGATCTGGGCAAAACCGGTGTAGAACCACATGCCTTCAAACACGACATAGAAGGCCACCAGTGCGCGCAAAAATGCCTGATCGCGTTCAATGGTACCGGTCGTGAAGCTCGGGTCCTCCAGTGCCTGCGTGTACTTGAGCGCCCAGGCATCCTTATCGGTAATCGAGGGGATTTCCCGATACATGTTGAAGAGCTCACCCTCATCCAGGCCCAGTGACGTGCAGATGTACTGGAAGGTGTGCGTGTGAATGGCTTCTTCAAAGGCCTGGCGTAGCAGGTACTGGCGACATTCCGGATTGGTAATGTTGCGATAGACAGCCAGTACGATGTTGTTGGCGACCAGCGACTCGGCCGTCGCAAAAAAGCCGAGGTTGCGCTTGAGCATCAGCACTTCGTCTTCGGTCAGCCCTTGCGGACTGTTCACCGGGGCACGCCATGTGGCGATATCGCCCTGCATGGAGACTTCGGTCGGCATCCAGTGGTTGTTACAGCCGGCCAGATACTTTTCCCACGCCCAGCTGTATTTCAGCGGCAGCAGTTGGTTAACGTCGCTCTGGGCATTGATCATGGCCTTCTGGCTGGCATCAATACGCTGAGCGCCGGCCTGAATTTCACCTAGACCGGTGTTGTCGACCTGATCGTTATCATCGGCAAACAGGTTTGTCTCTTGCATCGTTTTCTCCCTTGCCATCGCCTGACCGTATCAACGGTGAGGGTGGACTTGAATGCGATAGACGGTGACCCGAGCGGGCCACCGTCGTATTGATCAAATTACTGGCAGGCTTCGCAATCCGGATCATCGAGTGAGCAGGCCAGCGGCGGGGCCGAGCCCAGCGGTTGCTGGGGCGCCTGTGATGCTTCCGGTGACGGCGCCGCCTGCGGCGTTGGGGCGTTGGGCTTGACGCCGGTCAGCTTGCCATCGGTGCCCTTGAGCGTTGACTTCTCGAGACGGGTCGAAGCCTGCGCGCGGAGGTAGTAGGTCGTCTTGAGGCCCAGCTGCCACGCCATGCGGTAAGTGGTATCCAGCTTGCGACCGGAAACACCGCTGATGTAGAGGTTCAGGGACTGTGCCTGATCTATCCACTTCTGGCGACGCGAGGCTGCCTCGACAATCCAGCGCGCTTCGATTTCAAACGCCGTGGCATAGCGCTGCTTGAGATCGTCCGGAATGCGATCAATCGGCTGAAGAGAACCATCGTAGTATTTGAGATCATTGATCATGACTTCATCCCACAGGCCGCGCTCCTTGAGCGCATGCACCATATGTGAGTTGACCACGGTGAATTCGCCCGACAGGTTCGATTTCACATACAGGTTCTGATAGGTCGGCTCGATCGACTGCGTCACACCACAGATATTGGAAATCGTGGCCGTCGGTGCGATCGCCATGACGTTGGAGTTACGCATGCCCTGACGACGTACCTTGTCGCGGATGCGATCCCAGTCCTGCGTTGTGGACGTATCCATCTGCAAATACTGTTCGCCACGTTCGCGCTGCAGGTCACGAATCGAGTCGATGGGCAGAATGCCCTGACTCCAGAGCGAACCTTCATAGGACTCGTATTGGCCGCGTTCGGCCGCCAGGTCGCTGGAGGCTTCAATGGCGTGATAGCTGATCAGCTCCATGGAGTGATCGGCAAAGGTCACGGCCTCATCGGAAGCGTAGGCGATCCCCTGCTTGTAAAGCGCATCCTGAAAGCCCATCAGACCCAGGCCGACCGGGCGGTGACGGAAATTGGAACGCCTGGCCTGCGGTACAGCGTAATAGTTGATGTCGATGACGTTATCGAGCATCCGCACGGCTGTCTTGACCGAGCGCTTGAGCTTCTCACTGTCCAGTTGACCATCGACCACGTGAGCGGCCAGGTTGATCGATCCCAGATTGCACACCGCAATTTCATCGACGCTGGTATTGAGCGTGATCTCGGTGCACAGGTTGGACGAATGGACGACACCGGCATGGCGCTGTGGGCTGCGCAGGTTGCACGGATCCTTGAAGGTGATCCAGGGGTGACCTGTTTCGAACAGCATCGACAGCATCTTGCGCCACAGATCCTTGGCCTGAACACGCTTGAACAGCGTGATCTCGCCGGTCTGTGTCATGGCCTCGTACTCTTCATAACGCTTTTCAAACGCCGCGCCATAAAGATCATGCAGGTCCGGGCAGGTGGCCGGTGAGAACAGCGTCCATTCCTTTTCTTCGCTGACACGCTTCATGAACAGATCCGGCACCCAGTTGGCCGTGTTCATGTCGTGCGTGCGGCGGCGATCGTCACCGGTGTTCTTGCGAAGCTCGAGGAATTCCTCGACGTCCATGTGCCAGGTTTCCAGGTACGAGCAGACAGCACCCTTGCGCTTGCCCCCCTGGTTGACCGCCACAGCCGTATCGTTGACGACCTTGAGGAAGGGAACAACGCCCTGTGACTTGCCGTTGGTGCCCTTGATGTAGGAACCCAGTGCACGCACAGGCGTCCAGTCATTGCCCAGGCCACCAGCCCACTTGGAGAGCATGGCGTTATCACGGATGGCACCGTAGATGCCTTCGAGGTTGTCCGGCACGGTGGTCAGGTAGCAGGAAGACAGCTGGCTACGCACGGTACCGGCGTTGAACAGCGTGGGCGTCGAGGTCATGTAATCGAAGCTCGACAGCAGCTCATAAAACTCGATGGCACGCGCTTCGCGATTCTGCTCGTTCAGCGACAGGCCCATGGCCACACGCATGAACATGACCTGCGGCAGCTCGTAGCGAACGCCGTCACGGTGCAGGAAGTAGCGGTCGTAAAGCGTCTGCAGACCGAGATAGGTGAACTGATTGTCGCGCTCGTGGCTCAGGGCATCACCCAGACGCTCAAGGTCAAACTCGGCGAGTACCGGATCAAGCTGCTCGAATTCGATGCCGCGCTTGATGTAGTTCATGAATGCCGGCTTGTAGAGCGTAGCCATGTCGCCAAAGGTCGCTTCCTCGGCAACCTCGAGGAAGGAAAGCGCTTCACGACGCAGATTGTCCTGCAAAAGACGCGCAGTCACGAAAGTGTAGTTGGGCTCCTTCTCGACCAGCATGCGCGCGGTCATCATCAGGGCCGTGGCCACGCCATCGGGGGTAACGCCATCATAGAGATTACGCAGCGACTCATCGACGATGCGACGCACTTCCACATTGTCCAGGTCCGCGCAGGCTTCGGTGACCAGCGTTTCGATGCGGGCCAGATCCAGTGGGCGGCGGCTGCCGTCAGGCTGTGTCACGTTGATGGTGGGGTGGGGCTTTTCGATGCCCTGATGCTGAGCGGCACGGGCCCGGGCGTGCTCTTCGCGATACAGCACGTAGGCACGCGCCACCTTGTGCTCACCCGAACGCATCAGTGCCAGCTCGACCTGATCCTGAATATCCTCGATATGCAGGGTGCCGCCTTCGGGCATGCGACGTGCGAACGTGTCCATGATGGACTGGGTCAGCTGATCGACCAGCTCGCGAATGCGCGAGGAACCGGCGGCATTGTCGCCCTCCACGGCCAGAAAGGCCTTGCTCATGGCCACGGAGATCTTGCTCGCATCAAAGGTGGCGGTATCACCGGTACGCTTGATGACGCGCAGTTGCTGATCGGACTGGCGCGTATGAGCATCATCAAAGGTTGATGAGGTATCACGCTCTGTATGCGAGGTTTCCATAACGTTACCTTCCTGCCGTAAGGTCAAAACCATGCCGTGTCTGTCATTTACGCAATGAAAAACAGACAGCGACAGGGTCAAAAAATTGGATCGAAGGGTATTGACACCAAGAGGGTGTTTTTGCTGCGAAACACTACATGGTGTGTCTTCTCAAAAAGTAGGCACAATATAGTGTGTCTGGAGGAACGTCTCAACACGAAAAGAGGGAGTATTCTGTGGACAAGTTGTGCTTATTTTTCTGAAAGCCCTGTAATGACTGGGGTATTTGAAGTTACATGAAAAAATCTATGGGCCATGTGGTGTTTTGTCGCGAATATTTCAGCTGGATCAGTTGCAGGGTACCAGGCCGCCTGCCGAGCGAAATTCATGCCGATCAGAGCCTGATGATGAGAATCGTGTGCAAATAGGTGGGTTCTGTATGGGCAGTTTCGTGTAACAGTGGCACAATGTTGCCAAATTTGAACGACCGTTGGGTTTGAAGGTCACATGTATTTATCGCTGTCTGCCTGTCGTATGCCCGGGCGCTGCCCGGGCAACATGCCGGTGACGGCACGGAAGCTACTTTATCAATGATTGGACGGACGAGCCTTGGATAACATTACAACCGCCAACGAACACATTCTTATCATCGAAGATGATGAACGACTGGCCGCGTTGACGCGTGAGTATCTTGAAGGCAACGGTTTCAGGGTAAGCGTTGAGCACGACGGGACCAACGGTGTCGAGCGTATTCTTTCTCTGCGACCCGACCTGGTCATTCTTGACCTGATGCTGCCGGGTGAAGATGGTCTGTCCATCTGCCGCCGCGTACGTCACCAGTACCCCGGCCCCATTTTGATGCTGACGGCTCGTACCGATGACATGGATCAGGTGCTGGGTCTTGAAATGGGGGCCGATGATTATGTGCCCAAGCCGGTGCCGCCGCGTGTTCTGCTGGCACGCATGCGGGCGCTGCTGCGCCGTGCTGATGGTTCGGAAACCTCCGAGCACGAGGAAACCCGCCTCGAGTTTCGCGATCTGGTCGTGGACTCCTCGACCAGGGAAGCCTGGCTCAACGGTGAGCGCATCGATCTGACCAGCGCCGAATTTGATCTGCTGTGGCTGCTGGCCTCTCATGCCGGTCGTGTACTGACGCGCGAAGAGATCTTCTCGGCGCTGCGCGGCATTCGCTATGATGGGCAGGATCGTTCCATTGACGTTCGTGTCTCTCGCATTCGACCCAAGATCGGTGATGACCCGCACCAGCCGCAGCGTATCAAGACCGTGCGCAGCAAGGGATACCTGTTCGTTCGAGAGATCTAGGCCGGCAACGAGCTGATCTCGTTTCGTGAAGGACGGCTTCGTCTACTTTAAAGAACCATGTGCAAAGGATAGACGATGCCGTCAAAGTTCCCCTCTCTGGTCCCATGGCACTCCCGCTCGGGCGGGGCGGACGGCGTAACGCCGCCGCCCCATCGTCCGCTGTCTGCCCACGGTGGTTTTCGCAGGCTTTATCTGACCCTGTTTTTCTCGCTCATGGCCATCTTCTGGGTGGGCGTGGTCGCCTCGTGGCTGATCGATGACTGGCGGGAGGATCACTATCGTCAGCGTCTGGCCAGCGGTCCGATGGCACTGCTCACCTCGCTGGTAGCCAGTCAGCCTGAAAGTTCGCGTGATGCCTGGCTGAGCGCCTACGAGGATGAGTTGGGCATTCGTCTGGCGCTGTCGGATTCCGAAACGTTGATGCTCGGGTTCATGGACCGACGTCGTCTGGCGGCAGGCGATGTGCTGGCGCGCCAGGCCCAGGGCGAAATCGGCTGGCAGCTCTATCAGCGTTTGCCGGGTGAAGACGACGCCATCCTGGTCGCACATTTTACCGGCCTTTCCGAGCAGCAGCCCCTGCAGCTGGTCTCCCTGCTGCGTCAGTGGCTCGAACTTTCACCGGATGAGGAGCGCGAGGCCCGCTTTCAGGAGCTGCGCAGCCGTATTTCTCTGCCCATGGGCATGGGCAGCGGCACACCGCCGGGTCTTTCCAACAGTCAGCTGGCACAGCTTAATGCCGGCCATGTTGTCATCAACGTTGTGGCCGAGCGCTCAAGCCTTGGCTTTTACGCGCAGTTCTCCGGTGGCCGCTGGATCATGGTCGGGCCGCTGTCGCCCTTTGAGTCGCTGCCCATTCTGACCATCGCCACGGTCATGGCGCTGATGCTGACCCTTTTGGGGACTGCCATCTATTTCATCATGCGCAGTGTGGAAAAGCGTCTGACGCGGCTTGAACAGACCACTGCAAGCTTTACGGCCGGGGACTACAACGCGCGTGTGACCATTCAGGAAGGGGAGTATCTGACTCAGCTGGGGCTGGCCTTCAATACCATGGCCGACCAGGTACAGGCGGTCCTCTCATCACAGCAGGATTTGATGCGTGCCGTTTCACACGAGTTTCGAACGCCGGTAGCCCGGGTGCGCTTCGCACTGCAGATGGTCGATGACATGAGCGAATCGCCTGGTATTCGGCGCCTGCTCAAGGGTGTGGATGACGATATCGAGTCCATTGACCGGCTGATCGATGAAATCCTGACCTACGCGCGGCTGGATAGTGCAACAGATGGACTGTTACCGCTGGAACCGGTCAGTCTTGAAGTGCGCGATATCGCCGACCGTGTTGTCGAAACGCTGACGCCGCTACATCCGCAATTGACGCTTGAAGTTACCGGCGGTCAGGATCTCAACGTGCATGCCGATGCACGCTATCTGCAGCGTGCGCTGCAGAATCTGGTGTCCAACGCCTGCACTCATGCCAGCAGCCGTGTTCACGTGCGCCTGCTGGGGGATGAGCGGATGGTGTATCTCAGCGTCGAGGATGATGGCGCGGGGGTGCCGCTCGAGGATCGTGAGCGTATCTTCAAGCCTTTTGCCCGCATTGACGACAGTCGCACTCGCCATCAGCCAGGCATCGGTGGCTACGGCCTGGGACTGGCCATTGTGGCCCGTATCGTGCAGTGGCATCACGGCCGCATTACGGTCGACACTGCTCCTGAGTTGGGTGGCGCCCAGTTCATCCTTTCCCTGCCGCGTCATTACGAGACGACAGAAAACTACGCCTGAGCCTCTCAGCCGGCCGGGCGTATGCCGTTGAGCACGGAAAAGGAGGTTTCACGCGCCGTGCGTAGAAAGTCACTCATCCAGACCTGACTCATCTGGTCGAGCCGAACAGCGGCATAGAGCGTGCCCCATACGCCTTCTCGGCCCAGCGAACAGGCTTTCACGTAATCCCTTTCCAGATATTCGGTCAATGCCCAGTTTGGCAGGGCGCAAACCCCGCGCTCGCTCGCCACCAGCTGCATCATCATCATGGTCAGCTCGGCCGTTCGTGTCTCGCGGGGGTGAATGCCGGCAGGTTCAAGAAAACGGGTAAAGACATCCAGTTTGGAGTGTTCCACCGGATAGGTGATCAGGGTCTGATCGACCAGATCCTCCGGTACGATATAACGCCTGTCGGCCAGGGGGTGCTGCCGGGCCACGGCCAGCATGCTTTCATAGCGAAAGAGTGGTTCATAGTGAATGCGCGGCAGCGGCTGTGGGTCGGCAGTAATAACCAGATCAAGCTGCTCGCGTGCCAGTGCCGGTAGTGGGTCAAAATGCTGGCCGGCGGGGATATCCACTTCTACCTCGGGCCAGTGATTGCGAAAGTGGTCGATGGTCGGCATGAGCCACTGAAAGCAGCTATGGCATTCAATGGCCATATGCAGGCGTCCCTGCTCTCCGCCAGCCATACGCGCGATATCACGCTCGGCATTACGAATCTGGGGCAGGACCTGCTCGGCCAGACCCAAAAGTCTCTGGCCGGCACGGGTGAACTGTACCGGGCGCGTCTTGCGCAAGAATAGCGGGCAGTCCAGCCGCTCCTCCAGATCCTTGAGCTGATGAGACAATGCCGACTGGGTCAAATGCACGCGCTCGGCGGCCTCGACCAGTGACCCGGTATCGCGCAGTGCCAGCAGGGTACGCAGGTGCCGGAACTCGATCATTAACGCTTCTCTCTCATGGCTGGTCTGAAAAATGAATCATTAACCCCTGCTCGGTGACGGGCAATGTTACGCCTTCGGCCGGCACTCGGTGTCGGGCAGCAGCAGGTCACGATCACCAAAATCCGAAGGGCACAGGGCTTCAGGGTGCGTAATACGTTTCAACAGCGCTGATAACAGCCCTGTATCGGGGCGTGGCATATCAACCGATCGCGAGGGGGCCGGCTGCCAGTGGCCGTTATCATCGCGTTCCCCGATATTAAAGGCAAAGGAATAGGTGCCGGGCTGCCCCATGCGCAGATCGGTCACGGCCAGCGCGCCATCGCGCTCCTCGCTGCGCCAGAAGGGGGCGGCAAACCAGCCCAGACGCTGGCCGGCCCAGCTGTCGACAAGCAGACCATGGGCCATCATCGGTCGGCGGAAGCTGTCGAAGGTCAGGGTATGAGGGGCATCCAACAGGCTGACCAGCGCTTCAAGCTGGCGATCGTCGTCGATCACGGTGACACGCCAGACCAGCGTGTTCAGCGGTGTGGGCTGGACCATGACCGGACGATCATCCAGCCCGCGCTGGATCAGTGCCGGCGACACCTGGGCCAGTACCATGGATTTGGCCACGACGGAAAATCCCAGATACGCGGTGGACATGGCCAGGCCGATCACAACGGCACGTCCGTGCGTGCCCCGGATCAGCGCCACAATAATGGCCAGCAGCATGGGCAGGGTATAGAGCGGATCGATGATGAAAATCGTTTTCCATGCCACCGGCGGCGAGGCGATGGGCCAGAGCAGCTGAGTGCCGTAGGTGGTAAAGGCGTCCAGAAGGGGGTGTGTGACCAGGCACAGCCACCAGAACCAGAACCATTGCCGAGTGGGCACCTGTCGGGTGGCCGGCAGTCGCGTGCAGACAAGAGTGAACACGCAGGCCAGCAGCGACAGAACAAAGACCGAATGTGTGGCGCTGCGGTGATAGGTGTAGTCGGCCACGGCGCTGCCGTAGTCGATGAAACTGTCCAGGTCGGGCAGGGTGGCCGTCACGGCGCCCAGCAGGATCGATTTGCGGCCCAGCCGCCGTCCCAGTAGGGCGCCGCCCAGTGCTCCGCCAAGGCAGGCCTGTGTCAGAGAATCCATCGTGTTGGTATCACTCCATTGATTGATGGACGTCACATCAGGCCATGGCAGTCTATGCTTGCTCTGCCAGAGCCGGTTTCAGTACGGCGGGAAGCAGGCCGTGTGATCAAAGAGTAACAAGGAGTGATGAACATGTCCCTGACCCAGCGTCAACACAAGGCGTTTCGAGCGCTGGCAGCCGACACCGACGGCATCGATGTCGAAGTCTACCAGCGCTTTGAGCGGGACCCGCTCGATCCCATTATCGGGCTTGGCCAGCGTCATCTGCGCGTCGGTTTTTTTGGTCGGGACCCGGGGCGCGACGAGGTGCGTTACGGTGAGCCCTTCATCGGGGCAGGCGGGCAGCTGGTCAGAAAGGCGCTTTATGAGCAGCTGTACGGCGAAAGCATGCCGGATTTCGAGGCCTCGCGCGCCGTGGGCGAACATTTTTTCTGGATCAATACCGTGCCCTACAAGCCGGTAGGCAACAAGGCCTGGTCGATGAAAGTCAAACGCCACTTTCATGATCTGATGAACGAGCTTTTGATCTCACACTGGGAAGGGCGCTCCCTGATCACACTGGGGCGCGAGGCCTTTTTCTGGTTTGGGATCAACCGACCAAAGGCCGAACGTGATCGGCTGGAGGCGTTCTGGAAACGCGACGATCGCTTTGAAAGCAGCATCGAGGTGACACTGGAAGCCCCGCAGGGAGAGGCGCAGACGTTTACGCTTTATCCACTGCCTCATCCGTCGCCGCTGAACCAGACCTGGTATGCCCGCTTTCCAGGGCTTCTGGCACAGCGTCTGAAACAACTGGAGGTCAGAACCGACAATCTGACGCTTTGAGGGTTCGGCTGCTAGTCGGGGCGAACGGCCATGCGACCGCTGCCGCAAAACATCAGTGCCAGTGCCGCGGCCAGCATCAGTATTTCGGTTTCGATGCGCCAGCCACCGGTGTCGCTCAATGCCCAGACGGCGCCAAGACGCATCAAAACAATGGCAAATAACATGTTGATGGCGGTCAGCGCACCACCGATTCGGCAGCGCCAGCCGGCAAGGATCATCAGCGGCGCCACCAGCTCGCCAATGAAGACTCCAAAGGCCAGCGGTGCCGGCAGGCTCCAGCTTTGGAGATGATCACCGATACGATCCATCACACCAGGGGCACCGATCTTGGCAATCCCGTGCAGCAGCAGCGTCACGCCCAGCGCCATGCGAAGGATCAATTTGCCCAGATGTTCATTGTTGAAAAACGACATGATCTACCCCGTGTGCCGGCGCTGACTTGAAAAACGACCTGTTCGCCGGCATTACAGTGCCATCGTTTCAGGATATTCACCAGATTGCATACGTTGGCAGAACGTGGCAGCCAATGTGTCATGTGCGTTTAAAAACGCGCGCCATAAGACCTTAAGGAGAACACCGTGCAATATCTACACACCATGGTACGTATCACCGATATTGATCAGTCCCTGAATTTTTACTGCAATCTGCTGGGCATGAAGGAAGTGCGCCGCAAGGAGAGCGAAAAGGGACGTTTTACCCTGATCTTTCTGGCCGCCAACGACGATGAGGCCACTTCAAGCGAGCAGCAGGCGCCGGAACTTGAGCTGACCTGGAACTGGGATCCGGAAGAACTGACCACGGGCGCGCGCAATTTCGGCCATCTGGCCTATCGCGTTGATGATATCTACGCCACCTGTCAGCACCTGATGGACAACGGCGTCACGATCAATCGCCCGCCGCGCGACGGCCATATGGCCTTCGTCAAATCACCTGACGGCATCTCCATCGAGCTGCTGCAAAAGGGTGACCCGAAACCCTCTCAGGAACCCTGGGCCTCAATGGAAAATACCGGCAGCTGGTAATTTCCTGTCGTTATGACGCAGCAGGGGCCCCTTTTGGGGCCCCTGCTGCGTCAGGTCGGTATATCAAATTTATCCCTGTGCGTAGCGGGCGCCCGGCAGGTGAAAATGCCCGGCCAGGCGTTCGATGCCCTCCACGCAGCGCGAGGCAATCGGCGTACACAGTATCCAGGGCAGCACGACCAGAGCGATGGCAAGCGAGCCCATGTAAACATCCTGAAGCCAGTGCGCCCCGACCATGACACGCGGTGCGCTGAGCACGGCAGTCATGATGGCACTCAACATGGCCGGGCGACGGTCGCCAAAACGCAGGATGAACCCCGTAAACACCATCAGCATCAGACCATGGTCGCCCGGGAAACTGTTTTTGGCAGCGTCCTTGGTGTCAAACGAGACCAGCTCGCTCAGAAAATTGACATGGTCAAAACTGAGCGTCGGACTCGGATGGCCATAGGGCATCTTGTTGGTGGCCACTGCCAAAAGCCCCGCGGTGATCAGCATGGTCAGACCGACCCCCGCCCAGCGCCAGAGGCGCCCCGGGCGAGCATCGAGCGAGATGGCCCAGACAAAAATGCCCAGCAGCATGACCAGCGAGGCGGCATCAAAGTAGCGGGTATTCACCGCGCCCAGAAAGTTGACCCATATGGGATGCTCACTGGTAATGAACTGGTTGAAAAAACGGAACACATGGTCATCCAGCAGTGACCAGACAGATAGCCATAACCAGCTGGCAAACAGGACAAGTCCCGCCAGATTGCAGTAGATGATACGTGTTGGATTCATGACACCCCCTCCTGAGGCAGACCAAAACCACGGCTCAATCGCAGCGAGCCTTCCGATGACGGCGGCTCGCACGAACGGCAAGCCTGTTTGAAAGACGAACCAGACCCTGAACGGCGTTTGATACCAGTGGCGTACACAGCACCCAGGGCAGCGTAATCAAAGCGATCGACAGGGCCCCCACGGAAACATCACTGACCCAGTGCGCGCCCACCATGATGCGTGGGGCGCAGACGAGCATGACCAGCATCGTGGCACTCCAGGCCACCAGACGGTCGGCAAAGCGCCACATGAAGGCGGCAAAGATCATGGCCATGAGCCCGTGATCACTGGGAAAACTGCTCGACGCGGTATCCTTGGCCGGTAGACGGGTCAGCTCCGAAAGCCGGTTGACGTGATCAAGCATTGCGGTCGGACTGGCATGCTTGTAAGTCATGACGTGGTGCACGAGGTCCTGAAGAATCAGGGCCGTAACCGTCATGACCAGGCCAATGGCGCCCCACTTGAGCCAGCTGCCCTGAGGGTCGCGCTTCATGGCGATATACAGCATGACCACCAGCAACACGAACATCGTCCTGTCGAAGGCGCGCGTATTGAGCGCAGCGAGAATGCCGGTCCAGGTCGGGTAGTCCGTCGTGATGAACTGGTTGAAAAACCAGAAGATGGCATCGTCCACGGAAGACCAGACCAGAAACTGAGGTAGCCACCAGGTGGTGACCAGCGCCACGCCCAGCAGGTTGTAGAGCAGGATTCGACGAAAATTCATGGCAGGCACGGCGTAGTTATAAAACGGTGTTCATTGTAATTTAATGTTCCGTTAATAAAAAGTGGCGAGCTTTAATGGCATTTCAGGAGGGAAGCCATGACGCCAGGGCGTGCAGAAACAGAAACAGCAGGCCCGGGGGCCTGCTGCAGGAAGCCGTCACGATCGGTACGTGACTGAGTTGAGTTCGAAACCGTCGGCTGGAAGCTACAGGGTTTCGATGGTCCGACGCTGCGCCAGTAGTGTTTCACGATTGGCGCGTGCCTCTTCGAGCTTGGCGCGCTCCTTGTCGACCACGGCCGCCGGTGCCTTGCTCATGAAGCTTTCATTGCCGAGCTTTTTCTCGACGCCGCCGATGAGCTTGTCCTGTTTGTCGATATCGCGATCGATGCGGGCCAGTTCGGCATCCCGATCGATATGGCCGGCCATCGGCACATGCACTTCCATGGTGCCGACACGCTGAACGCTGGAAGCCGGCACATCTTCCGGGGTAACAAAGCGCATGCTCTCCAGGCGCGCCAGCTTGCTCAAAAACATCGCATTGTCCTCAAGACGCTGGCGGTCACTGACGTCGCCATGGGTCAGCAGCACTTCCAGCGGCTTGCCCGGGGCAATATTGAGCTCGGCGCGAATGTTGCGGATGGCAACGATGACGGCCTTGACCCACTCGATATCGGCCATGGCGGCGTCATCGATACATGACGTGTCCGCCTGCGGCCAGGACTGAACCATGATGGAGCTGCCCTGTCGGTCGATATCCACCCCGGCAAGCAGCGATACCTTCTGCCAGATCTCCTCGGTGATAAACGGCATCATCGGGTGGGCCAGTCGCAGGATGGCCTCGAGCACGCGTACCAGCGTCCGACGTGTACCGCGACGCGCTTCAAGTGTGGCCTCGGCGTCCCACAGTACCGGTTTGGAAAGCTCCAGATACCAGTCGCAGTATTCGTTCCAGACGAAGTCGTAAAGTGCCTGAGAGGCGTGGTCGAAGCGGTATTCATCCAGCGCCTTCGTGACCTGGGCTTCGACCTGCTGAAGGCGGGAGACGATCCAGCGATCTGCCAGTGACAGCGTGACGTCGCCATCGGGACCACAATCCTCGCCCTCGGTATTCATCAGCACGTAGCGGGCGGCGTTCCAGAGCTTGTTGCAGAAGTTGCGATAGCCTTCCAGACGACCGGAGTCGAACTTGACGTCGCGACCGGTGCTGGCCAGCGACAGGAAGGTATAGCGCAGGGCATCGGTGCCATTGGATTCAATGCCGTCCGGAAACTCCGAGCGTGTGGCCTTCGCGATCGCTTTGGCCTTTTGCGGCTGCATCATGGCGCCGGTGCGTTTTTCCAGCAGGGTGTCCAGATCGATACCGTCGATCAGATCGATCGGGTCGAGCACGTTGCCCTTGGACTTGGACATCTTCTGGCCCTGGCTGTCGCGCACCAGACCGTGGACATAAACCGTCTTGAACGGGACCTGATTCGTGAACTTGAGCGTCATCATGATCATCCGGGCGACCCAGAAGAAGATGATGTCAAAGCCCGTGACCAGTGTGCTGGTCGGATGGAAGGTTTCAAGTTCCGGGGTCTTTTCCGGCCAGCCCAGCGTGCCGAAGGTCCAGAGACCGGAGCTGAACCAGGTGTCCAGCACGTCATTGTCCTGAATCAGGATTGTCTCGGGCGAGAGCGCATACTTCTCGCGCGCCTCTTCTTCGCTGCGGGCGACATAGAATTTGCCGTTCTCGTCGTACCAGGCCGGAATGCGATGGCCCCACCAGAGCTGGCGAGAAATACACCAGTCCTGCAGATCACGCATCCACGAGAAGTACATGTTCTCGTAGCTTTTGGGCACGAAGCGAATATCGCCGTTTTCTACCGCCTCGATGGCCGGTTTGGCCAGCGTCTCAACCGCGACGAACCACTGGTCGGTCAATAATGGCTCGATGACATCGCCGGAGCGGTCGCCGTAGGGCAGGGTGTTGGTGATGGTCTCGACCTTCTCCAGCAGCCCCAGCGCGTCCATGTCGGCCACGATTTTTTCACGCGCTTCAAAACGGGGCAGCCCCTGATAGGCTTCGGGCAGGGTGGTGTCGATATCGTCACGCGCGCTGCCGTCCATGTTGAAGACTTCAGCCGCCTCCCGGATGCAGGCCTGCTGGGTGAAGACGTTGATCAGTGCGCTGTCATGACGCCGGCCCACACCGTAGTCATTGAAGTCGTGGGCCGGGGTGATCTTCACACAGCCCGAGCCCTTTTCCATGTCGGCATGTTCATCGGCAATCACCGGGATGCGTCGGCCCACCAGGGGCAGGATGATGAACTTGCCGATCAGGGCGGCGTAACGTTCATCATTTGGGTTGACCGCCACGCAGGTATCGCCCAGCAGCGTCTCGGGACGAGTGGTGGCGACCACCAGATGATCCAGTCCGGCCTCGGTGGTGACGCCATCGGCCAGCGGATAGCGGAAATGCCAGAACTGGCCCTGCTGGTCGCGATTTTCGACTTCCAGATCGGAGATTGCCGTGCCCAGGGTCGGGTCCCAGTTGACCAGTCGCTTGCCACGATAGATCAGGCCTTCGTCATGCAGGCGCACAAAAGCTTCGCGCACGGCATTGGAAAAGCCTTCATCCATGGTGAAACGTTCGCGACTCCAGTCAACGCTGGTGCCCATGCGCCGCAGCTGGCGGGTGATATGGCCGCCGGACTCGTTTTTCCACTCCCACACCTTGTCGATGAACGCCTCACGGCCGAGATCATGGCGCGACTGGCCGGTCTCGTGCTGCAGTTTGCGCTCGACCAGCATCTGGGTTGCGATGCCGGCATGGTCGGTGCCGATCTGCCACAGGGTGTTATGGCCCTTCATGCGCTGATAGCGAATCAGGGTATCCATCAGCGTGTCCTGGAAGGCATGCCCCATGTGCAGACTGCCGGTCACATTGGGCGGCGGAATCATGATGGTATAGGGCGAGCCCTCACCCGTGGGGGCGAAATAGCCTCTGGATTCCCAGTGCTGATACCAGGCGCGTTCGATCGATTCAGGCTGATAGGTTTTTTCCATGGACCGGCTCGGTTTGAAGCTGTGAAGTACCCGCAGAACGCCTGAGCGTGCTCGAGTCTGCGAAAAATGGCGCCAATTATAGCGCCGCCAGGGGGCGTACGTCATGGCATGGCGCGGTTAAAGAATTGTTGAACAGCGCCGATAGAATGCCGCCGGTTAATACTAAAGTCTAAAAACGACGACGTAACGTTGATACCCGGCAGGACAGACCCCTCTTTTTGGCAGGCATTCAAACGAGTAAGCGGACATGCAGGTAACAGGGACATCACGATCAGGTCTTCTGACGGCGCCTCGAAAGCACGCAGAGGCATCACTTGAAAATCACGCTCTCGGAGGTTCGGCGTCAGGCCGGCGGAGCATGACCCTGCGGCGTCAGATGATGGCAGGGATTGCCATCATGTGGCTGATTCTGGTGGGCATGCTCATGATCAATGCCTGGCAAAGTCGCGATGTCATGTATGCAGAGCGCGAGGCGCGATTGACCAGTGCCGTGAATATGGTAAAGAGCCTTGTACAGAGTTATCAGGGTCGGGTGGAACGCGGTGAGCTGACCGAAAGTGCCGCCCGCCAGCAGGCCTTTGCTGAAATTCGTGAGCTGCGCTTTGATGGGGGAGACAACTACGTCTATGTCATTAATGGTCATCTGCAGATCATGGCGCACCCCAAAAGGCCCTATGGTCAGGACGTTTCCGGGGTGACCGATCCAGCCGGACGTCTGCTGTTTCAAAATCTGGTCAACGAAGGCCGGATGCACGGTCAGGGATTTACCGAGTACCGTTCCAACTTTGCCCGAGGCTCGGAAAGTCAGCCTCGGGTCAAGGCCTTTGTCTCGCGGTATGAACCCTGGGATATCTATCTGGCCAGCGGCGTTTTCATGGGGGATGTCAATGCCACTGTGCTCGACAATCTGATGAAGTCCGGGCTGGTGGTACTGCTGGCCGGCGCCCTGTTGACCGCCATGTTCTGGTGGGGAATGCAGCGCGTGCTGCGCAGGCTTGGTGGAGAACCTGACTACGCGACAGAGGTGGTCAGACAGATTGCCGAGGGCGATCTGACGGTCCCCGTCGCGCTGCGTGAGCGGGATCAGGACAGTCTGCTGGCGAACATCAAGAGCATGCGCGATGCGCTGGCAGCATCGGTCCGGGTCATCCAGGCCACCAGCCAGTCGGTTGATCAGGGGGCCGGCGAAATCGCCTCGGGCAATCAGGAACTCTCATCCCGTACCGAGCAGCAGGCTGCGGCGCTTGAAGAGACGTCCTCCAGCATGGAGCAGATGACGGCCAGCGTGCGTCAGAGTGCCGACAGTACCGATCAGGCGCGCCAGCTGGCCCAGCAGGCGCGCGACACCTCCCGGGAAGGTCAGCAGGCCATTGATGACGCCGTCCGCTCGATGGAGTCCATTACGCAAGGGTCGACCAGAATCGCCGATATCGTGTCGCTGATCGACAGTATTGCCTTTCAGACCAATCTGCTGGCACTTAACGCTTCCGTGGAAGCTGCCCGTGCCGGAGAGGAGGGGCGGGGATTTGCCGTAGTGGCCGGTGAGGTGCGCCAGTTGGCCAATCGCTCGGCCACGGCGGCGCATGACATCAAGACGCTGATCGATATTTCCGGTCAGCAGGTGGGCGAGGGTGCCCAGCGCGTGCAGACGGCCAGTGAGCGCATGAATGACGTGGACAGGCGCATTCAGCGCATGAACGATCTGCTTGGTGAAATCGCGGCCGGTGCCCGTGAGCAGAGCAGCGGCATTGAACAGATCAACCAGGCCGTCAGCCAGATGGATCAGTCCACCCAGCACAACGCTGCTCTGGTGGAACAGACCGCCGCCGCGGCGGGTGAGCTTGAAGGCCGCGCCCAGGAGCTTCGTGAAGTGACGCGCCGTTTCAGGGTAGAGCCTCAGCACTGAACTGCGGGCATCGCCTCGTGCAACTCACCTTCGGGCTCGCCGTGTCTCGCGCCTGACAGGATGTCATGAGAAAAAACGACAAAAGGGGGCCGGCAATTGCCGGTCCCTCTTTTGTTTCAGCGAGGGTCCTTTCAGGCTCAGCCGTTGATATGGTGCGCCTTGACCTCATAGCCGCGGCTTTTGTAGGTCTGCCAGCACTCGCGTTTGGCGCTGAGTACTTCCTGATGCTGGTTGATGATCTCGGCGACGCGCTCAAAGCGGGAAAACCAGGTCGGTATGGCCGCATTCAGGTTTAAAAGCGCCTCGATGCCCGGCTCCGGCGGCGCCTCCCAGCCCAGTGTGACCGGGGCGGGCGGCAGGCTCTGCTCACCCATGAGCACGTGAGGCACAAAGGCGTCCTGACGAAAGGTCCACAGCCGATCATCAAACTCGCGGGCCATGGCCTCATCTTCCAGATGAACGTGCAGCCGATATCCCTTGCGATAGATGGTCTCGGCCAGCCGGCAGGCAAAGTCGAATCGTGCCTCAAGCGTGGTGGCCGAGAGGACATAGAAATCGATGCGGGTCATGCTCAGACGCCGCCGTCGATGTCCAGACGCGCACCGGTGGTAAAGGAGGCCTCGCTGCTTGCCAGCCACAGGATACCGCCGGCGATCTCATCGGCATTGCCGGCACGGCCCATGGGAATGCTCTTGCTCGACTGCTCCGGCTTGTCGGGTCGGCCACCGCTGGCATGAATCTCGGTGTTGACCACGCCCGGACGCACGGCATTGACGCGAATGCCTTCGCCGGCCAGCTCCTTGGCAAGGCCTTCGGTAAAGGTGTCGATGGCGCCCTTGGAGGCGGCATAATCAACATATTCACTCGAGCCGCCGCGGTGAGCCGCTGCCGAGGAAATATTGACGATGGCACCGCCCTTGCCGCCATGGCGGGTCGACATGCGCTTGATGGCTTCGCGCGCACAGATGAACGGACCGGTCACGTTGACGCGCATCATGCGATCCACGCGCTCGAAGCTCATTTCGTCCACGCGTGAGACCTGATCGACGATGCCGGCATTGTTGACCAGCACGTCCACCGGCCCCAGTTCGCGATCTACCGTCTCGAAAAGGGCAATGATATCGGCTTCCACGGCCATGTCGGCCTGAACCGCCAGAGCTCGGCCGCCAGCGGCGGTAATCTCGTTGACGACCTGATCGGCGGCCTCACGATTGCTGACATAGTTGACGGCGACCTGATAGCCGCGCGTGGCCGCCAGACGTGCGGTGGCGGCGCCGATGCCGCGGCTGCCGCCGGTCACGATCATGACTTTGCTCATTGAATCTCTCCTGTAGGCGTAAGAGCGGGCATTCACGTAATAACGCCGCCCGCAGGCGGCGTTTTTTCAGACTCAGGCCAGACGTGTCAGCCAGCCATGACGGTCTTCAGCACGACCATACTGGATATCCAGCAGTTGTTTACGCAGTTCCGAAGCGATTTCTGTCTGTTCACCGCCGGCAATACGTTCTTCCGGGGTGACCAGTTCAGCGATCGGCGTGATGACCGCAGCGGTGCCGCAGGCAAAAACTTCAGAGATTTCTCCGCTTTTTACCCCGTCACGCCATTCATCGATGCTGATGCGCCGCTCTTCGGGCTTGAGACCGGCATCGGCGGCCAGCTGTAGCACCGAGTCACGGGTGACGCCCTCAAGGATGGTGCCAAGTTCGGGCGTAACGATGCGGCCGTCCTTGTATACAAAGAACAGATTCATGCCGCCCAGCTCTTCGATCCACTTGTGTTCTACGGCGTCAAGAAAAGCGACCTGCGCACAGCCATTGGCTTCGGCTTCCTGTTGAGCAACAAGAGATGACGCATAGTTGCCGCCACACTTGGCCGCACCTGTACCGCCTGGGCCTGCGCGATTGTAGTCGCGGGACAGCCAGATGGAGACCGGCTTGACGCCCCCCTTGAAATAGGCCGCTGCCGGCGAGGCGATGACGTAGTAATCCACTTCTTTTGAAGGCCGTACGCCAAGAAACTTCTCACTGGCAATCATGAATGGGCGCAGGTAGAGGCTGGATTCTTCGGCCTCGCTGGCAGGCGTGGGGACCCAGTCAATGTCCTGAGCAACCAGTGCCTTCAGAGAGTCAATGAAGGTTTCGGTGTCCAGCTCGGGCAGGGCCAGGCGGCGTGCCGAGGCCTGAAAGCGTGCCGCGTTCTTCTCGGGGCGGAAGGTCCAGACGGAACCATCGGCGTGGCGGTAGGCCTTGACCCCTTCAAAGATTTCCTGGGCGTAGTGCAGTACCGAGGCAGCGGGGTCCAGTGACAATGGGCCGTAGGGACGCACTTCACCGCTGTTCCAGCCGTCGGCGTGGGTCCAGCGCACATGCGCCATGTGATCGGTAAAGTAGCGACCAAAGCCCGGGTTCTGGAGGACCTCGTCACGCTGAGCAGCGTCGGTGGGCGTGGTGGTGGGGCGAAGCTCAAAGCCTTGAGAAGACACGATTCGGATTCTCCGTCAGTACGGTGGCCAGGCGAGAAGTACACATCGCTGTCGATCATCGGCAACGGCGTATCCGATAACGCTGGTCCGACAGATAATTAAGGGATGCGTCAGAAACACCCTGTCAAGAATGACACAAGCGCCCTGTGCCAATAAAGCCTGCCGCACGGCGGCAGGCACAGAGCGCCGTCATCATGATCAGCGAGGTGCGCGGGACAGCAGGTATTCGCTCAAAAGCCCGACCGGTCGGCCGGTGCCACCCTTTTTGCCATCCCAGGCCGTACCGGCCACATCCAGGTGGGCCCAGGGGTAGCTTTTGGCAAAGCGTGACAGAAAACAGGCCGCCGTGATGGTGCCGGCCGGTCGACCGCCGATGTTGGCCATGTCGGCGTACTCGGAGTCGAGCTGGCTCTGATAGTCCTCCCACAGCGGCAGCTGCCAGGCACGGTCCCAGGCGACGTTGCCTGCACTCAGAAGCTGCTGTGCCAGGGCGTCATCGTTGGCCAGAAGCGCCGAGGTCTGATGGCCCAGCGCGACGATACAGGCACCGGTCAGCGTGGCGATATCGACCACCGAGGCCGGCTGATAACGCTCGGCATAGGTCAGGGCATCGCACAATACCAGGCGGCCTTCGGCGTCGGTATTGAGGACTTCAACCGTCAGACCCTTGAGCGTGGTGATGATGTCGCCGGGTTTCAGGGCGCTGGCATCCGGCATGTTCTCGGCAGAGGCGATAATGGCCACCACGTTGATCTTCGGCTTCAGGGCGGTGATGGCCTTCATGGTGCCCATGACGCTGGCGGCGCCGCCCATGTCGAATTTCATCTCGTCCATGTTGGCCCCGCCCTTGATCGAGATGCCGCCACTATCAAAGGTGATGCCCTTGCCGACCAGCACGTGGGGCGCTTCTTCGGGGTCTTCAGCGCCCTTGTATTCCATGACGATCAGGCGCGAGGGTTCGGTGCTGCCCTGGCCCACGGCCAGAATGGCACCAGCACCCATGGCTTCCAGTGCCTTTTCGTCGTGGATGGTGACCTTGAGATCATTTTCAACACCCAGCTTTTCGGCTTCGTCAGCCAGATAGCGCGGAGTGCAGACATTGCCCGGCAGGTTACCCAGCTCCCGGGCCAGATTGATCCCGGTGCCGATGCCGGCCCCGGTACGAGCACCCGCCTCGGCGCCAGCGGCCTCATTGGCGTCGCTGACCACCAGCGACAGACGCGCCAGCGTGATCGGCGGGCGCTTTTTCGATTTGAAGCGGTCAAAGCGATAAGTGGCGCGCAGGGCCGCCTCGGCGATCATGCGTGCCTTCCAGACCACATCATGCGGTCCGTTCTCGCGATCCAGCATGGCAATGGCAGCATTTTCGACCGGCAGGGACAGCAGCACCCCAAAGGCGGCATCGAGTACCTTTCGAAAGGCGCCTTCGTTGAATTCACCGGTTTCCCCGCAGCCCACCAGCAGCAGACGGGCGGTGTTCAGGCCGGGCGCGAAGGGTACCAGTTGGGTACTGGCGGTGACCGGATCAAAATCGCCCCGTTCCATCAACTGGGTAATCAGGCGCTCGCTGGCGTCATCCAGACGCTCGCTGGCCGGGGGTAAATCACCGTCCTTGAACACCGGCACAATAATGCAGTCGGTTTCACAGCGGGCCGGGTTGGCGGTGAGCACGGGAAATTCCATGGTGTCTCCCCAAGACAATGCAGTGGGTATTAGTGATAATGACTGTTTTGAACAGACACGTTGTCGAGTACGGTAACGCTGGAATCGACGCGTTGAACAGGTGGGTCCGAACAGGCCTTCAGTGTACGCAAACCCCTGCACCATTGCATGGTCAGGAGTGGGATTGCGATAGATGCATCGGAAACGGTCGCTCGATATTGATGGTATGAGGGAGTCTGCGCTTGATCGTTTTTCGCTACTTGATTCGTGAAATATTGACCACCATGAGTGCCGTGACCGGTATTTTGCTGCTGGTCATCATGGGCAATCGTTTTATCCGCTACTTCAGTGACGTGGCAGAAGGTGATTTCCCTGCCAGCCTGCTGGGCAGTCTGATGCTGTTTCATCTGCCCAGCTTCCTCCAGCTGATTCTGCCGCTGGCCTTTTTTCTGGGCATCCTGCTCGCCTATGGGCAGCTCTATCTCAACAGCGAGATGACCGTGCTGGCGGCCTGTGGCGTCAGTCCGGCCCGGATTCTGGGGGCATCCTTCTGGCCGGCCCTGTTGATGGCCTGTGTGGTCGGGGCCTGCAGTCTTTGGCTGACGCCGGCCGGGCTGACCCAGAACGAAAAAACGCTGACCGAACAGCAGGAGAAGGCCGATTTCAGCGCGCTTTCGCCGGGGCGTTTTCAAAAGCTGGGGGAGCGCACCATCTATGCTGAAAGCGTCGAGCAGGGCAGCAGCCGGATGAAAAATGTCTTTATTGCCGAGCAGGCGCGTAATGAGCAGGGGCAGCGGGTCGATGTGCTGACCCGGGGCAAGGAAGGGTATCAGACCAGCGATTCTGAAAGTGACAGCCGCTTTCTGGTGCTTTCCGACGGTACCCGGGAGAGCGTCAGACCGGGGAGCCGCGTCGCCGAGCAATTGGTATTTGATACCTATGCCGCCCGGCTGGAAAACGGCACGGCCCAGATGGATGTCGACGATGTCGAGCTTCAACCCACCTGGCATCTGATCGGTGATGACAGCAACAAGGCGCGTGCCGCGCTTCAATGGCGAATCTCGCTGGCACTGATGGTGCCGATTCTGACTATGATTGCCCTGCCACTGTCGCGGGCCAATCCGCGTCAGGGACGCTTTGCCAAGATGATGCCGGCCATCATCCTGTATGTGGCCTACATGAGCCTGTTGCTGGCGGCACAGGACGCCGTGGGCAGTGGCAGCCTGCCTGCCGGTATCGGTCTGTGGCCCATTCACGCCGTTTTTGCGCTGGTCGGTGGATGGCTTTTGTATCGAAGCAGCCGCCATGGAGGGACGCGCTGATGTTTAACCGGCTGGATCGCTACATCGCGCGCAATGTCCTCATGGGCATGCTGATCGTGCAACTCATTATTCTCGGGCTCGATTTCACCATCAGCTTCATCAATGACCTGGGGGATACCCAGGGCAACTACGGGACGCTGCAGGTATTGATGTATGGAGTGATTCGTCTGCCCTGGCGTTTTTATCAGTATGCGCCGGTGAGCGTGTTGATCGGCTCGCTGGTCGGGCTTGGCGCGATGGCGTCCAGCAACGAGCTGACCGTCATGCGCTCGGCCGGCTTTTCCCTGTGGCGTATTCTGATCGGGGTCATGAAGCCCCTGCTGATCGTGGTGCTGCTGGTCATGGCGGTGGGGGAGTTTGCCGCACCGCGAACCGAGATGTTTGGCCAGGCCTGGCGCACCGAGCTGCAGGAAGGCAGCGCCGTGTCACGCACGGGGGGATGGCAGCGCGAAGGCGACAGCTTTTATCGCTTTGGCTCCATTCGCTCGGACAATACGCTGCTTGACGTCAACCGCTTTCGCTATGACGGGGAGCAACTGGTCGAGGCGACCCATGCCGCCCGGGCTGTACTCGAAGGGGATGAGTGGACGCTGGAGGATGTGGATCGCACCCTGATTCAAAAGGAGAGCACAAGCTCGGAGCATCTTGACCGACTGGACTGGGATACTTCGCTGGACCCGGAGCTGTTGCGTCTGATCATCACCGACCGTGACAGCCAGTCGATCGAGGACCTCTGGCGCTATGGACACTATCTCAATGAGCAGGGTGTCAGCGCCAACGATACATGGCTCTATTTCTGGCAAAAGGTGCTGTTGCCGCTGACGCTGGCCTCACTGGTCATCATTGCGGCCTCGTTCATCTTCGGGCCACTGCGAAGCGTTGCGGCAGGCTCGCGCGTGTTTTATGGCACCGTGGTAGGGCTGGTCTTCAAGTACGTTCAGGACCTGCTCGGCCCGGCCGCGACCATCTTCGGGTTTTCGCCCATCTGGGCGATTGTGGTGCCCATGGCCGTGTGTTTCGGCATCGGGTTCTGGCTGCTGCGCCGCGCTGGCTGAGTGTTTCGACGGTTTGATCTGTTCCTGACGCCCCGAGGTGACCGCCTCGGGGCGTTTTTTTAGTGCCTTTCATGGCTTTGAGTCAGGCCGCATGGGCCGTGTTGCTCGTGTCTGTTGGACCAATATCCGTTTGTTGTGCTGTTGCGGCAGTGCCAGAGTAGAGGGTGCCGAGAGGTTTTTTCATCGACCGCTACCCTGATTCTCTGGAGGTGGACAATGCAGTACGCCAGACCCGGCAGTTCGGACGCCCTTGTGCAGTTTCGCGAGCAGTACGACAACTTCATCGGCGGTGAATGGTGCGCGCCCGCCGATGGCCGCTATATGGATAACGTGACCCCGGTCACCGGTGAAGTATTCTGCCGGGTACCGCGCTCCGGACGGGAAGATGTCGATCGCGCCGTAAAGGCCGCCCAGAAGGCGGCCCCTGGCTGGGCTGCGACGGCCCCGGCCGAGCGGGCAGGCATCCTGCTCAAGATCGCCGATCGCATCGAGGAGAACCTCGAGGTGCTGGCGGTGGCCGAAACCTGGGACAACGGCAAGGCGATCCGGGAGTGTCTGGCGGCCGATATTCCGCTACTGGCAGATCATTTCCGCTACTTTGCCGGCTGTATTCGGGCGCAGGAGGGCGGCATCAGCGAAATCGACAGCGAGACGGTGGCCTATCACTATCACGAGCCCTATGGCGTGGTGGGCCAGATTATTCCCTGGAATTTCCCGCTGCTGATGGCTGGCTGGAAGCTGGCGCCGGCGCTGGTGGCCGGCAACTGTAGCGTGCTCAAGCCCGCCGAGCAGACGCCGGCGTCCATTTGTGTGCTGCTCGAGCTGATTCAGGATCTGCTGCCGCCGGGCGTACTCAACGTGGTTCAGGGCATCGGCGAGGAAGCCGGCGAGGCGCTGGCGACCCACTCCGGTATTCAGAAGATCGCCTTTACCGGCTCGACACCGGTCGGCAGTCATATCATGTCCCGGGCGGCCGAACGCATCATTCCGGCCACGCTGGAGCTTGGCGGCAAGTCGCCCAATATCTATTTCGAGGACGTGCTCGATCACGGCGATGCCTACATCGACAAGTGTGTCGAAGGGCTGATGATGACCTTCCTCAACCAGGGCGAGGTCTGCACCTGCCCGTCCCGTGCGCTGATTCACGAATCGGTTTACGACACGCTGATGACGCGTGCGGTGGAGCGGGCCAAACGGTTGAAGTCAGGCAATCCGCTGGATACCGAAACCGAGATGGGCGCGCAGGTCTCGAAGGAGCAGTTCGACAAGATCCTTTCCTACATGGAAATTGGTCGCAACGAGGGGGCCGAGCTGTTGCTGGGAGGTGAACGGGCCTCGGTCGATCATGACTATGAAAACGGCTTCTACGTGCAGCCCACGATCTTCAAGGGGCGCAACGACATGCGTATTTTCCAGGAGGAGATCTTCGGGCCCACGCTGTCGGTGACCACTTTCAAGACCGAAGAAGAGGCACTGGCCATTGCCAATGATACCGAGTTCGGTCTGGGCGCCGGCCTCTGGACGCGCGACATGAACCGCGCCTATCGCATGGGACGGGCCATTCAGGCTGGTCGGGTCTGGACCAACTGCTATCACCAGTATCCGGCACATGCCGCTTTCGGGGGCTACAAGAAATCCGGGATTGGCCGCGAGACCCATCTGGCCATGCTGGGCAGTTATCAGCAGCTCAAGTGTCAGCTGATCTCCTACAGCGACAGCCCGGCCGGTCTCTACTGAATACGATCCCTGGGTGTCAAAGAGCGACTTCGGTCGCTCTTTTTTATGGCCGCCATCGCATTAGAGGTTGACGCGAATGAAAATGTTTCGCATATTGCGCCAATGCAATCTCTTATGAGAATCATTTGTATTCTCTTGTGCCGGGGGTATCCATGTTTGTATGCATGTGCAAGAAGGTCACGGACGGTCAACTAAAGCAGGCTGTCGCGCTGGGTGCCTCGAGCTGGGAAGACGTCTCCCGCATGACCCGGTGTTCGACCCAGTGCGGCAAATGTACCTGTCTGGCACAGGAAATCGTCGATGAAGCCCTGCTGGATCGTCATCTGGCACAGCATATTCCGGCCCGTCATTTTGAAGAGCTTGCCTACGCCGCGCGCTGAGGCCGGCCCGTCTTGAAGAGATGGGTTTTTAACTGCTAACTGTTTGAATTGTCTTATGATAATGGCTCGCATCGAGCCTTTTTTTATGCCTGTATGGTCGAAATCCCCCCGCGTTTGATGGATACTGCTTCTCCAGAGGCGGACGCAGATTTCGGCGACCGCCATGACCACTGATGGCGGAGAAACACATGAAAGGCGATCCTCAGGTTATCGAGCACCTCAACAAGATCCTTGGCAACGAACTGATTGCCATCAACCAGTACTTCCTGCATGCCCGCATGTATCGCAACTGGGGCCTGCACGGTCTCGGCGACTGGGAATACAAGGAATCGATCGAAGAGATGCAGCACGCCGATATTCTCATCGAGCGGATCCTGTTTCTTGACGGTCTGCCCAACCTGCAGGATCTGGGCAAGCTCCACATCGGCGAGCACGTTCAGGAAATGCTGGAGTGCGACCTGCGCATCGAGCACGAAGGCCGTGATGATCTGATCAAGGCCATCAAACACTGCGAATCCGTTGCCGATTACCCGAGCAGTGAAATGCTCAAGAAGATTCTGGCCGAAGAAGAAGAGCACATCGATATCATCGAGACCGAACTGCACCTGCTGGAACAGGTGGGTCTGGAAAACTACAAGCAGCGCCAGATGCGCGCCGCCAACGAGCGCGAAGAGGGCGAAACCGCGACCTGATCCGGTCGTTGTCTCACGTGCGCATGACAGCGGGCCACCCCATGGGGTGGCCCGCTGTCATTTCGGGCCCTGAGTGGGCAGTCGCTAGAAATGTCGGATCAGTGAAAAGCGCGCCACCGGTTCCCCGTCGATTTCGACGTTTTCACGAAACATTGCCAGCGGCCGAACCCAGAGGCCGAATTCGCCGTAAAGGGCGCGATAGACCACCAGCGGTTCCTCGGTCTCGCTGTGGTGCGCCACGCCCAGTACCTCGTAATCACTGCCCTTGTAGTGTCGATAGACGCCGGGGGGCACGGCGTGTTCGTTTTCTCGTTTCATATGGACTCCTCGGTGACAGATTCAGCGTTATGATCAGAGCCGTCTTCCTCGAGGCCGGTCCGGATCAGACGCTCGATGGTGTGACCCACGGCGGCAAAGCCAAAGGCGCCGGTCACGAAGGTGGCAGAACCATAGCCGGCGCTGCAGCCGAGCTTCAGGGTCTCTCCATCGCTCGGGCGGGTATTGCACACCTCGCCGGCACCATCCGGATAGCGTCGCTGTTCGGGGGAGTAGACGCAGGTGATCGAAAATCGGCGTTTGGGATTACGGCTGTAACCGTATTCCCGTCGCAGCCGGCTTCGCACCTTCGCCAGTAGCGGGTCATGCTCGGTGCGGGTGAGATCCGCCGTGGTGATGCGCGTCGGATCGGTCAGGCCGCCGGCGCCGCCGGTCACGGTCAGGCCGATTTTCCGGCGCCGACAGTAATGGATCAGAGCGCACTTGGCGCCCACGTGGTCGATGGCATCGATCACGTGATCGGTATCCTCCGGGAGCATGCGCTCAATGTGGTCCGGCGTGATAAAGCCCGCAATGGGCTCGACTCGCAGCCAGGGATTGATCAGCCGGCAGCGTTCGGCCATGACCTCGATCTTTGGCCGGCCAATGGTGCCATCAAGGGCATGTAGCTGGCGGTTGATGTTGGTCGTGCAGACATCATCCAGATCGATCAGGCTGATGCGCTCGAAACCCGAACGTGCCAGTGCCTCGACGCTCCAGCTGCCCACACCGCCGATACCGATGACCACGACATGGGCGCGGCGCAGACGCTCGATGCCCGTATGGCCATAAAGGCGGCGCATGCCATCAAATCGTGCGGCGAAATCTGCCTCGTGACGAGCAGCGTCCAGGCGCTCGACGCTGTCTGTATCGCTCATGATGCGGCGTCTCTTTTATCAGATGTATCGAGGGTTTCCGGCCACTGTACATGACTGAGCGGGCAGTGACCGGCCCAGCCGAATCGATGCATCAGCGCGGCCATGTCCTCTTCGACGGCGGCGGTGGCCCTGAGTGTGCGCTCAAGGACAGGATGATGGAATTCGAGGGTCACGGCCGCCAGCAACAGGCGCCCGGTCTCGAAATTGTCGCGGAAATACCGGTTGTGGATGCCCTTGCCATGTCGCGCGTCGCCAATGATGGGATAGCCGCCGCGGCTCAGATGACGGCGAATCTGATGGCGGCGCCCTGTGGTGGGCGTAACGGACATCAGCGAGTAGCGACTGGTCGGATAGCGATCGATGGCGATCGGCAGCTCGACGCTGTCCAGACGTCTGACATGGGTTTCAGCCTCCATGGCCGGCATCTCGGCCTTGGGTCGTTTGCCGTCTTCCTCTCGCAGGGCCCAGTCATAGATCGCCTGTTCAGGGCCAATGCCGCGCACAATGGCCAGGTAGCGTTTCTGGACCTGTTGCTGCTGAAACTGGTGCCCCAGCGCCGTGGCCACTTCGGGCGTCAGGGCAAAGAGCAGGGCACCCGAGGTCGGCCGGTCGAGCCGGTGTACGGGATAGACGTGCTGTCCCAGCTGGTTGCGCAGGGCCTGCAGCATGACCAGCGGTGCATGCCGGTCCAGCGCGCTGCGGTGTACCAGTGCGCCGGAAGGCTTGTGGACAACCACCAGGTGGTCGTCACGATAAATCACGGGGATGGGTGGGGTCATGAAGGTGTCGTGGTCGGGCATCAGTCGCTATTGTCGGCAATTGCGTGTCCCGATGTACAGGGTCAGGATGGCGCAGTGAAAGGACTCTGTTAAAATCCCCGCGCCATCGGCGGCCCCCGGCCCGTAATCGTACCGGTGGCCTCGCCCTGGGCACATCTTCATGAGGGAAAACACATGGCTCACCTGGTCGTTCTCACCGGTGCCGGTATCAGCGCTGAAAGTGGTATCAAAACCTTCCGCGATGGCGACGGCCTTTGGGAGAATCATCACGTTGAGGATGTGGCCACGCCCGAGGGCTGGGCACGAGACCCTCACACCGTGCTGCGCTTTTACAACGAGCGCCGCGCCCAGGTGCGAGCGGCCCGGCCCAACGCGGCCCATCTGGCGCTGGCCGAGCTCGAAAAACACTTCCGGGTCAGCATCATTACCCAGAACATTGATGACCTGCACGAGCGTGCCGGCTCTCGCGATGTGCTGCATCTGCATGGCGAGCTTCTGAAAGCACGCTCCAGCCGCGATGCCCGGTTGGTCTATCGACTCGATGAAGACGAGACCATCGAGATCGGGGACTGCTGCGACAACGGCGCTCAGCTGCGCCCGCATGTGGTCTGGTTCGGCGAAAACGTACCACTCTATGGCACTGCCTGCGATATCGTGGCCGATGCCGACCTCCTGCTGATTGTAGGCACGTCGCTGGCCGTGACACCGGCCTCGATGCTGATGGATGAAGCGCCTCTGGCGGCTCCTCGCGTACTGGTGGACCCCAGTGCTCGTGAGCTGGCCGTTCAGGGCGTTGTGCCACTGGCCACCAGTGCCACTGACGGGGTCCGTCGCCTGTGCGACTTCTGGTCACAACATGGCCGTCTGCTCAAGCCCGACCCTGACCTGCTGCTGGACCAATGAGGCTCTGATCGAGCCGAAAAAGCACAGCGGTTTATCACGAGCGCTGCCCGCTGGCGGATAAGCGCATCCTGTCATTGCTATCAGATAGATACCGTCATGTTTGAGCAGATCAATCGATTTTTCCCTTTATGGGCCCTGAGCGCGGCCCTGCTGGCCGCGCTTTTCCCCGAGACGCTGGTCTCCTTCAAGGCCTGGGTGCCGCCGCTGCTGGCCCTGATCATGTTCACGATGGGGCTGACCCTGTCGCGTCACGACTTTGCCCGCGTGGCGCGCTCCCCACGTGCGGTCATGATCGGGATTGGCCTTCAATACGTCCTGATGCCTGCCGCCGCCTTTGCCATCTCGCACCTGCTGGGGCTGTCACCCGAACTGGCAGTGGGCATGATGCTGGTCGGGGCCACTTCGGGCGGCACGGCTTCCAACGTCATGACCTGGCTTGCCGGTGGCAACGTGGCGCTCTCCATCAGCATGACGCTGATCTCGACGCTCCTGTCGATTGTCATGACGCCGTTGCTGGTCTGGCTCTGGATGGGCGCCAGCATTGATGTGCCCGTAGGTGGCATGCTCTGGAGCATTGCCAAACTCGTGATCGTACCGATCGCGCTGGGCACGGTCGTGCATCACTTCATGGCAACGACCATCCGACGCATAGAGCCGGCGCTGGCGACGGTAGCGATGGCGGCCATCGTGATGATCATTGCCATCGTGGTGGCCCTTAACGCCGGACGTTTGGCTACCCTGGGCCCCGTGATTGCGCTGGCCGTGGTGCTGCACAATGGCTGCGGGTTGATCGGTGGGTTCTGGCTGGCGCGTCTGGCGGGACTGAACGAGCGAGACTGTCGCGCCGTGGCGATCGAGGTCGGCATGCAGAACTCGGGGCTTGCCGTCTCGCTGGCCACCAAGTTCTTCCCGGCCGCGGCGGCCCTTCCAGGGGCGCTCTTTTCGGTCTGGCACAACATCTCCGGCTCGATTCTGGCTGCCTACTGGAAAAAACGCCCCGCAGCACCGGTCAATGACGGGTCCGTCACCTCATGAGTCACGGTCATGATCCTCAGGCGCCGCGCAAGCCGTTCAACGCGCGCGGCAGCCTGGTCAGACGCTGCGAAAGCTGCCGTATGCCGGGACTGCACTGCATTTGTGACTATCGCCTGCAGGTGACCACCCGGGCGCAGTTCTGGCTGATCACGCATCGCATCGAACACTACAAACCCACCAATACCGGGCGTTTGATCGGTGACTGCATCGCGGGCACCCGGGTATTTGAGTGGTCGAGAACCGAGCCGGACACGATGCTGCTGGCGGCGCTGGCTGACCCACGCTTTGCCCCCTGCCTGGTGTTTCCCGACGACCAGGAGGACTACCGTCACCGGGTCGTGGACATGGCCCGCGTCTGTGATACGCCACGCATTCCGGTCTTCATCCTGCTTGATGGCACCTGGCGTCAGGCGCGGCGCATGTTTCGCAAAAGCGACTATCTCGCCGAGCTGCCGATCGTGGCGCTGCGCACCGATCGCCTGACCCGCTATCGGCTGAGAAAGCCGGCCAGTCCGGAGCATTTGTGTACGGCCGAGGTGGCGGCCGAACTGCTGCGTCACTCGGGCGATGAAACGGGGGCGCAGGTGCTCGATGATTACTTCACGGTATTCAACGAGCAGTATGCTGCCGCCCGGCGCGATGCCGGCACGCCCCATGAATCAGAGGCCGCGCGGCGGCTTCTGGACAAGCGGCGCGCGCAGTCAGCCTGAGCCGTCTATTCTTGGAGCGCACGTTCACGACAGGAGAGGGATATGACGCTTGGAATTCTGGCCACCATCAAGGCCAAATCGGGTGAGGAAGCACGCGTCGAGGCCGAATTGACCAAAATCGTGGCACCTTCCAGAGAAGATGACGGCTGCCTTTTGTACACTCTGACACGCGACAGCCAGCAGAAGTCGACATTTATCATGGTCGAGCAGTGGCGTGATCGTGCGGCGCTGGATGCCCATATTGCCACCGAGCACTACAAGCAGATGGCGCAGACGCTTGAAAACGCCATCGAGCAGATGGAAGTACGCGAGTACGACGTACTGACCTGATATTTCAGAGCCATCAGGCACGCGAGCGCCGTGACCCTGTCACGGCGCTTTTTGTCATGGGTTTCCCGGGTCACCCGAACAGCTGCCCGGCGATACGCAGCCCGGCAATCCAGGTGCCTGCCGCAGAGCCCACGGTGGAGAGAAGAAAGACCAGCAGCGTGCGCGCCACCCGGTTGCGCCACCAGCCGCGCCAGTGGCTGACGTCGCGGCGCAGGGTAGAGAAATCGCCTACCGTGGGTTTTCGCATGTAGAGCTCGACGCCTGCGGTCACAAATCCCACGCCGATGGTCGGATTGAGCGAGGTCAGGGGTGCGGCCACAAAGGCCGCCAGAATGGTCAGCGGATGCCCCAGCGCAATTAGCGCGCCCAGTGCCGACAGTGTTGAATTGATCAGCACCCACTCAAGGACCAGCGACCAGCCAAGCCCCGTGTCGCGGCTGAAGCCCATGGCAAAACCGGCCACGACCAGCGCCACGATCAGCCAGGGCAGCAGCTTCCATAGCCGCCCCGAAGGTGCCACGTGGTCCAGCGCCTGACGTTCGTCAATCACGGCGGCGTGGGCGGGCGTCTCCTGATCGAGCGTACGCAGATGTTCGCCCATGCCCTTGAGATGGCCTGCGCCAATGACCACAAGCACCCGTCGTGATTTGCCTTCCGGTAGGGTCTCGATCAGTCTCAAGGCCATGTAGCGATCACGCTCCTCGACCAGCGGGGTATAGAGCTGTCGGGATTGCTGCGCGAATTCGGCAAAGGTCGCTTCCAGTACGTCGCCTTCCTTGAGCCGTTCGATCTCTTCGCTGGACACCTTCTGACGTGACAGCACGCTGCCGACCAGCCCCGATACCAGCGTCATGCGCTTGTACCACGGTGCGTTGCGGTAAACGCGCTTGAGCGTCACGCCAATATCCCGGTCCACCAGGTAAAGCGGCAGCTCAAGGCGCTGTGCTTCCTCGACGGCCGCCTTCATGTCAGCGCCCGGCTCGATGCCGGACTGCTCGGCCACGCGTTGCTGAAAGGCGCCAAGGGCGAGGCTTGCAGCCACCATGCCGGCCTTGCCCTGGCGCAGCACCTGAAAGAGATCCAGTCGGGCAATGGCATCGGGGTCGATCAGGCTTTGATGACGGGAGGCACAAAGCTCGATGGCCACGGCGTCAAAGTCACCGGAGCGAATCAGTTCGCGCACTTCTTCGGCACTTTCAGGAGAGACGTGGGCAGTCCCCACAAGCGTGAGATGATGATCACCGACATCGAGGGTGTCGCGCGGACCCTGTCCTTGGTTGGGCATGGTGGCTCACAGGCTGGCGTCAATGAAAGGGCAGCATCGAGTGCCGCCAATATGAAAGAAGGCATTATCGCTGAACCCTGCACAATGAACAAAAGGCCACCCTGAATGGCCGGCGTGGTCCGGGCTCGCTAGAGTGTTGAAAAGAGGCAGTGGGGCAGGCACATGGCATATCGACTGGCAGCCGATGGCGTATTGATCCTGCATCTGGGCTTTATCGTCTGGGTGGTATGCGGCGGCTGGCTCGTGCCGCGCCGCCCGCGTCTTGCCGTGTGGCACCTGCCGGCGCTGGCCTGGGCCGTATCGCTTGAACTCAACGGCTGGCGCTGTCCGCTGACGCCACTGGAGAACCTGCTGCGAGGCCGCGCCGGTCAGGCCGGGTTCGAGGACGGTTTCATCGAGCACTATCTGCTCGGTGTGATCTACCCGGCTGGTCTGACACCGACACTACAGGTCTGGCTGGGGCTGAGCGCGCTTTTGATCAGCCTGCCGCCCTATGTGTGGCTGATCCAACAAAAGTGGCGACGGCGACGTTAGAAAAAGCTCAGCCCCACCTGGAAGAGACGCTCGACTTCCTTGAGGCGACGCTTGTCGACCACGAACAGGATGACGTGATCATCGGTCTGAATGGTGATGTCGCGGTGGGCGATCATGACATCGCGTCCGCGCACGATGGCGCCGATGCTGACGCCTTCGGGCAGTTTGACCTCACCGACCGTACGTCCGACCACGCGGGAGGAGCGTGAGTCACCGTGGGCAATGGCTTCGATGGCTTCGGCAGCGCCACGCCGCAGGGAGTGCACGTTGACGATGTCGCCGCGTCGCACGTGGGTCAAAAGTCCGCCGATGGTGGCCTGCTGTGGCGAGATGGCAATGTCTATCTCGCCGCCCTGAACCAGATCCACATAGGCCGGGTTGTTGATCAGGGTCAGCACCTTCTTGGCTCCGAGGCGCTTGGCCAGCATCGAGGACATGACGTTGACCTCATCATCGTTGGTCAGCGCACAGAAGATGTCGCACTCCTCGATGTTCTCCTCAAGCAGCAGCCGCTTGCTGGTGGCGCTGCCGTGCAGGACCACGGTGCGTTTCAGGTTCTCCGAGAGCTGGGTGCAGCGCTCCAGATTCTGTTCAAGAATCTTGACCTGATAATCCTGCTCAAGGGTTTCTGCCAGCCGCTCGCCGATATTACCGCCACCGCCGATCATGACCCGTCGAAAGCCTCGGTCCACTCGCCGAAGCTCGCCCATGACGGTGCGAATGTCCTTGCGCGCGGCAATGAAAAACACTTCGTCATCGGCTTCGATAACGGTGTTGCCACGCGGCATGATCGGTCGATTGCGACGGTAGATGGCCGCCACCCGGGTATCGACATTGGGCATGTGGCGACGCAGGAAGGCCAGCTCCTGACCCACCAGCGGGCCACCGTAATAAGCCTTGACCGCCACCAGCTGGGCCAGACCATTGGCGAAATCGAGCACTTGCAGCGCGCCGGGGTATTCAATCAGGCGACGGATGTGGTTGGTGACCACCTGCTCGGGGCTGATCAGGACATCGATCGGGATGGCGTCCTGGGAAAACAGCCCCTTGCTGGTCAGATACTGGGTCGCGCGGACTCGTGCGATCTTGGTTGGCGTGCTGAAAAGGGTGTGTGCCACCTGACAGGCCATCATGTTGACCTCGTCGGAGTTGGTCACGGCAATCAGCATGTCAGCGTCTTCTGCCCCGGCTTCCTTCAGGGTGATCGGATAGGAGCACACGCCCTGCACGGTTCTCAGATCAAGGCGCGTGCTCAGATCGCGCAGGCGAACGCTGTCGACATCCACCACGGTAATGTCGTTGTCTTCATGCGCCAGATGCTCGGCCAGCGTGCCGCCTACCTGGCCGGCGCCCAGAATGATGATTTTCATGACGGTGATCCGAAGGGTGACAAGGCAAGATCAATGGCGGGGATGTTGGCACCAAACGGCGACAAGGGAAAGGGCAGGGAAGGATTGTTACAGACGAACGTCAAAAGGGCAGGAGAGACAAAAGCGGCAGCCAGAAGCTGACTGCCGCGCAGGCATCACTCGAGGGTGAAGCCGACCTTGACGCTGACCTGCCAGTGGCCAACGCGGTCATTTTCAATGTGGCCGCGGGTCTCGGTGACCTGGAACCACTGCATGTTCTTGACCGTTTCACTGGCCTTGGTCAGGGCGTTCTGTACGGCTTCCTCGATGCTGGTCTCGGAAGAGCCGGTCAGTTCAACGGATTTGTAAACGTGATCGCTCATGGTGTCTTTCCTTTAACGTGGCCCCTGGATGCATCAGGCATCAGGGGAGTCCATGGAAGCAGTATCGACGATCGCGATACCGCAGTGTTCCAGCCGTTGATACGTGGCGGCGTCGCTGTCAAATGACACCGGACGCGTCAGCGGCCAGAGAAAACGGGTAGTAAAGCCGGCCTTGAGGGCATCTTCGGCGGTCCAGAGCACGCAGACCTCGCGGGCCAGCCCGCACACGGAGACTTCGGTCACGCCGCGTTCGTCGAGCCAGCCGGCAAGCCCCGTGGAAGGGCGAGTGCCTTTCGGGCCCAGATTGTCACGAAAGGCACTATAGCTGTCCACGCGCGGGTCGCTACCCTTGCGAATGATGATGTTCGCCAGCGACCAGTCCAGCCGCGTATCCAGTACAGCACCGCTGGTGGCGCGCACGCAGTGATCCGGCCAGAGCGTTTGTGGCTCACCGTAAAGCTCGATTACCTCGAAGGGCTGATGATGGCCGTGACTGCTGGCAAAGGAGATGTGGCCGGCCGGGTGCCAGTCCTGAGTGGCCACGATATGGCCATACTCGCCGCTGGACATCGCCGCCTGGATGCCATCAAGGATCTCGTTGCCGCGCACACAGGGCAGGGCGCCGCCGGGCATGAAATCACCCTGCATGTCCACCACGATCAGCGCCCGCTCATCAATTGGAGGACGGTTTCCGGGCATATCAGGTTCGCGGTGTGAGTAGACACGATGTGAGTGGGCCATACGCTGTCGAGTGTCCGGCAATCAGAATGGCCTTCAGTATCGAAGGCCCCTGCCCATCTGACAAGCACCGGCATGTGAAAGGTTGTAGCCGGTGCGCATCAAGGGGTGGTGTCAGCCGGCAGCCTTTTCCAGCAGGGCATAGAAAAAGCCGTCATGGCCATCAGGCGTCGGCATCAGCTGGCGGCCCTCACCGGCGATCTGCCCCCAGTCGGCCGTGATCGGTTGTGCGTGTGCATCGGGGGTGCGGGCCAGAAAGGCCGTGATCTGTTCGGCGTTTTCCTCGGGCAGTACCGAGCAGGTGGCATAGAGCAGACGTCCGCCGGGGGCCAGACGCTGCCATTGTGCATCCAGCAGGCGGGCCTGCAGGGCGGTCAGCTCAAAGATGTCTTCTTCCCGGCGCAACGCCTTGATGTCGGGATGACGACGAATGACGCCGGTGCCCGAGCAGGGGGCGTCCAGCAAAATGCCATCAAAGGGTACGCCGTCCCACCAGGCCCCTTCGGTGGCATCGGTGGCCACGAGCGTTGCCGAGAGCTTCAGGCGTGCCAGCGTTTCGCGGACACGCTCAAGACGGGTGGCGTCACTGTCCAGAGCGGTCAACGCACTCTCGGGCGCGCACTCCAGCAGGTGGGCGCTCTTGCCGCCCGGGGCGCTGCAGGCATCCAGCAGACGCAGCGGCGCCGAACGTGACTCGACCCCTTCAAGCAGCAGGCCGGCGGCCAGCTGAGCGGCTTCATCCTGAACGCTGACGTCGCCGTCCTGAAAGCCCGGCAGCTGTTCGACGTCGCAGGGTGTCTCCATCGTCAGAGCGTCGTCGCTGAAGGCACAGGTGCGGGCAGCAAGGCCGGCGTCTTCCAGCCGCTCAAGCCACGCCTCCCTCGATTGGTGGCGTCGATTGACGCGCAGCGTCATCGGGCCGGGCACGTTGTTGGCCGCTGTAATGTCCTGCCATTGATCCGGCCAGGCTTTCTCGAGCCGGTTCAGCAGCCACTGTGGATGCCAGTGGGCAGCTTCGGGACTCTGATCCACTGTGGCCAGCAGCGTGTCACGCTCGCGATCGGCGCGGCGCAGGCAGCCGTTAATGACCCTGGTCGCCCATTCCTTGTTCAATTCGCGCGCACCGCCAGCGGTTTCCCCCACGGCGGCGTGGGTCGGAATGCGCATGTGATAGAGCTGATACAGCCCGATCAGCAACAGGGCGTGAACGTCCTGGTCGCGCTGCTTGAAGGCCGATTTCAGAAGTTTTTCGGCGATGGCTTCAAGCTGCGGCAGGGCGCGACAGACGCCAAAGCACAGTGCCCGGTAAAGCCCTTGGTCTCGCGGCGCGACGCCTTCAGGGACATCGCTTGTGAGCGCGCCTCGCTGGTTGAGCACCGGCGCCAGTGCCAGGGCCGCATGGGCGCGCACGCCCATGGTGCGTTTGGGCTTTTGAGTGCGTGGGCGATTCATTGATCGGCTCCCAGGATCGTGCCGGCTGTGAGCTGATCGCGCCGGCTATTGAGAAGTTCATGAGCCGACAGCATTTTACCGCCCGGCAGCTGAGCGTGAGTGATACGCAGCACCCCTTCGCCACAGGCCACATGAAGCGCATCCGAGGGACCGTCGAGCAGTTGTCCCGGCGCGGCGTCGAGTTCACTGCCCTGCGCCACACGCGCGTCGGCCTGCCACAGGCGCAGCGTGTCACCGCCCAGGGTGGTCCAGGCGACGGGGAAAGGGTTAAAGGCCCGAACGCGCTGTGACAGCACAGTGGCGCTCTGACTGAAATCAAGTCGGGCTTCCGCCTTGCTCAGCTTGGCAGCGTAGGTGACGCCATCGAGAGGCTGAGGTGTGGCGGTCAGCTGCTGGTCACTCATGCGATCAAGCGCTTCGACCAGCGCCCGGGTGCCGACTTCAGCTAGCTGATCATGCAGCGTGGCAGCCGTCGTGGTGTCCTCGATGGGCACGCGAGCAGTCAGCAGCATGTCGCCGGTATCCAGCCCTTCATCCATGGCCATGATGGTCACACCGCTTTCGCGATCGCCAGCTTCGATGGCGCGCTGGATCGGTGCTGCGCCGCGCCATCTCGGCAGCAGGGAAGCATGGACGTTGATGGGGCCGATACGAGGAATGTCGAGCACGGCGCGTGGCAGGATCAGCCCGTAGGCCACCACGACCAGTACATCGATATCGGCCTCGATCAGTGGTGCATGGGTGTCCGGCGTTTTCAGTCTTTCAGGCTGATGGACGCTCAGGCCGTGCTCCAGCGCCAGTGCCTTGACCGGTGAGGGGTTCAGACGACGCCCGCGTCCGGCCGGGCGGTCGGGCTGGGTGTAAACGCAAACGACGTTGTGATGACTTTCGAGCAGGGCACGAAGATGTTCGGCGGCAAAGTCCGGCGTGCCGGCAAAGGCGATACGAAGCGGGCTGGGCATGGCATGGTCCTGAAAGACGTCAGCGCCCCTGAGCGGGGCGCCGATGAAGGTGATAAGCGATCAAGCGGGCAGTGGTGAAGACAGGATCAGGAAGCCGTCTTCTGGCGCTTGAGCATCTTCTTTTTGACCCGGTCGCGCTTGAGCGGAGAGAGATAATCGACGAACAGCACTCCTTCGAGGTGATCCGCTTCGTGCTGAATGCAGTGGGCCAGCAGACCATCGGCCTCCAGCTCATAGGTCTTGCCGTTGCGATCCTGCGCCTTGAGATGCACGCGCAGGGCACGCGGCACTTCGGCGTAGTATTCCGGAATCGACAGACAGCCTTCCTGCAGCGGCTCGCGCTCCTCGCCCAACAGGGTGACCTCCGGATTGACCAGCGCCAGCGGCTGGTTTTTCTCTTCGCTGACATCCATCACGATCACGCGGCGGTGAACGTCGATCTGCGTGGCGGCCAGCCCGATCCCAGGGGCGTCATACATGGTTTCAAACATGTCATCGATCAGGCGTCGCACCTCATCGTCAACCTTGTCCACGTCCTGGGCAATCGTGCGCAGGCGGTCATCGGGATATTCGAGAATCGTCAGTAGAGCCATGTTCGTATCTGTCGTGGGGTCGCCACCACCATGCTCTGGGACCACTGGGTCAAGAAAGCCGGGGTGACGGCCGTAAATGCATGAATGGATTCACTCCGTATGGCGCCTATTGTAGTGCGCAGGCGTTGGCAACGGAACCGACCGCAGGACGAAGATGACATGAAACGGCAAGGGATGAGCCTCACCGGCCGCCACAACAGGCGAAAAGGACGCTGCACAGCACTGATGGGCGCTGCATTGGTTGCGGCGATGGGCCTGTGCGGTGCGGCCAATGCTGCGCCGTCATACGATCAGGGCGGCGTGGTCACCCTGACGCCCCGGGTGCGCTTTTTGCCGCTGGAAGCACAACGTGATCCCGTGGATGTCTCGGCCAGGGCGCAGTCATTGATGAACTATCGCGTCATCGAGGCGGGCACGCCGATGCCGCAGGCCTATGTGGTCAGCGGCAGTGAAGGGCGACTGATCAGCGGTGCCGGCGATCAGATTGTGGCGCGATACGTGCAGGGTCGCTCCGGGCAGCGCTTTGGGCTCTACACCCCGGGCATACTGCTGAAGGATGATCAGGGGGAGGTGCTGGGGCAGGTGATGATCCGTCAGGGCGTGGCGCGGCTTGAACGCTCTGGGACGCCGCTATCCACGCTCACCGTCGAGAAAAGCCCGCGTGAAGTGAGTGCCGGGACACGGCTGATGGTGCTTGATGACTGGACGCCACCGAGGCAGCTGGTGCCCTCGATGGCCCCGGCCGGGACTCGGGGCAGATTCTCGATCGCCCTGGTGCCGGGCGTATCGTGGGGCTTCGCGACATTGTGGTGATCGATCTGGGGCGTCATCAGGTCATGCCCGGCATGCGTCTTCGTGTTCAGGGTGAGCCCGAGGAGGTCACTGATCCGGTGACCGGGGAGTCGCTGGTACTCGACGGCGGCGTGCTGGGCGAGCTGATGATCGTTCGCACGTTCGAGCAGACCAGTCTGGCGCTGGTGACGCGGGCCGAGTTGCCCATGGCCACGGGTGATCGTGTGGAGACGACACTGGATGACTGAGACGACGCAGCCCTCGATGCCTCATGAGTGGCTGGCGCTGTCGATGCTGCCCCGTGTAGGGGCGCGGCGTCTTCAGGCCCTTCGACAGGCTGCTCCCGACTGGCCCGAGGGCTGGCTGGCTCGCCTGCCCTCGGAGGCCGCACAGCTCATGCGCCACTATCTTCAAATGCCCGGGCGGGGGCCTCTGCATGCCCGGGTCAATGCTGCGATGGCGTGGCTGGATCAGGGCACGCAGCATCACCTGCTGACGCCGGATCATCCCGCCTGGCCCGCCATGCTCGACGAGCTGCCGGACCCGCCTCCGGTGCTTTGGGCCTGGGGCGCGCTCGAGGCGCTGTCCCTGCCGGCGCTGGCCATCGTGGGGACGCGGCGGCCCACGCGTGAAGGGCAGGACAATGCCTGGCGGTTTGCGCGAGACATGGTCGGGGGCGGCTATGGCGTGATCAGCGGGCTGGCGCTGGGAGTGGATGGTTGCGCTCATCACGGCGCGCTGGAGGCTCGCGGTGCGACCGTTGCAGTCCTGGGCTGCGGAGTCGATGTGCTCTACCCGCGAACGCATGCCCGCCTGCGCCAGCAGTTGCTGGATCAGGGCGGGTTGCTGCTGTCCGAGCATCCACCGGGCACGCGGGCCCATCCGCAGCATTTTCCCCGGCGCAATCGGATCATTACCGGGCTGTCGCTGGGGGTGCTGGTGGTCGAGGCGGCCATGGCCAGCGGTTCGCTGGTCAGCGCCCGGCTTGCGATGGAGCAGAACCGGGAGGTATTTGCGCTGCCGGGCTCGCTGCATAACCCGCAGGCGCGCGGCTGTCTGTGGTTGATTCGTGAAGGTGCCCGGCTGGTGACCTCTTTTGATGAGATCCTGCAGGAGCTGCCCGAGCGGCAGTGGGGCGCCATGCTCCCGAGTTCCGGGAGCGAACCCGCCCGGCCCGATGCAGGCAGGGCGGATGAGTCAGCCGATGCGCCACCCCGATGTCCCGAGGACCCGCTGTGGCAATTCCTTGAAGAGACGCCCGTGCCGATCGACGTTTTGATCGAGCGTACGGGGGAGTCGATTACGACACTGCAGTCGCGCCTGCTCATGCTGGAGCTCGACGGCTGGGCCGCGCAGGTCGCCGGCGGCTGGGTCCGCAGGCTGGCATGAGATACACTGCCCGTCTGACTGGGGCAATGGTATTTACGCAGCATGTCTTCACATTTTGACTCTTCTCTCGCCCAACCAATGCTTGATGACGCTGCCACGCATCTGCGCAACGGTGGCGTTGTGGCGTACCCGACGGAAGCCGTCTGGGGGCTGGGATGTGATCCCGATAACACCGATGCGCTCAAGCGTCTTCTGACCCTCAAGGTGCGCGACCCGGCCAAGGGGTTGATTCTGGTCGCATCGAGCCTTGAACAGTTCGAGCCCTGGCTTGCCGGGCTGGATGACACACATCTTTCCCGGCTCGAGAGCAGCTGGCCCGGGCCGGTGAGCTGGCTGGTGCCGGACAACGGTCGCGCGCATCCGCTGGTACGTGGCGAGCATTCAAGCGTGGCGCTGCGGGTCAGCGATCACCCGCTGGTCCGTAAGCTGTGCGAGGCCTTTGGTGGGCCGCTGGTATCGAGTTCGGCCAATCGGGCCAGCGAGGCGCCCTGCCTGAGCGCCGAGGCAATCAGGCAGGTGTTCGATGACCGGGTGCTCGTGGTGGACGGGCCACTTGGCGGGCGAACGCGTCCCAGCGAAATCCGTGATCTGCTGACCAATGATGTGCTGCGTGACTAACCTTGCCGCCTGCCTATAACGTCAGTCATGGCCGGGGCATGGCCATGACCCTGCTGGAGAAACACCGTGTCACATGCGTATCTCGAAAGGGTGAAACGCTATCTGCTGGACTTTCAGGATCGGCTCTGCCAGTCGCTGGCCCAGGCCGATGGCCATGCTGATTTTGTGGAAGATGCCTGGACACGCGAGGATGGCGGCGGCGGCCGCTCCCGCGTGATCACCGAGGGCGCCGTGTTCGAAAAGGGCGGGGTCAACTTCTCGCATGTCTTTGGAGAAAATCTGCCGCCCTCTGCGTCGGCCGCTCGCCCCGAGCTTGCCGGGCGCAGTTTTCATGCCGTCGGGGTTTCCTGGGTCATGCATCCACATAACCCGCACCTGCCGACAACGCACGGCAACGTTCGTTTTTTCATTGCTGAAAAGGAAGGAGAAGCGCCGGTCTGGTGGTTTGGCGGCGGTATCGATCTGACGCCGTATTATCCGATGCTCGAGGATGTCATTCACTGGCACCACACTGCCCGTGAGGCCTGTGCGCCCTTTGGCGATGACGTCTACCCTCGCTACAAGCGCTGGTGCGACGAGTACTTCTACCTCAAGCATCGCGATGAAACTCGTGGTGTAGGAGGGCTTTTCTTTGATGACGTCAATGAGGAAGGGTTCGAGCAGAGCTTTGCCTTCCAGCAGGCGGTGGCCGAGGCCTTCGTGCCGGCCTATCTGCCGATCATTGAAAAACGCCAGAACATGCCTTACGGCGAGCGGGAGCGCGACTTTCAGAATTACCGACGCGGGCGCTATGTCGAGTTCAACCTCGTCTATGACCGCGGCACGCTGTTCGGCTTGCAAAGTGGCGGACGTACCGAGTCGATTCTGATGTCCATGCCGCCGGTGGCGCACTGGGCCTATCAATATCAGCCCGAAGAAGGGTCTCCCGAGGCCGAGTTGTATGCGCACTATCTGCATCCGCGTGAATGGCTCGAGGAGGCGGACCGGGCATGACCGACTTCCCCCTTTACGCCGTGTTCGGCAATCCCATCGCGCATTCGAAATCGCCGCAGATCCATTCAGGCTTTGCCGAGCAATTGGATGATCCGGTGCGATACGAAACGCGTCTGGCGCCGGTGGATGATTTTTCCGGCCACTGGCGTGCCTTTCTGAAGGAGGGTGGGCGGGGTGCGAATGTCACTGTCCCCTTCAAGGAGCAGGCGACAGCGCTGGCGGATCGGTTGAGTGACCGGGCGCGTCAGGCCGGTGCCGTCAATACGCTGGTCGTGGGTGAGCATGGCGAGATTGTTGGCGACAATACGGATGGTGCCGGGCTGCTGCTGGATCTGGAGCGACTGGGCGCGCCACTGACCGATGCGCGCATTCTGGTGCTGGGGGCAGGCGGTGCCGTGCGTGGGGTAATCAAGCCTCTGCTGGCGACCCGTCCGTCGGAACTTGTCATGGCCAATCGGACGGTGGAAAAGGCCACCGGGCTTGCCGAGCTGTTCAGGGCGCACGGCGACATCCGGGGCTGCGGATTTGAAGACATCGAAGGGCGTTTTGACCTGGTCATCAATGCCACCAGTGCCAGCCTGTCCGGCGAATTGCCACCGCTGCCGGCAACGCTATTCAATGAAGGAGCGCTGGCCTACGACATGATGTATGGCGCTGCGCTCACTGTCTTTCTTGAATGGGCCCACACCCATGGCGTGCGCTGCGCCGATGGGCTGGGCATGCTGGTAGGACAGGCGGCCGAAGCCTGGTATCAGTGGCGCGGCACGCGCCCCGATACCACGCCGATACTGGAAGCGCTGCGGGCCGATCTTCGCTGATCGGCCCGGCCGGCATCAGGAGCTGATACTGCCGCAGTTCGGATCATGACCTGCAGCATGTGCCTGCTCGGAGAGCTTGATCGCACTCTGCATACGACCTTCAAGGGCCTTGCTACGCTCACCATCGTTGGGGTGGGTCGAGGCCCAGGTCGGCGGTCCGCCCTTTGATGCGGCTGACATGTTCTGCCACAGGGCAATGCTGGCCCTTGGATCAAAGCCTGCTCGTGCCATCAAATCCAGACCCAGCAGGTCGGCTTCGCTCTCCTGACGGCGGGAGTAGGGCAGCAACACTCCATACTGGGCGCCGGCACCCAGAAGCTGGGCCAGCGCACTGCTGCCCGTCACGGACTGCACCACCCCAAGGCCGGTGCTGGTCAGCGACTGGGTCGAGCTGCGCTCGTTGGCATGATGGGCCAGTACGTGGGCCATCTCGTGGCCGACCACCGTGGCAATCTGATCCTGGTTTTTCGCCACACTCATCAGCCCTGTATTAATGACGACGTAGCCGCCTGGCAGGGCAAAGGCGTTGGGTTCGTCATCCTGATAAACGCCGACGGTCCATTTTGACGGGCCCTGTCCTTCGGGCAGCGTATCGATAATGGCATCGGCAATACAGGTCACATATTTTCCGTCACGGCCGGTGGCCTGCTTGTGACTCTGGCGGTACTCCTCAAAGGCCTTCTGGCCTTGCTGATCGATGTCGTTGCTGTCAAACAGCGATAGCTGGGAGCGTCCCAGTGGTGAGGTGGTGCAGGCACTCAGGCCAAGGCTCAGGGTCAGTGCACTCAGCACGGTCTTGCGCATCATGAACGGCAAAACTCCTGTAAGGATTCGATGGGCCCGACTGGACGCATGCCAAAGCGGCACGCCAGGATAGCGGGGTCATGTCACATGACAGCATAACCTGATGCGGAGCAATACATGAATGAGCAGTTGAGCACACGTCTTCTGAATCTGCTGGATCGGCTGGAACCCTTGTTGCCGCCCGAGCAGGCCCCCATCGACTGGTCACGTGATATTGCCGCGCTGTGGCAGCGTCATGCGCTGGGTGGGCGGCTGACGCCGGTGGCGCCCCGTGACAGTGTCAGCGTCGACGAGCTGATTGGTATCGAGTCCCAGAAAAGCGCGCTGGTCGACAATACCCGTACGTTTTTACGCGGGCGGCCGGCCAACCATGCGTTGCTGTGGGGCGCGCGAGGCACCGGCAAGTCATCGCTGATCCGGGCGCTGATCAATGACCTGGCAGATGAAGGGCTGCGCCTGATTCAGGTCGACCGGCATGACCTTGTAGGGCTGCCGACACTGGTACAGACGCTTCGAGGCAGTGATTATCGCTTTGTCGTTTATTGTGACGATCTGTCCTTTGAAGGCAGTGATGATGCCTACAAGGCGCTCAAGAGTGTACTGGATGGCACCCTGACCGGCCCGCCGGACAATGTATTGCTCTATGCCACCTCCAATCGGCGACATCTGCTGCCCGAAAGCATGAGCGATAATAACGATACGCAGGTCGTGGGGGGCGAGATTCATCATGGCGACGCCGTGGAGGAAAAGATTTCGCTCTCTGACCGTTTTGGGCTGTGGCTGTCGTTTTATCCGTTCGATCAGGACACCTATCTGCGAACCTGTGCGCACTGGGTGGCCCATCTGGGAGGGCAGTTCGATGAGGCCGCCGAGGCCGAAGCGCGCCGATTTGCGCTGGCTCGTGGCGTGCGCAGTGGTCGCGCCGCCTGGCAGTTCGCCATCGCCTGGACCGGACGCGAGCTCGGCATCGACAACGACACGGCCATCTAAACCCGGGCTGAAAGCCTCGGGCACTCACCCCGCTTGTGCGGTGATCGATGCCATACTCGGGGTTCAATCACAGGGAGTGAAACAATGAAAATAATGACAACAGCGGTGATGGTCCTGTTGATGGGGATGGCCACCGCACCGGTCATGGCCGACGCCGTCGAACAAGGCAATAGCGAGCAGAGTGCGTCGACTCAGGGCGAGCGCCTCTCCGGCAGTGCCATTCGAGACAGGGTGATGGGCCATCGCGTGACCGGTGCCATGGTAGACGGCAGCCAATATAGCGAGGCCTACCGGGTCGATGGCACCATTGAAGGGAAAGATTACACCGGCCAGTCCACGATCAGGGGCGATCAGATGTGTCTTGATTACGGCAGCGGTGACACCACCTGCTATCAGATCCGCATGCTGGATGATCAGCACATCGAGTGGCTTCTCGATGGCGAGGTGGTCGGTGAAGGGACCATAAGCTCCATTCAGTGAGATTGGGCTGAACACGAATGTCAAAACCGGCGCCTGCGCGCCGGTTTTTTCATGCCTCGGGGATGTCGGGCTTTCCTGAGGGCAGGGAAGCTGGCGCAGGTTCAAATGCTGGCGCCGCGTTGTCCGGCGAGGCTGAATCGGCAGATATGGGCAGTCCCGGTAGGCTGTGTTGTTCCGAGGGGCCTGAAATATCAAGCGTAATGGTCGGTGCCGGTATCATTCGTGCCATGTCGCTGTCCAGTCGCGGCGTCAGTGACAGGGTGCTACCGGGAGGTAGCTGCTCTCGATTGACCAGCTGCTGCGCCAGGGCCAGAAGCTTCTGGTTATAGGTGGTGCCTTCTCGCTCGGGCGTGTCAGGAAAAAGGTTCACCGGCAGGCGCAGGGTGGCCTGCTCGCCACCGCGAAGGGCAACGGGGTCATCCACGTCGCCGCTGACCGGCTCGGCCCCGGGGACCATGAGCTGCCAGGCGTAACCGGCCAGATTGATGTCGGGCGCGGCGTCCGGCGGTGTCAGAGACAGGGGCAACTCCAAGCTGACCGGCATGCCGGCCATATCAAGCCCTGCCTTTGCCAGTGCCATGGGTTCCAGCGTCAGGGCATCGACGGGGACAGCCCAGCGGCCGATGCGAACATTTTCCACCCCCATCGACTGCAGTGCCAGCCGCCCCAGCATGAAGCTGGCCTGTGGCAGTGCCAGACAGCCGGCCAGTGACAGCGTAGCTGCCATCAGCAGGGCCGGGCGATATCGAAATTTCCCCTGTCTCATCATGGACTCCCTTCAGGGAAGCATTGAATGAACGCTTCCTGATGCAAGTCTGACCTGGATCGAATGCAATGTCATACCAGGTCATCACGATAAGAGGACTGACAGCTTTTAGCGCCGGTTCTTGCGAGCTTCCCTGGTACGCGCGAGCTGGCGAGCCTTGGCCTTTTCGCGATCGCTGTCGCCGCTGTTCTTGTCGTAGGGATTGTCGCCGGAGCGGAATTCAAACCGGATCGGGGTGCCCTTGACCTTGAGCACCTTGCGGAAGGTGTTGATCAAAAAGCGCTTGTAGGCTTCGGGCAGGGCATTGGTCTGGTTGCCGTGTACCACGATCAGTGGTGGGTTGGCGCCGCCCTGATGCGCCATGCGCAGCTTGATGCGGCGACCGTTGACCAGCGGCGGCTGATGCTCGCTGACCGCATCCTGCAAAAGCGTCGTTAGACGATTGGTGGACCATCGTGCCGTAGCGGAGGCAAAGGCGCGATCAATGGAGGGATAAAGATCACCTACCGCCGTGCCATGAAGCGCCGAAATGAAATGCAGATCGGCGTAGTCGGCAAAGCCCAGGCGTCGTTTGATGTCGGCACGCATTTTCTCACGCGCTTCCTGCTCGAGCCCGTCCCACTTGTTGACCGCCAGTACCAGGGCGCGCCCTGTGGTCAGGACGTAATCCAGCAGATGCAGGTCCTGCTCGACCAGTCCGGTGCGGGCATCAAGCACCACGATGGCGACATTGCACTCCTTGATGGCGTCCAGCGTCTTGATGATCGAGAACTTCTCGGCCGCCAGGCTGATGTTCTTGCGGCGTCGCACGCCGGCCGTGTCGATCAGTACATAGGGCTTGCCGCGGCGCTCGAAGGGGATTTCGATGGCATCGCGGGTGGTGCCGGCCTCGTCAAAGACCACCACGCGTTCCTCGCCCAGGAGTCGATTGACCAGGGTGGACTTGCCCACATTGGGGCGTCCGACCACTCCAATGCGAATGCCGTTGGCGACCAGGTCCGGGTGCGTCTCTTCACTGACCTCGGGGAAGGGCTCGAGTACATGCTCGATCAGGGTCGTGACGTTACGCCCATGGGCGGCGGCAATGGCGTGCGGATCACCCAGTCCCAGCGCCCAGAAATCGGCGGTGGCAATCTCTTCCTGCAGACCGTCGCTCTTGTTGACCACAAGCCAGGTCTTTTTCTGATTGACGCGCAGATGGTTGGCGATGGCCTCATCGGCCGGCATGATCCCGGCACGAGCATCGACCATGAAAAAGACGATGTCGGCTTCATCGATGGCCAGCAGCGACTGTTCCGCCATGGCCGCGTCGATGCCCATCTCATCACCGCTGATACCGCCGGTATCAATGACCGTATAGGGCTTGTCGCCCAGTTGGCCGTTGCCATAGTGGCGGTCGCGAGTCAGGCCGGGGAAGTCTGCGACGATGGCATCGCGCGTGCGCGTCAGCCGATTGAATAGCGTGGATTTGCCGACATTGGGTCGGCCGACAAGTGCGATAACGGGATTCATGAGGGTCCTGCACGATAAGAGGGAGCGGGCTGTCGGCTTATTGGGGGACAGCGCTGATACCGTCCGTCCTGATCGAACCATTCTAACCCGAAAGACGGCGGTATTCGAAATGTGTGAAACGCCTGGTCAGGCGCGGATGATAAACGAACGGGCCTTCCGGTCGATCACCGGAAGACCCGTCATGACGACATGGTCGGAAACGTCTTATGACGCCTTGCCTATATCCTTGAGGGCATAGCCGATCAGTTCACCGTCATTGGTCAGTACGAAGACATGCTCGCCATCGGTCAGCGGGGTGATACTGATGCCGTCACCGCCGGGATGGGCACGACCTTCCTGCTCTCCGCTCTGGGCATCGATCACGTGAAGATAACCCTGATAGTCGCCGACCACCAGCTTGTTATCGACAAATACCGGTGCGCTCAGCGATCGGCCTTCCAGCGCGTCCTGATTCCAGATGACACGGCCGTTGTTGGCATCGATCGCCATGATATGGCTGTCGGCGGTGACGGTGAAGAGGTAATCACCCACCAGCACCGGGGTGTGGTAGCTGGACTGTTCTCGCTCCCAGATCGGCTGGCCATTGCGGGCATCAAGTGCCATGACGCGACCGTTATAGCTGGTCACGAACAGACGACCATCCCTGGTCAATACAGGCTGACCGTCAAGGTCCACCAGCTGCTCGACTTCGGTACGACCCTGAGGCACGGCAACGCGCAGGTCCCAAAGCTGCTGGCCGCTGCGGTTATCGAAGGCGGCCAGGCGGCCATTGGCAAAGCCGGCAAAGGAGACCGGGTCGATGGTCCGCGGTGCACCGGTGCCCCGCAGGGTCAATGCCGGCTGTGAGGAGGCATACAGCCACTGCTCGTCACCGGTAAAGCGATCCAGCGCCGTCAGCGTGCCATCCACGCTCTGTACTACGACCTGGCCGCTGTTGAGCTGGGGCGGAGCAATGACTTCACTGGACACCCGTGAGCGCCAGACGATGTCACCGTTGTCTTCACTGAAGACGATGACCTCGCCATTGCGCGTGCCGGCGAAGAGCTGGCCACTGTCCGCTGTCAGGCCGCTGGAAATGGGCGTCTCCAGACGCTTTTCCCATTTGATCTGACCGTTATTGCGGTTGATGGCCTTGATGTTGCCTTCGGCATCGCTGGCATAGATCGTATCGCCCGAGATGGCCGGAGTGATCGGGTAGCGTGCTCGGGTCAGCGAACCGATACCATCCGACCACATGCCTTCGACCTTGACGGTCTGATCAATGCTGGTCAGTTCGCGTGGCTGGGTGCCGGTCTGGACATTGCCGGAGCAGCCCGCCAGCACCACCAGTGAGGTCGCGCACAGCAGGGCGCCCAGCGGTTTTGCCATCAGCGCGACGCGCTTGAGACCCGAATGTGAAAAAGAGCCGTTTTCAAGCGTGCTCATGAAGCCTCCTGAGGCGCCAGATCATCGAGTTTGAGTTGTATGCCGGAGAGCTGCTGATCGTGCTCACGAGCCAGATTGACGGCATTTTGCCAGGCACTGCGCGCTTCATCGGTATTGCCCAGTGCCAGTTCAATATCGCCTCGAATTTCCGCCCCGCGAGCGCTCATGGCCTCGGGCAGTTGCAGGCTCTCAAGCGTGCCAAGGGCTTCTTCGGCATTATCCTGGCCCAGCTGCACGCGCGCCAGTTCCAGGCCGGCCAGTGCCCGGATCTCGTCACGATCGCTGCTCTTGCGGACATCATTCAGCGCACGTTCGGCGGCGGGCAGATCGTTGGCATCTACCGCCAGACGCGCCTGAATCATGCCGGCCAAGTCGGCATACAGGGTATCGCCGTGCTGGTCACGAATGGCATCAATGATGCTCTGTGCGGCCTGACGGCCGCTGTCATCCAGGCTGTCCTGTGAGGTCAGCTGAATCAGCTGCTGGTACTGAAGCGAGGCCGCCTCTGACTGTGACTGCTGATGATCCTGCCACCAGTGCCAGGCAAAAAGACCAACGGCAGCAATGATGATGCCGCCCAGAATCGGCTTGGCGTAGTTGTGCCAGAGTCGTTTGGCAGCCGCCAGCTGATCGTCTTCTTCGTGAATATTCAACTGATCCGCCACGTGCGGCACTCCTGTAGGTTCGGTCTCATGGCAGTGTCTGCCCGGGTAATCGAAAAGCCGCTAGGCCTGGGTCGCAAGGCCGCTGTCAGCCGGACGCTCGTCCATCCAGCGCGCAAGTCGGTCGACCAGCGCGTCGACGGCGACCTGCCGCTGAGGCTCTTCACCCCGCAGGTCCTTGAGCGTCACCGTGCCGGCGGCCAGCTCGTCTTCGCCGAGCATGACGGCAAAGCGGGCGCGGCTCTTGTCAGCTTTCTTGAGCTGGCTCTTGAAGCTGCCGCCACCGCAGTGTACCTGTGCACGAAGCATGGGCAAGCGGCTGCGTAGGGTTTCACCCAGCACCAGCAGTTGTGTGTCGACCCCTTCGCCCTGACCCATCAGGTAGACATCCAAAATGTCTTCGGCCGCCTTCGGTACCAGCTCCAGCGTCTCCAAAAGCAGGATCAGACGTTCAACGCCCATGGCAAAGCCCACCGCCGGAGTAGACTTGCCGCCCAGTTGCTCGACCAGGCCGTCGTAGCGCCCGCCGGCACAGACGGTGCCCTGGCTGCCCAGTGCCGTGGTCGTCCATTCAAAGACCGTGCGGCTGTAGTAGTCCATGCCGCGTACCAGACGCGTGTTGATGACGTACTGAATGCCCAGAGTGTCGAGTTTCTGTTTGATCGCGTCAAAATGCTCGACCGAGGCTTCATCAAGATGATCGATAAGCTTCGGTGCAGCCTCGATCATGGCCTGCATGTCTGGGTTCTTGCTATCGAGAATGCGCAGCGGATTGCTGTTCAGACGGCGGCGAGAATCTTCGTCAAGCTGGTCGAGATGTTCATTGAAGTAGTCGACCAGCCTGGCACGGTAGGCATGACGCGCTTCGAGTGAGCCCAGTGAGTTGATCTCGAGCTGGACGTGATCGATCAGACCCAGAGCCCGCCAGAGACGGGCAGACAGGGCAATGACTTCGACATCAATGTCCGGTCCTTCCAGGCCAAGAACTTCCACGCCCACCTGATGAAACTGACGATAGCGGCCCTTCTGGGGGCGCTCGTGGCGAAACATCGGACCGGCGTACCAGAGCCTGTGGGTCTGATTGTGAAGCAGCCCATTTTCGATGGCGGCACGCACCACCGATGCCGTACCTTCCGGGCGCAGGGAGAGGCTGTCACCGTTGCGATCGTCAAAGGTATACATTTCCTTTTCGACGATATCGGTGACTTCTCCGATGGAGCGCTTGAAAAGTGCCGTCTGCTCAAGCACCGGGGTACGCATTTCCAGGTAACCGTACTGTGCCATGAGCTGGCGTACGTGCTGTTCGAAATACTGCCAGAGCGGTGAGCGCTCGGGCAGCAGGTCATTCATGCCTCGGATGGCCTGTAATTTACTGGACATTGATGTTTTATCGCTGCATTTCAAAAAGGGGCCCGAGCTTCAGGCGCGGGTGATGACGTCTTTCTCTTCGGCTTCCTTGCGCGCCACGCGCTCCCGAATCAGCCTCTCGAGATCATCCACAAGATGGTCGTTGCGCAGCTTCTGGGCTGGCTTGCCGTCGATATAGATCAGGTTGGCCGGGCTGCCGCCGGTCAGGCCGATGTCGGTTTCCTTGGCCTCACCCGGGCCGTTGACCACACAGCCAATGACCGAGACGTTCAGCGGCGTCATGATGTCTTCCAGGCGCTCTTCAAGCTGATTCATGGTGCCGATGACATCAAAGTTCTGTCGCGAACAGCTCGGGCAGGCAATGAAGTTGATGCCGCGCGAGCGCAGTTTCAGGCTCTTGAGGATATCGTAACCGACCTTGATCTCCTCGACCGGGTCAGCGGCCAGCGAGATACGCAGGGTATCACCGATGCCATCCATCAACAGCGCCCCCAGACCGATCGAGGACTTGACCGTGCCGCCGCGCAGGCCGCCGGCTTCAGTGATGCCTAGGTGCAGGGGCTGATCGATCTGGGTGGCAATCTGGCGATAGGCGTCAACGGCCATGAAGACATCGCTGGCCTTGAGCGAAATCTTGTATTCCTGAAAGTCCAGACGATCGAGATAATCGATGTGACGCATGGCCGATTCGACCAGCGCCGCTGGCGTCGGTTCGCCATATTTTTTCTGCAGGTCCTTTTCAAGCGAGCCTGCATTGACGCCGATGCGAATCGGAATGCCGTTGTCCCGTGCGGCCTGAACCACGGCATGTACGCGATCTTCGCGACCGATATTGCCGGGGTTGATGCGCAGACAGTCCGCGCCCAGTTCAGCCACGCGCAGGGCAATGCGATAGTCAAAATGGATATCGGTGACCAGCGGCACGGAAGTGCGCTGCTTGATCTTTCCGAACGCCTCGGCGCAATCCATATCCGGTACCGAGACGCGCACGATATCGCCGCCGGCGGCGGCAATACGCTCGATCTGCTCGACCGTGGCGTCGACGTCCAGCGTATTGGTATTGGTCATGCTTTGTACGGAGATGGGCGCGTCGCCACCCACGGGCACATTGCCGACGTGGATCTGGCGCGACTTGCGACGTACGATCGGGGACTGGCTAATCATGATAAATCACTCCCCCAGGGTAAAGCGGGCAACGTTGCTGCTGCCGGCGTGTTGGGACATGTCAACGCGTTCGCCTCTGTAATCAATGGTGACCTGATTGGCATTACCTACCGTCAGGCGAAAGGGCGGCACGCCTTCGATCGTGGCGGTGGTGCCACCCTGCTGCAGTCCGCGCAGGACGGTGGTGCCATTGGCATCACGAACATCGACCCACGACTCGCCGCCAAAATTCATTTTTACGCTACGGCCGCTGGCCACCGGGTCGGACGGTGTGTCCTCATCACTGGCAGTATCTACCAGTCCACCGGTGGCGCCATTGCGACCTTCAGGCGTATCGACCTGGAGACTGCCCGGCTCGGGGATGCCATCATCGTCACCTTTGGCGATCTGAGCAGCCAGTGCCGTATCGACCGGTGCGCCGTCGATCATGTTACCCGAGCCGCTGGCCGATGTGTTATCCACAGCGGGTTGCGCTTCAGGTGTCGGAGGAAGGTCAGGATCATTGGCGCTGTCCGGCGGTGCTGTATCCTGTTCGAGCATGGCGGTGTCATCGCCATAGCCCGGTGCGCTTTCACGACCTTCCCACCATAGCAGGGTCATGACTGCCAGAATAATCACGACGGCTATCGTGACCACCCTGAACGCGATGGTGCCGGTGCGAGAAGGGGGCTTGATGCTGCTGATGGGCGCCACGCGCCGTTCATCCAGATCGCTTCGGCCATGAACATGGTCATAGGCGGCCACAATCATGCGGTCATCGATTCCCAGCAGGCGCGCGTAGGCCCGCAGATAGCCACGACGATAAGTGGGTATCGGAATCTGTTCGTAATTGTCACGTTCCATGTCCGCGACCAGAGATGGACGCAGGTTCAGCTGTTCGGCGGCATCTTCCAGATGCAGGCGCTGACGTTCGCGTTCCTCGCGCAGCATTTCACCGGCGCCCGGCTCTCCGGCGGGAGAGATATGCTGTTCGCTCATGCAGAAAATTCCTTGTTCGGTCGTGGCACGAAATGATCCTTTTCCGGCGTTTGACGCAGGCACGCCTTATCCATCATGTGATGCTCCGTCAGAAAGCTGCCGAGAAAGCTGGAGACTCTCATCGGTATGACCGGCAAGCTGAACGTAGTGATCGAGGGCGTCACGAGCGGCATTCATCTGGTGCTGTTGATACTGTATTTGTGCAAGCCCCAGCCATGCGCGCGGCAGGCGCTCTTCCAGCTGCAGGGCCCGCTGATAGGCGGCCAGTGCGGTGTCACTTTCGCCCTGACGCTGACGACACCGGCCCAGATTGGCAAACAGCTGGGCGCGACGCTCATAAAGCAGATCCGTGGTGGCCTGCTCGAGCTGTTCGCAGGCCTGTGGAATCCTGTTCTGACTGAACAGGAAAGCCGCGTAATTATTGCGTGCCTGTGTAAACGGGCTGCGCGCGCTCAAGGCGCGCTGAAAATACTGATCGGCACTTGCAGGTTCGCCCTGACGCTGATAGATCAGGGCCAGCCCCTGAAGGGCATCGGGGTCATTGGCAGAAAGGTCGATGGCGCGAATAAAAGCCTGCTGCGCACGCTCGAGATCATCTCGCTGCAGATAGGCCATGCCCAGCCGGGTATAGGCTGTGGTAGGTGATTCCTCGGAGAATGCTGCCGGATCGCGACTGTGGCTGGCACAGCCTGAAAGCATCGTGACGGTCAGTAGCAGCGCCGTCACGATCAGCGATGTCTTGAGGGTGCAGCGCAAGTGACTCATCGACTTCCTGACGTGATGAACATTTCCGGATCTGTCCAATATTAGCGAAAGCGTTGACCATCAAAGCGCTGCCACTCCACCAAGTCAAGTCGATAACCGGTGGGGCGGGGTGAGCAGATCATGATGCGTCGAGCTGGACCGCCTTGATATAGCGCTCGGCACGTTTGGTACGGTCCTTGACGCGACCGACCAGCTGCCCGCAGGCCGCATCGATGTCATCACCACGGGTCGTGCGCACCGGGGCGTTGTGCCCAAGCTCATACAGCCACGCCTGAAACCGCATGACCTGATTGCGTGACGGCTTTTCATAACCGGCATGCGGGAAGGGGTTGAACGGGATCAGATTGATCTTGCAGGGCAGATCCCCCAGCACCTCGACCAGCTGCTCGGCGTGTTCGCGCTGATCGTTGACGTCCTTGATGAGCGTGTACTCGATGGTGATATGGCGTGTGCCATCGCTTTTGGTCAGATAGCGTCGGCAGGCGTCCAGAAGTGTTGCAATATTGTATTTGCGGTTGAGCGGGACCAGCGTGTTGCGAAGCTCGTCGTTGGCGGCATGCAGTGAAATGGCCAGCGCGACATCGATCTCATCGCCCAGCTTCTCGATCATCGGCACGACGCCCGAGGTCGACAGGGTGACGCGGCGCTTGGAGAGACCATAACCGTTGTCATCGAGCATCAGGTGCATGGCGGGCACGACATTGTCATAGTTCAAAAGTGGCTCGCCCATGCCCATCATGACCACGTTGGTGACGGCGCGACGGCCGTCGTCATGACCCATGCGCCCGCCTGCGCTGGCCTGAGCCACCCACAGCTGGCCGATAATCTCGGCGGCAGTCAGGTTGCGCTGAAATCCCTGTTTGCCGGTCGAGCAGAAGCTGCAGTCCAGCGAGCAGCCAACCTGTGAGGAGACGCACAGCGTACGACGATTGCCGTTTTCGGACGGAATCAGAACGGTTTCCACGAAACTGCCGTCCTCGACTTCAAGCACCCATTTCTGCGTACCGTCGCTGGACTGGCCCTCATAGACCACTTTGGGTCCACGAATTTCGGCCACGCGTGCAAGCTTGTCACGCAGGGCCTTGGAAATATTGGTCATCTGCGAGAAGTCATCGACACCCTCATGATGGATCCATTTCATGACCTGTGCGGCGCGAAACTTTTTCTCGCCGTGGTCGATGAAGAACTGCTCCATCTGGCTGCGTGAAAGACCCAGAAGATTGACGGGTGTCGTCGTGGCAGTCTGTGTCATGGCAGTGAGCTCGCTGGTGTCATTGGAGTAAAGAAGGCCGTCACCTGCCCATGAGGCAGATGACGGCCGGGCGTGGCGGGCAATATCAGCCGCGCGGGCAGATTTCTTCATCAGAGAAGAAGTAGGCCACTTCACGCTGGGCGGATTCCGGTGCATCGGAGCCGTGAACGGCGTTGGCGTCGATGGAAGAAGCGAAATCGGCGCGAATGGTGCCGGCCTCGGCCTTCTTCGGGTCGGTAGCGCCCATCAGTTCACGGTTCCTGGCGATGGCATTGTCGCCTTCGAGGACCTGAACAACGACCGGACCGGAGGTCATGAAAGAGACCAGATCCTTGAAGAAGGGGCGCTCGCTGTGCTCGGCGTAAAAGCCCTCGGCCTTTTCCTGTGACAGGCTGACCATCTTGCAGGCCACGACCTGCAGACCGGCCTTCTCGAAACGAGAAATGATGTCGCCTACGGCATTTTTGGCAACGGCGTCCGGCTTGATGATGGAGAGAGTACGTTCCTGGGCCATGTTAAAGGGCTCCTGACAGGGTGATGAATTCAAGGTAAGTCGTGATTCAGGATAGCGCAGAGCCGGCAGCTGTGTTGACAGCTGCCGGCTCCGGCAAAAATCGCGCCATTATAGCTGTCGCCGGCGCAACATGCATCCGCATTGGCATGGGCCGACTCAGACGCTGAAACTTTCCCCGCACCCGCATTCGTCGCGAACGTTGGGATTGTTGAAGCGAAAGAAGCGGTTGAGGCCTTCGCTGACGTAATCCACTTCTGTACCGTCAAGGACGGACAGGGCGTCGTTGTCAACGATGACCCTGACGCCGTGATCTTCGAATACCTGATCATCGGCCTCAACGCTATCGGCAAAATCGAGCACGTAGCTGTAGCCCGAGCAACCGCTGGGTTTGACCGCAACACGCAGTCCTTCGCCGCTGCCACGTTCTTCGAGGACGTGGCGAATCTGGTGAGCGGCGGCTTCGGAAATCGAGATCCGGGCCATGATGATGTTCTCCCCGGTGATGCGCGGCGAACGCGCGGAAAATAAAGGATGCTCAGGCACTCTGACGCGTACGCAGGCCTTCCAGAGCATTCGAAATGGATTCAAGCGCCTGATCGATCTCCTCGACCTGGCTGAAACGACCAAAGCTGAAACGGATCGAGGCCAGCGCCTTTTCACGCGGCACGCCAATGCCGGTCAGCACATAGGAAGGATCCACGCTGGCTGAATTACAGGCCGAACCGGTGGATACCGCCAGACCCCGCAGGGCCATGATCATGCCTTCGCCGTCTACCCCTTCAAAACCGACATTGATGATGTTGGGTACCTGCGCACCGCCATCGCCGTTGATCCAGGTGCCTTCAAGCCGCTGAATGCCATCGCGAAAGCGCTGACCGAGCTGCTCGAGATGGGCGTTGTCGCTAACCTGTTCTTCCAGAGCCAGTGAAAAGGCCTGGCCCATGCCGGCAATCTGATGGGTGGGCAGGGTGCCGGAGCGCATGCCACGCTCATGGCCGCCGCCGTGAATCAATGCTTCGATGCGAGTGCCGCGCCGTACATAAAGCGCACCGATGCCCTTTGGGCCATACGCCTTATGGGCCGACAGTGACAGCATGTCGATGGGCAGGGTGCCCATGTCCAGCGCGATTCGACCGGCGGCCTGAGCAGCATCGACATGAAAGGCAGCGCCGTGTGCGGCCGCAATGGCGCCCAGCGCCTGAAGATCGTTGATGCTGCCCAGCTCATTGTTGACTGCCATCAGGGAGACCAGCACCGTTTCCGGGCGCAGCGCCTCCTGCAGGGCTTCGGGCGAGATCGTGCCATTGGCACGGGGCGCAAGGTAGGTCACCTCAAAGCCCTCCTGCTCGAGCGCGGTGGCGCTGTCGAGCACGGCCTTGTGTTCGATGCTCGAGGTAATCAGATGTCGGCCGCGGGCACGATGAGCACGCATATAGCCGATGAGGGCCAGGTTATCGGCCTCGGTCGCGCCCGAGGTCCAGACAATCTCGCGCGGATCGGCGCCGATCAGATCGCTGACCTGACGTCGCCCGGTCTCGACGGCCTGCTCGGCCAGCCAGCCCGACATGTGGCTGCGTGAGGCCGGGTTGGCAAAGGTGCCTTCCAGCGTCAGATGGCGTGCCATGACCTCGGCAACACGCGGGTCGACCGGGGTCGTGGCCGCGTAGTCAAGGTAAAGAGGCATGGTGCTCATGATGATTTCCTTATCTCCAACGTCATGACCTTCTGCACGACGCGCAATGACATTATGACGTATGAGCAATCGGCAGCACGGCGATCTGGCTGGCGCTGTCCTGCTGACGAGAGGCGATGCGCTGAACGTCGTGGCGATGCATCAGTTCCTCAAGCGTAATACGATCGAGAAAATCATGGATGACATCAGACAGATCGCTCCAGAGATGATGGGTCAGACACGTCGTGCCCTGTTGGCAATCACCCGTGCCCTGACAGCGCGTGGCGTCAATGGATTCATTGACCGCATCAATCACACTGGCCACGGAAATATCCTTGGGCGCTCTGGCCAGCAGATAGCCGCCGCCCGGTCCTCGAACGCTGGTGACCAGCCCCTTGCGACGCAGTCTGGCAAACAGCTGCTCAAGGTAGGAAAGCGAGATGTCCTGCCGCGCCGAGATATCTGCCAGACTGATGGGTGAGCCCCTGCCGTGCAGGGCCAGGTCAAGAATGGCTGTAACGGCGTAGCGGCCCTTGGTCGTCAGACGCATGATCCAGATTCCGCAGCATGACAGTAATCGTTGATTATGATAATCCCGAGAGATTTGGTCAACAATTGCAGGCGGCAGTCAGCGCCGCCTGTGTTCTCACGATACAGGATCGGAGGGCTCCGACGGCCTGTCGTGTCCGTTTTGCAGACGATCCACCCGCGTCAGAATGCCGCGCAGCATGTTGAGCTCCATGACATCCATGCGGCTTCTCATGTAAAGGCGCCTGAGGCGTGCCATCAGCTGGCGGGGATTGTTCGGGTCGTGAAAACCGATATCGATCAGAGTGCGCTCGAGATGCTCAAAAAAGCGCTCGGTATCGGCGTGATTAGCCAGCGGGTTGTCCCATTCAACGCCAAAGGGATAGGCCGAGCCGGGCAGGGTATCCGTTGTATTTGACTGGGTGGACAACCAGGCCTGACGGCACTCGTAAGCCAATACCTGTACGGCGGCCGCCAGATTGAGAGAGCTGTAATCGGCCGATGTCGGAATATGCACATGCGTATGACAGCGCTGAAGCTCTTCGTTGGTCAGCCCCTTGTCTTCACGTCCAAAGACCAGTGCCACCGTGCTGCTCTGGTGTTGCATCTCGCCGGGCAGACGGGCGGAGAATTCACGTGGTGAGCACAAGGGCCAGGGCAGATGACGCGAGCGGGCACTGGCGCCGACCACCCACTGGCAGTCCTTCAATGCGGGTTCCAGCGTGTCATGCAGTGTGGCACGCTCAAGGAGGTCATCGGCACCCGAGGCCCGGGCAATCGCTTCCGGGTTGATCCCTTCGCCGCGCGGCGCGACCAGCGCAAGCTGCTCAAGCCCCATGGTTTTCATGGCGCGTGCGGCGGCGCCGATATTACCGGGATGGCTGGTGCCAATCAGAACAATACGAATACGCTCTAGCATGAAAATCGCCGTGATACAGAAAACGTGGGCCGTGGGGCAGTGGAGAACGCAAGTCTAGCATGGCTTGTGCGTTGTCTGCCCTGATGGAACGCTGGCGAGTTGGCGGCGTCTCTGCTAGCATCGTCGGCCACTTTTCCGGACAGTCCGCTTTTCAGACAACTCATTTTATCGCGTCGCTTGAATGACACCGCCAATGGTCGCTTGTTCGGGCGGCGTTTGAATCTGTCAGCTACTGACCTGCCTTTCGCTCTTTAACAGCACTCGGTTCGAGGATTGATCATGCATCCAATGGTCCAGTTTGCCCTGCGCGCGCTTCGTGGCGCCCAGGAACAGTTCGTTCGCGTTCGCGACCGACTTGATATTGCCCGTGAAGACAACACGCTTGATACGTTGCTCAGCGATACGGCCCAGCGCGCAGAAACCCTGATTGCCTCACAGTTTGGCAAGGGCTACCCGGAACATGGCATGTCAGGACGCTATATCGGCTGGAGCGAAGGCCGTGGCGAAGGACGTGATTACCACTGGAAGATCGAAATCTTTCACGGCTACGCCAATCTGGCGTCCGGTACCTCGGGCTGTGCGCTGTCGATGGTGTGCCTCTACAAGGGGCGTCCTGAACACGCCGTCATTATTTCCCCCTTTACTGATGAAGAGTATCTGGTCAGCCGTGGGCGTGGTGCTCACTACAACGGCCGCCGCATGCGTGTACCGGTCCGTACCAGCATCGATGGCAGCCGCGTCGCGCTGGGCCTTCCCGAGAACTGGATGCGCGAGCGCTATTTCTCCACCTGGCAGATTCTGACCACCCAGCTGGGTGCGCGTGTAGACATGCTGCGTGCTTCGGGATGTCCGCTGCTGGACATGCTGTCGCTGTGCGCCGGCCACGTTGATGCGGCTTTCATTCTGGGGCTGGACGAGCAGGACATGCACATCGTCAGTCTGGTGCTCAAGGAGTGTGGTGCGCTGTCCGGCACGCCGCAGGGTAGCCCGCAGATCAAGATTGAAGGGGCGCTCATGGCCGCCTCGCCACGTCTTTTCAAGCAGCTGGTACAGACCATGGGCAGTGCGAACCTCCCGTCCCTGTAATCTCTTCGTTATCGATAAAACGCCTGTCCAGTATTGGCTGTCGGTATCAGAATGCAAAAAGGGCCCGCCTCCATGAGGCGGGCCCTTTTGTTTGTCGAAGGCGCCGATCCATCAGGCGCCCTGGTGTATCAGGGCAGTTCGTCTTCAACGGCGTTTTCGCGTTTGACCGGGATCAGATCTTCCCGCTCCAGCTTGACCAGCAGCAGCATGGCAGCTGCCACATAGATGGAGGAGAACGTTCCCAGCACCACGCCCACAATCAGCGCCAGCGAGAAGTTGTGGATCATGTCGCCGCCCAGGAAAAACAGCGCCAGCAGCACCAGCAGGGTTGTTCCCGACGTCGACAGCGTTCGTGACAGTGTCTGATTGACGGCGTCGTTGAAGATTTTGACCAGATCATTGGACTGGGAGCGCCGGATGTTTTCGCGGATACGGTCGTAGACGATGATGGTGTCGTTGAGCGAGTAACCGATGACCGCCAGCACCGCAGCCAGTACCGTCAGGTCGAAGTCGAAACCGAACAGGGCAAAAAAGCCCAGCAGAATGATCACGTCGTGGCCCAGCGAGATTAGCGCGCCAAGGGCAAACTTGTACTGGAAGCGGAAGGCCACATACAGCGCGACCACGCCCAGGGCAATCAGCATGCCCAGACCGCTCTGATCGCGAAGCTGGTCGCCGACCTGAGCGCCAACATATTCAGCGCGCACCAGGTTAACCTGTTCGCCGTCGGCGCGCAGGGCACTGATGACCTGATCGCCGATGCCCTCATCGAAAGTCTGCTGAAGGCGGACCAGCACGTCGGTATCGGCACCAAAGGTCTGCACCGAGTAGTTACCAAAGCCCGCCTCACCCAGCTCATCGCGAACCTCGTCAAGCGAGGGCGCCTTGGCATAGCTGACTTCGACCTGGGTGCCGCCGGTGAAGTCGAGGCCAAGGCTCAGGCCCTTGACGGCCAGCGCCCCGAGGGCGATGACCGTGAGCAGGATGGAGATGATGTAGGCAGCCTTGCGCTTGCCCATGAAATCAAATTGCGTCATTTGCCGGCTCCTCAGATCCACAGTTTCTTGATCGACTTGCCGCCCACGACAAGATTGGTAAGGGCTCGGCTCACCATGACGCCGGTAAAGACCGAGGTCAGAATGCCCAGCGAGAGCGTGACCGCAAAGCCCTTCACGGGGCCGGTGCCGATCGAAAACAGGATGACGGCCACCAGCAGGGTCGTGATGTTGGCATCCAGGATGGCCGTGAAGGCGCGTTCATAGCCGGTATGAATGGCCTGCTGTATCGATCGACTGCGTATCTCCTCGCGAATACGCTCGAACACCAGCACATTGGCATCGACCGCCATGCCCAGTGTCAGCACGATCCCGGCAATGCCCGGCAGGGTCAGGGTGGCCCCCAGAATCGACATCGCCGCGATCAGAAGCGTCAGGTTGACCGCCAGTGCGATGTTGGCGATCAGGCCAAAGCCCTTGTAGCGCACGATCATGAAGGCCAGCACCAGAATCAGCCCAACAATGACCGACATGACACCACGATCAATGTTCTGCTGGCCCAGGCTTGGCCCGATGGTACGTTCCTGTGCGAAGTAGATGGGTGCGGCCAGCGAGCCCGAGCGTAGCAGCAGCGACAGTTCACGGGCTTCGGTCGGCGAATCCAGACCGGTGATGCGGAACTGATTGCCCAGTGCGCTCTGGATGGTGGCCAGACTGATGATACCGCGCTCGGTGTAGGGCACGCGCTCCTCGACCTGTTCGCCGTCGCGGGTCACGGTGCGGGTGCGGGTCTTGTGCTCGATATAAAGCACGGCCATGTTACGGCCGATGTTGGCGCGCGTGGCGCGATTCATGCGGCTGCCACCGGGGCCATCCAGGTTGATGTTGACCTGCGGTCGGCCACTGTCATCAAAGGAGGTGCTGGCACTCGAGACGCGATCACCGGTAATGATGACATCGCGCTCCAGAGCCGCCTTGCGACCGGCATCGTTACGGAACTCGAATGCCTGTTGCTGATCGGGGCTCGTGCTGTCGGACGCCTCAAGTCGGAACTCGAGGTTGGCCGTGGCCCCCACGATCCGCTTGGCCTCGGCCGTGTCCTGTACGCCTGGAAGCTCGACCACGATGCGGTTGGGGCCCTGGCGCTGCACGATCGGCTCGGATACGCCCAGCTCGTTGACACGATTGCGCAGGGTGGTGAGGTTTTGATTGATGGCGTAGTCCTGGATGTCGTTGACGGCCTGATCGGTCAGCGTCATGACAAGCGTCGGGCCTGCATCATCCTCATTGGCGAAGGTAAATTCGTTGTACTGGCGGCTGAGCAGCGCTCTTGCCTGACTGCGGTCCTCTGCATTGGCAAAGGTAAAGCGGATGATGTTATCGCCGGTGGTGTTGTTGCGATAACGAATGCCCTCGCCGCGCAGCGCTTCGCGCATGGCGCTGGCGTTGACATCCAGACGCTGATCAATGGCCGCATCCATGTCGACTTCCAGCAGGAAGTGGACGCCGCCACGCAGATCAAGGCCCAGATTCATCGGCTTGGCACCGATGGACTGCAGCCACTGCGGGGTCGAGTCGGCCAGATTGAGCGCGACGGTGTAGCCCTGTCCCAGTGCCTTGCTGACCGCATCACGAGCGGCTGACTGCTGTGAGCTGTTTTCCAGCCGTATCAGACCGGTGCCATTGGCGGACTCGCTTGATTTAACGGCGATGCCTGCCTGCTCGAGTATCTGATCGACACGGGCCATCTCGCTGCCGCCAACGCTTGCACCGCTATTGGCCGCGCTGATCTGAATGGCCGGGTCCTTGGGATAGAGATTGGGCAGTGCATAGAGAACGCCCACAATAAACACGAGGAGTATCAGCAGATACTTCCAGAGGGGATAACGATTGAGCATCGTGGCCCTGTCCTGATTGGCTGGTGGCTCAAGAGAGCTTTTGAGGTCGTATCAATGACCACAGGGCTCGACCAATGGTTCAATCACCACTGAACGAGCCCCGGGCAGAAGGCGACGTGTTGTACATCAATACGTCGCAGACAGGAGTGATCACGCCGATACGACAGCAATGATCGCCTGCCTTTACTGTGTTCAGATTGATTTCAGTGTGCCCTTGGGCAGTACGCTGATAACCGAGCTTTTCTGAACATTGACTTCAGTACCTTCAGCGATTTCAAGAGTGATGAACTCGTCACCAACCTTGGTCAAACGCCCCATAAGGCCGCCGCTGATAGTGACTTCGTCGCCTTTGGAAAGCTCTGACATCAACTTCTTGTGTGCCTTGGCTCGCTTGGACTGCGGACGCCAAAGCAGGAAGTAGAAAATCAGGACAAAGCCGACCAGCATGACGATCTGACCGATGGCACCCGCGCCACCGGCACTACCGGCGCCTCCTTCTGCCATGGCTGCCGGAATCAGGTACTCGAGCATGAGGTTTCCTCTAGGAATGATCTTGTTCAGTGGTGCTCTGTTATAAGCCGTTTACGCCTCAAGTGGCGGGACCGTCTGGCCCCGGCGCGCATAGAACGCTGCCACGAAGTCCGCCAATGTACCCGCTTCGATAGCCCCGCGCAAACCACTCATCAGCTGCTGATAATGTCGCAGATTATGGATGGTGTTGAGCTGTGCACCCAGCATTTCACCGCAACGATCCAGGTGATGAAGGTAACTGCGCGAAAAGTTCTGGCAGGTATAGCAGTCGCAGCCTTCTTCCAGAGGACGTGTGTCATGGCGGTGGGTCGCGTTGCGAATGCGAACGACACCATCGAAGGTGAATAGATGGCCATTGCGGGCGTTACGGGTCGGCATGACGCAGTCGAACATGTCGACACCGCGTCGCACACCCTCGACCAGATCTTCCGGTCGGCCCACGCCCATCAGATAGCGTGGCTTGTCATCCGGCATCAGGCCCGGCAGATAATCCAGCACCTTGATCATCTCTTCCTTGGGCTCGCCGACCGACAGGCCGCCGATGGCCAGGCCGTCAAAGCCGATCTGCTCAAGACCTTCGAGTGAGCGTTCACGCAGCTCCCGATACATGCCGCCCTGAATGATGCCAAAGAGCGCAGAAGGGGAGTCACCATGGGCATCGAATGAGCGCTGCGCCCAGCGAAGGGAAAGCTCCATCGAGGTTCTGGCTTCTTCAAACGTTGCCGGGTAGGGCGTGCACTCATCAAAGATCATGACGATGTCGGAACCCAGCGAGCGCTGAACCGCCATCGACTCTTCAGGCCCCATGAAGATTTTGACGCCATCGACCGGGGAGCGGAAATGAACGCCGGCCTCGGTGATCTTGCGCATGTCTCCCAGCGAAAAGACCTGAAAGCCGCCTGAGTCGGTCAGGATCGGCTTGTGCCACTGGGCAAAATCATGCAGATCACCATGGGCTTCGATGACCTCAGTGCCCGGGCGCAGCCACAGATGAAAGGTGTTGCCCAGAATGATATCGGCGCCGGTGGCTTCGACATCCTTCGGCGTCATGCCCTTGACGGTGCCATAGGTGCCTACCGGCATGAAGGCGGGCGTTTCGACGCTGCCGCGAGGAAAGGTCAATCGCCCTCGGCGGGCGCGGCCATCGGTTGCCATGCGCTCAAAACGCATGAAGCAGTCCTGTCTCATGAAAGATCCTGTCGGTACTTGAAAGTCATCAATACGAACGCATGTTGCAACGGCCGATCAGCCGCGCTGCCGGGTGAGATACATGGCGTCGCCGTAGCTGAAAAAGGCGTAGCGTTCGTCTACAGCTGCCTGATACGCCTGCATGACATGGTCATATCCTGCAAAGGAGGAGACCAGCATCAAAAGCGTGGATTCCGGCAGGTGGAAATTGGTGATCAGGCTGTCCACGCACTGCCATTGATAGCCCGGATAGATGAAAATATCCGTATCGCCGCTGAAGGCCTCGATCCGGCCGTGACTCGAGTGCTGGCAGGCACTTTCCAGACAGCGCACGCTGGTGGTGCCCACCGCAATGACCCGGTTGCCGCGATCCTGTGCGGCGCGGACCTGTTCGGCGGTGGTCGCGCTGACCTCGATCCATTCACTGTGCATGTGATGTTCGAGAATGTTGTCGACCCGCACCGGCTGAAAGGTGCCGGCACCGACGTGCAGCGTTACGAACGCCTTCTCGATGCCACGTGCCTCCATTGCCTCAAGCATGGCGTCATCAAAGTGCAGGCCGGCGGTCGGCGCGGCAACCGCGCCGTCGTGGCGGGCGTAAACGGTTTGATAGCGTTCACGGTCGGTATGCTCATCTTCGCGCTCGATATACGGCGGCAGAGGCATGTGGCCGTGGGCTTCCAGCAGCGCAACCAGTGGCGTATCCCCTTCAAACCTCAGCTCGAAAAGTGCGTCGCGTCGGCCCTCGACCACGGCGTGAACATCACCTTCGAAGATGAGGCGAGTGCCGATTTTTGGGGCCTTGCTGGCACGCAGATGGGCGAGGCCACGGTAGGCATCCAGAGGACGTTCCAGCAGCATTTCGACGCGCCCACCACTTTCCTTTTGACCGAAAAGTCGTGCGGGAATGACGCGGGTATCGTTGAACACCACCAGATCCCCCGGCGCCAGATGGTCCAGAAGCTGCGGGAAGCGCGTGTGTTCAAGGTGGCCGCTGTCACCATCGACGCACAGCAGACGACAGTCACTGCGCTGGTCGCTGGGATAGCGGGCGATCAATTCGTTGGGCAGATCAAAATGAAAGTCGGCGCGCTGCATGGCTCATCAAGGGTCGGTGTCATCAAGGGGCAGGCATGATAGCGGATGCGACCGGTCTACGTCATTGACGTGTTGGCTACGGGCCGTATAATACGCCTCGCGCAACACTGCCGGTGTGGCGAAATTGGTAGACGCAGCGGATTCAAAATCCGCCGGACTAATACTCCGTGTCGGTTCGAGTCCGACCACCGGTACCACCTCTTTACGATATCTCCTCTTTCGTTTTTCCTCTCTGCTTCTTGCCATCTGTCACGGCGAGGCGTGTATTCTTGCCTGAAATATCTGTTTTAAACACTCATGACAGAGGAGATTCCACGTGTCTCATCAAAGCTGCATGGTTAAGCATTTTCAATATTTTGCTGACCTGGCCGATTGGGAAGTCGAGCTTTTGAATACGCTTGAGAAGTCTCCCGAACAGCTGAAAAGCGGTGATTCATTATGGCGGGAAGGCGAGCGTGCCGATGAGATGGCCGTGCTGAGCAAGGGCTGGGCCTACAGCAGCTATGTGCTGGAAGATGGTAGCAGGATGATTCTGGATATCTTTATGCCCGGAGACGTGGTCGGCCTTCGTGAATACGCACTCCATGAACATCAGTCGACCGTGGATGCCATCACGGATTGTACGTTCTGTCGCTTCCCCCATTGCCATCTGGACAATGTGTTTGAGCAATCCGGCCGATTGACCAGTACCTTCTTCGCCATTTCAGGCATTCAGCAATCCATGCTGGTTGAGAGAATGGTCAATCTGGGGCGCAGAAATGCTCAGAACAGGCTGGCTCATTTTCTATGCGAGACGCGCAGCCGTCTTTCCAAAACCAACAGTGGCGCGCTCAACGAGTTCAGGCTGCCGTTATCGCAACAGATGCTGGCCGATTTGATGGGGTTAACGCCGGTTCACGTCAGCCGGGTATTTTCTTCTCTACGCGAGCAGTCGCTGGTTTATCGTGACCGGCATCAGATTACCATCCCCGATATTGATCGGTTGCAGATGTTCTCTGATTTCAGGGAAGGCTATCTTCGGATGCAATCAAAGAGCAAAGAGGTTTAATTCTCGGTTGTGGTTGCTTTCGAAAAAGGCGTTGGGCGCCAGGGCCCGGCTGAAAAAATAAAGTATTAAAAAATTAACCTTAAATCCATATTCCGATTGCTTTGACGTCATACCATTTGATGGTTAAAACGAGGTGTCTGGAGTGTCTGATTGTAGAGACGGTTGTCACTATTGTTTTATTTTTGATGCTTGGGCGTTAATTCCCTTTTGAACTGGCGAATCAGCATACTTTATATTTCTTTCTTACATTAGCTTCCTCTGCCAGCATCGTCTGTCAGAGGGTCCGGTAATGGCCAGAGAAATTATTTCATCAGCGTCACAAAAGAGTCGAATAAGGTGGATGGATGCCCTGAGAGGGCTTGCCATTACCATGGTGGTCTATTTACATAGTGCCGACTCGATGGCGCTCAAGTTCGATGACCTTGATCCCATCTTTACACAAATCAATGGTTATTTTTCGCCCTTCAGGATGCCGGCGCTGATGCTGCTGTCAGGTCTTCTGGTGGCAGGTTCTATGCGCAAGGGCGCCGGGCGTTATTTCAAGGGTAAGCTGTCAGGTATTCTTTACCCTTATGTTATCTGGTCGATTGTTTCCTATGGCCTGTTCATATATCGAGCGCATTTTAACGGCAAGCCGGTAGTTGAGTTCTGGCACTCACTGTTTTTCGAGCCCATGGCCTATCTGTGGTTCATTTATTATATCTTTTTCTATTATGTGATTGCCTATTTCGTTCTCAGACTCCACTGGAGTGTGTCCATTCTGGGATCGCTGGCACTTTATCTGGTGTTGAAAGATACTGAATTTGACCGCTTTATCTTTCACCTTCCGTTCTTCATTCTGGGGGGGGTGCTTGGATATCATCTTGAAGCCTTCAAGCACTTCATAGAACGTACCAGCTGGCTGGCGGTTCTGGCACTGGCAGGTCTGGTGACCTGGTATGTCATGGCCTATCAAGGCCTGGTGACTACTGGCGGTGCCTATCAGCCCATTTCCATGGCATTGGCATTGGCCATGACACTGGTGCTGCTGCGTGTGGTGACTTTCAAATGGATGGCTCCGGCACTGCGCCCCTTCGAGTGGTTTGGCCGCAACTCGCTGGTACTTTTTCTTGTGCATTTTCCTGTTACATGGGTGGTACCTGTCGTTCTCGCGCGCGTGGTTCAGGGTGATCCGGACATGGTTTTTCCGATTTACTTCCTGGGCGTGTTGGCGGTCAGCTCGCTGGCAGCCGTGATGAACAATCGAAGCAAACTGGTATCGCTGCTTTTTACGGCCAATGTATTGGTCAATCGCAAGGCATCCGCTCGTTCCGAGGTGCGTATCGGTAATACAGGGATTGCTTACAAATAGAGTTCTTTAGAATATCTGTATATTGACATGGCCGGCTTTCGAGTCGGTCATGTGTCTTTAAATGGAAGAGCGCTTTTGTAGACAAGTGCAACGAGCCCTGAAAGCCCCTAGAATGTCGATATTCATATGACCGGGAAGCGTGTTTCGGTCATGTCTTGTCGGGCTGGCACGGAGTGTTCATGAGCGAGGGCGTACTGCACTTTTTCTTCATTACGACAGGCGCGATTCTGACGCTTTTATTTTTCCCGTTACTGGTCATGGTGCTTTTCAAGATATTGCGGCGCTGGCGCGAGGAAAAACGCTCTCGGCACTGAAGGTGCGCCGCAATATTCATGAATGCCCGGCATGGTTCGGCAACACATGTGGGCACCTGAATTTTATCTTACCGTGACCACGCGGCAGGCAGCGCGATGATTGACCGCACGGGAGACGCTGCCTCCTGTAGCGTTTGAGGTTCTACCCAACCCCTTGTATCCCATCACGATGGCATCGGCGTCCAGTCGGTGTGCCTCACGTTCAATGACTTCTGCCGGGTCGCCCGTGCGAACAAGAATGCTGGTGTCGAGATCCGATGCGTCGATGGTTTCCAATGCCGTCTCGATAAGTTGCATGGCGGCACTGTTCCGGGGGGGGGTGATGCCTGGGTGGCGTCATCCTTTTCGTTAATGACCGGGACATGCAGTAGATAGAGTCTGGCATGGCTGGCACGTGCAAGATGCGCGGCGATATCCAGTGCCTTATTGGCATTTCCGGAGCCATCCAGAGGTACGAGAATTGTGCGATACATCAATTGGCCTCCTTTTGTTTGTGTCGTGTCATGGTCATCGCGCGCTTGACAAGTATAAAAACGAAAGCGCGATGTCCACTGGCGCCTTGTCATGCCCATTGGATGATAGGGGAAAAACCGGTATGGGCAGGACAGATACTAAAACGCCCGCACCAGAAGGGGCGGGCGTACAAAAGGCTTCGTCGATCAGAATCGACGGCCCAGCAAAAGACCGGCGACCAGCCCGATCGCTGCACCTGCGCCAATATAGCTCCAAGCATTTTCATGGACATGACGATCCAGGTCACGGGCACCTTCTTCAGTCAGCTCCCAGGCGCGGTGACCTTCATCTTCTACTCGATCACGAGCCTGATGCCAGCGCTGGCCAAGATGATCACCTGCACCCTTGAGACGACTGCGTACCTTTTGACCCGTGGAATCCAGCTCATCTTCATAGCGTGCCAATGCGCGTGCACCACGCTTGTTCAGTTCCTTTTCATAGTCCTTGAGTCGACGAGTCGCTCGGCTATCACTGGATGAAAAAATGCCCATCGGATGTCCTCCATTGACGTGGTCAGGCTTGTTTCAGATCAATACTGAAAAGAGTAGTGCTCAGTACAGATGGCTGAAAACATGGGTGTCTTTCTGGTTTATGCAGAGACAATTGGCGTTTGTCATGACCTGCATGACTTGATTGGACACTGTACTCAAGCGTAGTTCAGATCAGGTCAATTGACCTGATCTTCGTGGGGATGGTCATGGACCGTCATGCCTGTAATGCACCTGTACAACAAGGTGGCTTTTCTTGAGTTAAATTGATTTTTGAAAATAAAAAAACTGCGATGCGCTGAAAAATATAGACAACACCTTTACAAGTGTTACTATTTTCGCGCTGCAAGGATGCAGTCAGAAGGCAGGAAGCCTTCACTTAGCGCAGAATCTTCCAGGAAGGAAGAGTGTTTGATGACGCCAAGGAGGGCGTCTGATGCCACAACGAGCAATACCCGCCAATGCTTCCCTGTCGTCGTAACTCTCTTTTTCTCGTGATGTCGTCTTCACATGACGGTTTCTGGCTGGCTTCGTTTATCGAGGCCTTTTTTGTGTCTGTGTTTCGGGCAGTACTGGTGACGGCCTTCGAATACGCCAGGCTCAGGCGTAAGATGGTCCGCTTTACTCTCGGAGAGTGCTGTCATGGGATCATCACGAGCACGTGTCCAGATTGTGGATACCCTGAACCGGCCCGCGGGAAGTGCGCGTCGATGCGATATGCGTCGGCTGAAAATATGGCATCGGGCCGTTTATATCCTTGTGCTTGATCAGCATGATCGGCTGTGTGTACAGCGGCGCACCCTCTGCAAGGATATCTTTCCGGGGTATCGCGACCTTTGTGCCGGGGGCGTGGTCGATGCCGGCGAATCCATGGCTAGTGCGGCCCGGCGCGAGCTTCATGAAGAGCTGGGGTTATCCCTCACATTAAGTTGGTGCCTGAAGCTTCATTTTGAAGAGGGCATGAACGCGTTTGGCAGCGTCTTTATCGCACGCTACCACAATCAGCCCATAACGCTTCAGTCCAGCGAAGTAGAAGCCATTGAATGGATGACGTTAAGTGAGGCGCTGGCGGTGCAGGACGCAACACCCGATTCACAGCAGGTGCTAAAGGCCCTGATGGATCAGGGTTTTTTGTCGTGAGTTTCTGGCGTGAGCGCCCACCCGTGGGCAGGCGCCTGAATTTTCAGGTGTCGTGGGTTTCCCTGACCCACCCGTTGCGATAATCCAGCGACGGGACATCATCACTTGATAACCAGATCGGGCCATCCAGATCAACAATAACGGCGTGGGCGGCCACTGGCAGTGCTGCCCGCATGGCCATGGAAGTCCCCAGCATGCAGCCCACCATGATGGCCATGTCATGTTTGCGGGCTTCTTCTACCATCGCCAAAGCTTCTGTCAGTCCACCGCTTTTATCAAGCTTGATGTTGATCATCTCATAGCGGTCGCTTAGTCGAGCGATATCTTCTCGGGTATGGCAGCTTTCATCGGCGCATAGCGCTACCGGATGATCAAAATCAGCCAGAATGCCATCTTCTCCGGCAGGCAGGGGCTGTTCGATCATTTCGACGTCAAGCTCTGCCAGCGCCCGGCACCAGGCTTCCACGTTTTCCGGTGCCCACGCCTCATTGGCATCAATGATGAGACGTACGTCAGGCGCGGCTTCCCTTACGGCACGCACCCGTTCGACAACCTGCTCATCGTTGAGCTTGATCTTTAAAAGTCTTGCTCCCTGAGCCAGCTCCTGTCGGGCTGCCTCGGCCATCTCTGCTGGCGTTGCGATGGAAATGGTATGGGCCGTGACAATTTCATGTCCGATCGGGGGGCCCAGCCGCGCTGTTGGTGTGGTGCCTTCCAGCGCGCACTCCAGCGACCACAGAGCACAGTCGAGCGCATTGCGCGCCGGGCCTGCCGGCAGCCGCTCAAGCAGTGCCTTGCGATCAATGCCCTGCTCAATGGCCAGCGATACTTCATCGATCTCTTCCATGACCGATTCGGCACTATGGCCATATCGAGGGGTGGGTTTGCTTTCGCCTATTCCCACAAAGCCGTCCTGGTGAATTTCGACGCGAATAATGTCAATTGACGTGCTGGCACCGCGCGCGATCACGAACGGGCGATCCAGTAGCCAGGTCTGGGTATAACGCTTGAGCGTACGCATTACACGGCTCCTGTCGTAAAGGCGGTGACCAGCGGTTCGATACCAAAGCGAATGGGGTCGGTAGCCGGAACGCCAAACTGCTGGCTCAGTGCCTCCAGCTCGCGTCTTGCCGTTTCCTCATCCACCTGAGACGTATTTACGGAAAATCCGGCGAGCTGCACCCTGGGATTGGTGATGCGGGCAGCGCTCAGATTGGCTTCAATGCAGGTGGCCATATCGGGCATCGGGCGGTTGGGCAAATGGCGCATGTGAGGCCTGCCCAGCTCATGACACATCACGATGCAGTCGGGCTGAGCACCGTGCAACAATCCCAGACTGACGCCGGCGTAAGCGGGATGGAATAAGGAGCCCTGACCTTCGATAACGTCCCATTGATCCTCGGCGGCTGCAGGGCTTAGCCACTCCACGGCACCAGAGATGAAATCGGCAATGACGGCATCGATGGCAATGCCTTCACCGGCCACCAGTACCCCGCACTGCCCGGTGGCACGAAAGCGTGCCTTGAGACCGGCCTCTTCAAGACCGCGCTGCAGTGCCAGTGAGCTGAACATCTTGCCCAATGAACAGTCAGTGCCGACGGTCAGTATTCGCTTGCCGCTGCGAGGCTCGCCGGTCCCCACCTCCAGTGGCGGATGGCTATGACGAATGTCATGAAGCGTGACGCCGTGCTCGCGTGCCAGCTCGGCCACCCCTTCAATGGCGTCCAGGCGCTGATGCATGCCGCTGGCCACATCCATACCGTGCTCAATGGCCTGACATATCACATCCCGCCAGTGTGCCGGAAGCTTGCCGCCCGAATTGGCCACGCCGATCACGAGCGTTCGCGCGCCCCGGGCGCAGGCTTCTTCGATGCTGATGTCCTCAATGCCGACACTGACCGTCTTCTCGGTCATGCGCAGCTGACCGACAGCCTTTTCCGGACGCCAGATGACCACGGCGCGGGCCATCTTGGCCGAGACGCTATCTTCGATGTCCCCCAGAAACAGGAGGTAGGGTGAAACAATGTCGGCAGGGCGGTAAGGCTGGCTCGTCATCACTGGCTCCGAGAATGTAGAGAAGTGAGTCAGTGTCGACGAAAAAGGTCATAGCTTCGAATGCTGATTTGTCGGTTCGGTATAACTTCATCGTATACCAGGCGGCGAGTCCGTCTGCCAGCGTTGTGCATGTATCGCCAGTTGATCGACCAGTAGCGTTCTTAGCTGATTCGCGGCATGGGGCCAGGGCACATGACGCGCCCTCAGCAGGGCCACATTCATGTTCAGTTCAGGGGTCAGCGGCAGTACCTGTAAACGGTCACGATAGCGTTCGGCAGTGAATGGATCGACGATCCCCGTCCCGCCACCGGCGATGACCAGCTCGGCAATCACGCTGTAGGTCTTGACCCGGAGGCGCGCGGCTGGCGTCAGCCCCTCGGCCTGAAGGGCCTGTCCGAGTAACGTGCCCAGCGGATCCTCTTCCGGCATCAGAATCAGGCCGTTCGCATTGAGCCATTCAAGCGTGGCATGTGTCGGAGCGTCCATATCCGGCGGCAACAGGGCCTTCATGGGCGCACGCATCAGATGCTCGCACTCGATTCCTTCAGGGGCCGGCTGTTCAAACGCCAGTGCCATGTCCAGTCGATGGGACAGCAGTTCATCACACAGGGTGGAGAAATGCGAAGTGACCAGCTCGATCTCAAGCGCCGGGAGCCGGCGTTGAAGGGCAATGAGTGCTCCGGGCATGACCAGGTGCCCGGGCGCATGGGACGCCCCGAGTCGCAGATGTTGATCCACGCCGTGGGAGAGCTGGCGGCCCAGTTGATCCACCACATCCAGTTGCTTGACCGCCGCCTCGATGGCAGGCCATAACCGCAGCGCTTCCGGTGTGGGGGTCAGCCCACGCGGATGACGCTCGAACAGACGAACGCCCAGCGTGGTTTCGGCGTGAGCCAGCGTACGCGTGACGTTGGGCTGGGAAACATTAAGTCTTCGAGCGGCTGCACTGACACTGCCGCAACTGATCAGGGCATGGAAGACTTCGATATGACGCAGTTTCATGTTGAGGCCACATTGGCGAGGGGTTCATCCATGATGCCGACTGTCAGTGCCACGTGCATTACCGGCTTGAGAGGCATGGGTATACCAATGAGCCAGCGCATTCAAAAATGCGGTGGCGTGTTTCAGAGAGCCTGACGGTATTTTTCATGGGCGCTGATGATTGAAGCAGGGCCTGCATCAGAATGTGCTCATGGCAGACCGCTCTGGTGACAAGCAGGCCTGGACGATAGACTCTGGTCAGCGTTTTGAAAGCACTGGCCTTTTGTACCAGGTTATGAAAGCTTGTGCGCCGCAAAGGGGTTTTCGGGCCCGACGGTACCTATCTGATATGACCATGGAGAATACACGTGGCTTTAACGAGGCTGTTTTATTGGCTTCGGCTACCTCTGATGGTGCTCTTGTTGAGCACGATGTCGGTAGCCGCAATGGCAAGCCCCCAGGCAGAAGGGGCATCTTCTCAATCTTCCGAGCAACCCTCCTATGCGGCGCTGGCGGATCTGCTGGAAAATGAGCAAACGCGTAACGAAATGATCTCGCAGCTGCGCAGTCTTGCGCAGGGTGAGGCGCCTTCAGCCGAGAAGAGCAGCGATGCTGCCGCCGTAGCCGACGTGCCGGCCGAACAGCAGTCATTGGGCGGACGTATTGCGAACATGACCCAGGGCTTTGCTCAGGGGGTTGCCGAGGATGTCACCAATGCCATCGCGGCTTTCCGTAGTGCCGGAGATGGCGAAGGCGCCGGGCTGCCCTGGGCGCTCTGGGGCACTATCCTGCTGGCCTTCGGTATTGCCGTAGCCTCAACGGTTGTCGCCTTTTATGTCTTTCGGGCTCTGGTGGCTCGCATCTATCAGCGTATCAATGCGTGGGTTGCACGTCGGCCTGCTCCTGCTTCAGCACCACCGATCGAGGCAGGAGATGAGGAAGCTCAGCAGACGCTGGACGAGAAGGAACAAAAGCAGGCCGCTGGAGCACTGCTCAAGCGCTGGAGTGCCGTACTCGGCGCGCTTTTAATTGATGTTGTCGTGATTTTGCTGGCCGGCGCCGTGGGCTACGTGATCAGTCTGTTCTTTGCCGGCGAAGCGGGCGAGATTGGCCGGGCTGAATCCCTGTTCATCAATGCCTTTGTCATCGTTGAGATCGTCAAGGCGCTGATCAGAATGGTGTTTTCGACCCGCTATGATTCTCTGCGCCTTTTTGCCATGTCGAGCGAGACGGCGTCGTACTGGAATCGCTGGCTGGCGCGTCTGGTAGGCATTACCGGTTATGGTTTGATGGTGGCGGTACCGATGGTCAATGCCATGCTGTCACCGGCGGTGGGGCAGATCCTGAGTTTGCTGATCATGATTGGGGTCTACATCTACGCGGTGCGCGTCATTCTGAAAAACCGCAAGACACTGCGTGATAACCTCAATGGTCGTGCCGACGAGAGCAACTTTGCCTTCTTCAGCACCCTGCTGCGTATTCTGGGTCGGGTCTGGCATCTGTTCGCGCTGGCTTACTTCACCGTACTGCTGGTTGTCAGCCAATTGCAGCCAGCAGAAGCACTGCCGTTCATGGCGCACGCGACCGTGCAGACCCTGTTGGCCGTCGGGATCGGTATCCTGATTTCGTCGCTTCTGACCATCGCTCTGTCACGTCGTATCCATCTCTCCGAGGGGCTTCGTGAGCGTCTGCCGCAGCTGGAAGCGCGGATCAACTCCTACGTGCCCAAGGCGCTGAGAGGCATTCGCATTCTGCTGGGTATCTTCGTGATCCTGACGGTACTGGACGCGTGGAAGGCCTTTGATCTGCCGGGCTGGCTGACGTCTGATAGCGGCGCCGAAACCATCGGCATGATCGTGCATGTGGCGATCATTCTGCTCATTGCCACGCTGGTCTGGACGGTAGTTGCAAGCTTCATTGAGCACCGCCTGAGTGCCGCCTCTGCGCCAAGCGCTCGTGAACAAACACTGCTGTCACTGTTTCGCAATGCGATCCTGATCCTGATCGTGACGATGACCCTTCTGATTGTGCTGTCCCAGATCGGCATCAATATCGGGCCGTTGATCGCCGGTGCCGGTGTCGTGGGCCTGGCCATCGGCTTTGGCGCTCAGAAGCTGGTACAGGACATCATCACTGGTGTGTTCATCCAGCTTGAAAATGCCATGAATACCGGGGATGTGGTGGGCGTGGCCGGTCTGACCGGTACGGCCGAGAAAATTACCATTCGCTCGGTAGGGCTGCGGTCACTGGATGGTACCTTCCACGTGATTCCGTTCTCCTCAGTGGATACGGTCTCCAACTACATGCGTGACTTTGCCTACCATGTGGGCGAGTACGGCATCGCCTATCGTGAAAATGTGGATGACGCCATTCACCATCTGCACAAGGCCTTTGATGAGCTGCGGGAAAACCCCGATCAGGCCGTCAACATCATCGATGACATGGCCGTACCGGGCGTGGTGTCGCTGGGCGACAGCGCGGTCAATATCCGCATCATGATCAAGACCAAGCCCGGCACACAGTGGGGGGTTGGACGTGCGTTCAATCGCCTGGTCAAGAAGCATTTCGATGCGGCCGGTATCGAGATTCCGTACCCACATACCACGCTCTATTTCGGTCAGGACAAGAATGGCGGCGCACCGCCGGCCAACGTTCACGTCCTCGACGAATACGTGGTGGAAGAGGGGCAGGCCGGCGCGGCAGGTCAGACGCCATCACAAAAGAGTGCCAAGACCGTTTCCAGAGGGGAGGCCGAGCGCAGTCGCCTGAAGGAAAACGAAAAGCTGCCGGATGAGGATAATGACGAGGGCGAGGGAGATAACGACGTCGATCGTTAAACCGGCGTGATCGTCAGTAACGACAGGGGCATCCAGTGGATGCCCCTTTTTTTGCGCATGTCATGACGATGGTTTAATCGCCGGAAGCGGCGTCCTGCTCGGCGGCCATTCTGCGCCGGGTCAGCACGACATCCATGAGCATGTTGTAACGGTGGCGCGTCATCATGGTGGTCAGGCCGGAAAAAAGCAGCCAGAAACCGCGGCGCCAGCGAGTCAGCTTCCAGACATGGAAGGTCAATTGACGAAGCAGTCGATCTTCATCGAAGGCGCGCCACTCTCCGGCCAGTGACACCTGGTGGCGAACCAGCACCGGTGACATCTCGACACGATAGATGCGCTCGAGCTCGTCCGTGGTGAAATCATATCGCTCGATGACATCGGCCATACGGGCATAGTCGCGCTCACCCGGTTCTCGATCCAGCCACAGCGGTGCCAGCGCCATCCAGAGGTCACGACGATGATCGAGCAGACGCTGTGGGTCATTCATGTTGTCATGTGAAGATGACACCGTTTTCACCCTGCAGTATTGAGGTGGTTAAGAAACATTGGTTCCGGCGTGTGCGGACACCTGCGCCCGTACCCGGTAAAATACGCGTCAGGTCGTCATGACTCAATTTTGAGTATTACGGGACACTCGGTGGCCCGGCCAGCATTGATGCAGCATGACGGGAGGGCATTTCATTCATTGAGATGCCGTTCGTTTATCTTTCAGGCAAGTAGAGGTGAGTGTGGTTATCCATCCCAAGGTTCGCGGTTTTATCTGTACGACAACCCATCCGGTCGGCTGCGAGCAGAACGTGCGCGAGCAGATCGAGATCACTCGCTCGCGCGGCACCATCGAAGGCGGTCCGAAAAAGGTTCTGGTCATCGGTGCCTCTACCGGTTATGGCCTGTCGGCACGTATCACTGCCGCCTTCGGATGTGGTGCCGATACGCTGGGCGTTTTCTTTGAAAAGCCGGGTACCGAAACCCGCCCGGGATCGGCAGGCTGGTATAACTCGGCAGCCTTTGATCGGCTGGCCAGTGCTGAAGGGCTCTATAGCCGTTCGATCAACGGTGATGCCTTCGCCCATGAAACGCGCGATCAGGCCATCGAGATGATCAAAGGCGAGATGGGTGGTCAGATCGATCTGGTGGTCTATTCGCTGGCATCACCGGTGCGCAAGCTTCCCGACAGCGGTGAAGTCGTCAAGTCAGCCCTCAAGCCGATCGGTGAGACCTATCGAGCCACGGCGCTGGATACCAACAAGGATCAGATCATCGAGGCCTCGGTCGAGCCGGCGTCACAGGAAGAGATCGACAATACCATTCGCGTCATGGGTGGTGAGGACTGGGAGCTCTGGATCGACGCGCTTGATCAGGCCGGCGTGCTGGCCGAAGGCGCCAGCACGGTGGCCTTCAGCTATATCGGCACCGAAATCACCTGGCCGATCTACTGGCACGGCTCGCTGGGCAAGGCCAAGGAAGATCTCGATCGTGCGGCGCAGGCACTCGACACCCGCTTGAGCGAAAAGGGCGGCCATGCCAACGTTGCCGTGCTCAAGTCCGTGGTCACCCAGGCCAGTGCCGCCATTCCGGTCATGCCGCTCTACATCTCCATGGTCTATCGCATCATGAAAGAGAAGAATCTGCATGAAGGCACGATCGATCAGCTCAACCGGCTGTTCCATGAGCACCTGACTGTCGGCCAGAGCCCGGCTCTGGATGACGCCGGCCGCATGCGTCTGGATGATCGCGAACTGCGTGATGACGTGCAGGATGAGTGCAAGGCGCTGTGGCCGAAGGTTACCAGCGATAACGTTTTTGAGATGACTGACTACGCCGGCTACAAGCATGAGTTTCTCAAGCTGTTCGGTTTCGACCGTGATGACGTCGATTACGATGCTGACGTCAATCCGAAGGTCGATTTCGACGTGATTCAACTCTGAGGCTTCCATGGCGCTAATGAGACATACACGTCTGACGACATGGGTCCCTTCAGCGGTACTGCTGGCGACTCTGACGCTTTCAGGTTGTCAGAGTGCCTATTATGACGTCATGGAACAGGCCGGCGTGCACAAGCGCGATATCCTGTCCGATCGTGTTATCGCCGCCCGTGATGCTCAGCAGGAAGCCGATGAGCAATTTTCCTCGGCACTGGAGCGCTATCAGAGTGTGGTGACGGTGCCAGAGAGCAAACTGTCCCGAACCTATGGCGAGCTCGAGTCCGACTACGAGCGCAGCCAGGCCGCGGCCGAGCGTGTCAGTCAGCGCATCGACGCCATTGAAAGCGTAGCGCAGGCGCTTTTCAGGGAGTGGGAAGGCGAACTGGATCAGTATCAGAACCAGACCTACCGGCGTCAGAGCGAGCGTGAACTTGAGCAGACACGTCAGCGCTACGGTGAGATGCTCGATGCCATGCACCGCGCTGAAGATACGATGCCACCGGTTCTGACGGCCATGCATGACAATGTACTGTTTCTCAAGCACAACCTTAATGCACGCGCCATCGGTGCGTTAAAAGGGGAGGTCAATCAGCTTGAAACGCAGATTGCCACCCTCAGGCGCGAGATGCAGGCCTCAATCGAACGCTCCAATCGTTTTATCGATGGTATGACGCCCGTGGATTGATACGCCCTTTCGTCCCCCTCATAAAAGGCAGCCCTCAGGGCTGCCTTTTTTTATCCTGAAAAGCCGAATATTTAGTCCAGGAGCTGATTGTTTGTTTAGAAATACTTTATGAATAATGTTTTTGGCTGCTACTTTCAGTCCTTGGGGATTAATCAAATTGAAGATTTGAGGCGTAGAAAGCTCGTTGATTACTGATTAAGACAGGACGGCAATCGCTATATATTCACTGTTGCTGAAATCTCCAGCAATACGGCGGGACAAGGGACGAACGTTATGGCTGCTTATACGGTTGCGCGTGTTGATGGCGTGGTCTGGTTACTGGATCCACGTACACCGGTCATTCAGGGGATGGTGTTGCCGGAAAATGCAGTGTTGGTTGCTGCTGATGGGGGGCGCATCATCCTGGCGGATGGTAACGTTCTGAGTCTGGGCGCCGGCCAGCCTGCCACACTGGTGAGCACTGAAGACGTGCCGCAACTTGTCGTACAGCCGTCAGTAGATGTTGATCCGGATATTGCTGCGCTGCAGGCTGCCATTGCCGCCGGGCAGGACCCTACTGAAGTGCAGCAGGCGCCGGCAGCCGGCGCCTCCGCGGACTCCGGTGGTGGCAGTACGGCTCAGGGCGGTGGTTTTTCCCAGCCCTTCGACGTGGACCGCAGCGGTCGTGAGCAGCAAACCGAATACCGCTACAGTGCCAGTTTTAATGATACTGCCACCACGCCACCGTCCAGCTTCACCGGCTTTGCAAATAATGGCGAAGCGGACACACCTGCTCCCGACAGCAATACGACCACCCCGCCCAACCCGGTCGTCGACAATGGCACGACCACACCGGTTGCCCCAACTACGCCCAATGATCCGACTAATGGCGGAGGCACAACGACGCCCACTGATCCGACGGATGGTGGCGGTACGACGACACCGACTGATCCGGCCGATGGCGACGGTACAGCGACGCCGACTGACCCGACCGATGGCGACGGTACAGCGACGCCCACTGATCCAACTGATGGCGACGTTACAACGACGCCCACTGATCCGACGGATGGTGGCGGTACGACGACACCGACTGATCCGGCCGAGGGCGACGGTACAGCGACGCCGACTGACCCGACCGATGGCGACGGTACAGCGACGCCCACTGATCCAACTGATGGCGACGGTACAACGACGCCCACTGATCCGACCGATGGCGACGACACAACCACTCCCACAGATTCGACCGATGGCGACGGTACAGCGACACCCACTAATCCGAGTACCGGCGGCACAGCGACGCCAACTAATCCGAGCACTGGCGGCGGCACAGCGACGCCAACTAATCCGAGCACTGGCGGTGGCACAACGACGCCCACGGATCCGACCGATGGCGACGGTACAACGACGCCGACTGACCCGACCGATGGCGACGGTACAACGACGCCGACTGACCCGACCGATGGCGACGGTACAACGACGCCGACTGACCCGACCGATGGCGACGGTACAACGACGCCGACTGACCCGACCGATGGCGACGGTACAACGACGCCGACTGACCCGATCGATGGCGACGGTACAACGACGCCCACGGATTCGACTGATGGCGATGGCACTACCACGCCCACGGAACCGACCGATGGCGACGGCACTACCACGCCCACGGAACCGACCGATGGCGACGACACAACCACGCCCACGGATTCGACTGATGGCGATGGCACCACCACGCCCACGGAACCGACCGACGGCGACGACACAACCACGCCCATTGACCCAGTTGCTGGTGATAACAGCGATACGCCGTCCAGAACGCCTATTGTTACAGTGGCGCTTGATGCCATAGCTGTTGACGATATCGTCAATCAGACGGAGTCCCAGGGTACTGTCGCGCTAGCAGGGCGGGGCGGCGAAGATGCCGCTGCTGGTGATGCCATAACCGTTACCATCGGTGAAGTTACCTACTCGGCGACTCTCGATGACAACCTGTCGTTTTCCATTTCGGTACCAGGCTCAATCCTGATCGGCAACCCTTCAGCAACCGTCACGTTAACGCATACGGAAGGCAATGTTAGCGTTACAGCCAGTTCAACCCGTCCTTATAGCATCGACCTTGACGCACCATCGCCTACTATTCAGCTTGACCCAATTGCTGATGACGACATTGTCAGTGCTGAAGAATCCAGTCAGTTAATTGAACTGAAGGGTGTTGTAGGTGGGGACGCCGCTGCCGGCGATCAGGTCACGCTTTTGGTCGGGGAAGCGCAATACACCACAACGGTTGATCCGGGTCTTCGTTTCAGTGTTTCAGTACCCGGCAGTGTGCTGGCAGAAGCTCAGGGCAGTGCCGTTATCGCTGTCATCAGCCACACTGATGCTGCGGGCAACATTGGTAGTGCCACGACCAGTCGTGATTATGTGGTGGATACCACATCACCGACACTCTCGATCACACTGGATACCATCGCCGGCGACAACCTTATCAATGCCGAGGAGTCGAATCAGAGTATTCCGGTCACCGGCACGGTCAGTGGTGAATACGTCACGGGTGATCTTGTCACCCTGACGGTGGGCGACCAAAGCTATGTCGGAGCGGTCAACGCTGACGGTACTTTCAGCATTAATGTGCCGGGATCGCAGCTTGCTGCCAATGACTCCGTGCAGGCAGTCATCAGCCACACTGACGCTGCCGGAAACTTGGGCTCGGCCAACACCGCGGTGAGCTACAGCGTCGATACCGACGCATCGGTGGTCACCATCAGCCTCGATACCATCGCGGGCGATGATGTGATCAACGCATCGGAAGCCGATCAGGACGTGGCCATCACCGGTCAGGCCGGCGGTGACGCCGTGGCCGGTGACGCCGTCACCGTTTCGGTCGGTGGTCAGAGCTACACCACGACCGTGGGTCAGAACGGCGCGTTCAGCGTTGCGGTGCCAGGCAGTGTGCTGGCCGCTGCGGGCACCAATACCGTCAGTGCGTCCGTTTCGCATACCGATGCGGCGGGCAATGTCGGCAGTGCCGACACCAGTCGCGATTACACCGTCGACGCTACCACGCCCTCGATCACGATCACGATCAGCCTGGACACCATCGCCGGTGACAACATCGTCAACGCCGACGAGTCGAACCAGACCCTCCCGGTCACGGGTACGGTCAGCGGCGAATACGTCGCAGGTGACCTCATTACGCTGACGGTCGGCGATCAGAGCTATACCGGCGCCGTGAATGCCGACGGTACGTTCTCGATCAACGTGCCGGGCTCACAGCTTGCCGCCAATAATTCGCTGCAGGCGGTCGTCAATCACACCGACGCCGCCGGCAATATCGGTTCGGCCAACACCGCGGTCAGCTACAGCGTCGATACCGCTGCGCCGATCGTCACCATCAGCCTCGACACCATCGCAGGCGATGACGTTCTTAACGCTACGGAAGCCGGTCAGGACGTTGCCATCACCGGTCAGGCCGGTGGTGATGCCGTGACGGGTGACACCGTCACCGTCTCGGTCGGCGGTCAGAGCTACACCACGACCGTGGGGCAGAACGGCGCGTTCAGCGTTGCGGTACCCGGTTTGGTGCTGGCCCAGGCCGGCACCAACACGATCAGTGCGTCCGTCTCGCATACCGAGGTAGCGGGTAACGTTGGCAGCGCCGAGACCAGTCGTGATTACAGCGTTGATACCAACGCGCCCGTGGTCACCATCAGCCTCGATACCATCGCGGGTGATGACGTGATCAACGCCGCGGAAGCCGGGCAGGAGGTTGCCATCACCGGTCAGGCCGGCGGGGACGCCGTGGCCGGTGACGCCGTCACCGTCTCGGTCGGCGGTCAGACCTACACCACGACCGTGGGGCAGAACGGCGCGTTCAGCGTGGCGGTGCCCGGTTCGGTGCTGGCCCAGGTCGGCACCAACACGATCAGTGCGTCCGTCTCGCATACTGATGTGGCGGGTAACGTTGGCAGCGCCGACACCAGCCGTGACTACTCGGTGGACACTACACCGCCGGCGCTGTCGATCGCACTCGATACGATCGCCAGTGACAACATCGTCAATGCTGACGAGGCGAACCAGACCATCCCGGTGACCGGGTCGGTCAGCGGTGAATACGTCGCAGGTGACCTCGTTGCGCTGACGGTGGGCAATCAGACTTACACCGGCGCCGTGAATGCCGACGGTACGTTCTCGATCGACGTGCCGGGCTCGCAGCTTGCTGCCAATGACGCCGTGCAGGCGAGTGTCAGTCACATTGACGCGGCTGGTAATATCGGCTCGGCTAACACCGCGGTCAGCTACAGCGTCGATACTGACGCACCGGTCGTCACCATCAGCCTTGATACCATCGCGGGCGATGATGTGATCAATGCATCGGAAGCCGAGCAGGACGTCGCCATCACCGGTCAGGCCGGCGGCGATGCGGTCGCCGGGGATACCGTCACTATCTCGGTGGGCGGTCAGAGCTACACCACGACGGTAGGTCAGAACGGCGCGTTCAGCGTGGACGTATCGGGCTCGGTATTGGCTACGGCGGGCGCCAATAGTGTTTCGGCTGCCGTCAGCCATACGGATGCTGCGGGCAATATCGGCAGTGCCGAAACGACTCGCGACTACACCGTCGATGCCACGCCGCCGGCACTCTCGATCACGCTGGATACCATCGCCGGCGATAACATCGTCAACGCCGAAGAAGCTGATCAAACCATTCCGGTCACCGGCACGGTCAGCGGTGAATACGCTGCGGGCGATGTTGTCACCCTGGCGGTGGGAGACCAAAGCTACACCGGCGCGGTGAATGCCGACGGGACGTTCTCGATCAGCGTGCCCGGTAGTCAGCTGGTACAGAACAGCGCCATCAGCGCCGAGGTCAGCCATACCGATGCCGCCGGCAATGTCGGCTCGGCCAATACCGCAGTCAGCTACGGCGTCGATACCGATGCGCCTGTGGTTACGATCTCACTGGACACCGTCGCGGGCGATGACGTTATCAATGCATCGGAAGCCGGGCAGGATATGGCCATCACCGGTCAGGCCGGTGGTGACGCGGTCGCCAGCGATACGGTGACTATCTCGGTCGGCGGCCAGACCTACACCACCACGGTGGGTCAGAACGGAACGTTCAGCATCGCCGTGCCGGGCTCGGTATTGGCTACGGCAGGCGCCAATAGTGTCTCGGCTGCTATCAGTCATACGGATGCTGCGGGCAATATTGGCAGTGCCGAAACAAACCGCGATTACAACGTGGATGCCACGCCACCGGCGCTCACCATCACGCTGGATACCATCGCCGGCGACAATATCGTCAACGCTGAAGAATCTGGTCAGACCATTCCGGTCACCGGCACGATCAGCGGTGAATATGCCACAGGTGATGTCGTTACTTTGACGGTGGGCGATCAGCGCTACATCGGTGCGGTCAATGCCGACGGGACGTTCTTGATCAACGTGCCGGGGGCGCAGCTTGCTGCCAATGGTTCGATTCTCGCCGAGGTGAGTCACACTGATGCTGCAGGCAACGTTGGCAGTGCCGATACAAGTCGTGACTATGCCGTCGATACCACGCCGCCGACGCTCTCAATCACGCTGGATACCATCGCCGGCGACAATATCGTCAACGCTGAAGAAGCTGGTCAAACCATCCCGGTTACAGGGTCCGTGACGGGTGAATACGTCGCGGGTGATGTCGTCACCCTGACGGTGGGCGACCAAAGCTATACCGGTGCGGTCAACGCCGACGGTACCTTCTCGATCAACGCGCCGGGCTCTCAGCTCGCTGCCAATGACTCCGTGCAGGCAGTCATCAGCCATACCGACGCCGCCGGCAATGTCGGCTCGGCCAACACCGCGGTCAGCTACGGCGTGGATACCGACGCACCGGCGCTCACCATCACGCTGAATACCATCGCCGGCGATGATGTAATCAATGCCGAAGAGGCTGGTCAGACCATTCCGGTCACGGGGTCCGTGACGGGTGAATACGTCGCGGGTGATGTCGTCACCCTGACGGTCGGCGACCAGAGCTACACCGGCGCGGTCAACGCTGGCGGCACCTTCGCGATCAACGTGCCGGGCTCTCAGCTGGCACAGAACAGCGCCATCAGTGCCGAGGTCAGCCACACCGACGCCGCCGGCAATATAGGCTCGGCCAACACCGCAGTCAGCTACGGCGTCGATACCGACACACCGATCGTTACCATCAGCCTCGATACCATCGCGGGTGATGACGTCCTTAATGCCGAGGAAGCCGGACAGGACGTTGCCATCACCGGTCAGGCCGGTGGCGATGCGGTGGCCGGGGATACCGTCACTATCTCGGTCGGTGGTCAGAATTACACCACCACGGTAGGACAGAACGGTGCGTTCAGCGTCGCCGTACCGGGCTCGGTATTGGCTACGGCAGGGGCCAATAGTGTCTCGGCTGCCGTCAGCCATACGGATGCTGCGGGCAATGTTGGCGGTGTCGAGACAACTCGCGACTACGTGGTGGATACCGATGCGCCGGTCGTCACGATCTCGCTGGATACTATCGCAGGCGATGACATTATCAACGCCGCGGAAGCCGATCAGGATGTTGCCATCACCGGTCAGGTCGGCGGTGACGCCGTGGCCGGTGACTCTGTCACGGTCTCGGTCGGCGGTCAGAGCTACACCACCACCGTGGGGCAGAACGGCGCGTTCAGCGTGGCCGTACCGGGCTCGGTACTGGCTGCGGCAGGGGCTGGCTCGGTCAGTGCCGCTGTCTCGCATACGGATACTGCGGGCAATATCGGCAGTGCCGAGACAGCTCGCGACTACACCGTGGATGTCACACCGCCGGCGTTGACCATCCAGCTCGACACGATTGCCGGTGACGACATCGTCAACGCCGAGGAGTCGAACCAGGCCATTTCCGTCACCGGCACGGTCAGCGGTGAGTACGTCGCGGGTGATGTTGTCACCCTGACGGTCGGCGACCAAAGCTATGCCGGCGCGGTGAATGCCGACGGGACCTTCTCGATCAATGTGCCGGGATCGCAGCTTGCTGCCAATGACTCCGTGCAGGCAGTCATCAATCACACTGATGCCGCCGGCAATGTCGGCTCGGCCAACACCACGGTCAGCTACGGCGTCGATGTCGACGCACCGATCGTTACCATCAGCCTCGATACCATTGCCGGCGATGATGTGCTCAACGCCGAGGAAGCCGGGCAGGATGTGGCCATCACCGGTCAGGCCGGTGGCGATGCGGTGGCCGGCGATACCGTCACCATCTCGGTCGGCGGTCAGAGCTATACCACGACAGTAGGTCAGAACGGCGCGTTTAGTGTCGCCGTACCGGGCTCGGTACTGGCCGCGGCGGGGGCCAATAGTGTCTCGGCTGCCGTCAGCCATACGGATGCTGCGGGCAACATTGGCAGCACCGAAACAAGTCGTGACTATGCGATCGATACCGACGCACCGATCGTCACCATCAGCCTCGATACCATTGCGGTCGATGATGTGCTCAACGCCGAGGAAGCCGGGCAGGACGTGGCCATCACCGGTCAGGCCGGTGGTGACGCGGTCGCCGGGGATACCGTCACCGTCTCGGTGGGCGGACAGACCTACACCACAACGGTGGGACAAAACGGCGCGTTTAGTGTCGCCGTACCGGGCTCGGTATTGGCTACTGCAGGCGCCAATAGTGTCTCGGCTGCCGTCAGCCATACGGATGCTGCGGGCAATATCGGCAGTGCCGAAACAACCCGCGATTACACCGTCGATGCCACGCCGCCGGCACTCTCGATCACGCTGGATACCATCGCCGGCGACAACATCGTCAACGCCGAAGAATCTGGTCAAACCATTCCGGTCACCGGCACGATCAGCGGTGAGTACGTCGCGGGTGATGTTGTCACTCTGACGGTGGGCGACCAGAGCTACACCGGCGCGGTGAATACCGACGGGACGTTCTCGATCAATGTGCCGGGCTCTCAACTTGCCGCCAATGACTCCGTGCAGGCAGTCATCAGCCATACCGACGCCGCTGGAAACGTGGGCTCGGCCAATACCGCCGTCAGTTACGGCGTGGATACCGATGCGCCGGCGGTTACGATCAGCCTCGATACCATCGCGGGTGATGATGTGATCAATGCCGCGGAAGCCGGGCAGGACGTGGTCATCACCGGTCAGGCCGGTGGTGACGCGGTGGCTGGGGATACCGTCACCGTCTCGGTCGGTGGTCAGACCTACACCACCACGGTAGGTCAGAACGGCGCGTTCAGCGTCGCGGTACCGGGCTCGGTATTGGCTGCGGCAGGTGCCGGCTCGGTCAGTGCCGCTGTCTCGCATACCGACGCGGCAGGCAACACTGGCAGTGCCGAAACAACTCGCGATTACATCGTCGATACCACGCCACCGGCGCTTACGATCACGCTGGATACTATCGCCGGCGACAATATCGTCAACGCTGAGGAATCGAACCAGAGCATTCCGGTCACCGGCACGATCAGCGGTGAATACGCTACGGGCGATGTCGTCACCCTGACGGTGGGCGACCAAAGCTACACCGGCGCGGTCAATGCCGACGGTACCTTCTCGATCAACGTGCCGGGCTCTCAGCTGGCACAGAACAGCGCCATCAGTGCCGAGGTCAGCCACACCGACGCCGCCGGCAATGTCGGCTCGACCAATATCGCAGTCAGCTACGGTGTCGATACCGACGCACCGATCGTCACCATCAGCCTCGATACCATTGCGGGCGATGATGTGATCAACGCCGCGGAAGCCGGGCAGGATGTGGCCATCACCGGTCAGACCGGTGGTGATGCGGTGGTTGGGGATACCGTCACCGTCTCGGTCGGAGGACAGACCTACACCACGACGGTGGGTCAGAACGGCGCGTTCAGCGTCGCGGTACCGGGCTCGGTACTGGCCGCGGCGGGGGCCAATAGTGTCTCGGCTGCCGTCAGTCATACGGATTCTGCGGGCAATATCGGCAGTGCCGAAACAAGTCGTGACTATACGATCGATACCGACGCGCCGATTGTCACGATCAGCCTCGATACCATGGCGGGCGATGATGTGATCAATACATCGGAAGCCGGTCAGGACGTCGCCATCACCGGTCAGACTGGTGGTGACGCAGTGGCCGGTGACACCGTTACCGTCTCGGTCGGCGGTCAGACCTACACCACAACGGTGGGACAAAACGGCGCGTTTAGCATCGCCGTGCCGGGCTCGGTACTGGCCGCGGTAGGCGCTGGCTCGGTCAGTGCCGCTGTCTCGCATACGGATGCTGCGGGCAATATCGGCAGTGCCGAGACAAGCCGCGATTACACCATTGATACCACGTCGCCGACGCTCTCGATCACGCTGGATACCATCGCCGGCAACAATATCGTCAATGTTGAAGAAGCTGGTCAAACCATCCCGGTCACCGGCACGATCAGCGGTGAATACGCTGCGGGTGATGTTGTTACCCTGACGGTGGGTGATCAGAGCTACACCGGCGCGGTGGATGCCGACGGTACGTTCTCGATCAACGTGCCGGGATCACAGCTCGCTGCCAATGACTCCGTGCAGGCGGTCATTAGCCACACTGACGCCGCCGGCAATGTCGGCTCGACCAACACCGCCGTCAGCTACGGTGTGGATACCGATGCGCCGATCGTCACCATCAGCCTCGACACCATCGCTGGCGATGATGTGCTCAACGCCGCGGAGGCCGGGCAGGACGTCGCCATCACCGGTCAGGCCGGCGGTGACGCGGTCGCCGGCGATACCGTCACCATCTCGGTGGGCGGTCAGACCTATACCGCCTCGGTTGGTCAGAACGGTGCGTTCAGCGTCGCGGTACCGGGCTCGGTATTGGCTGCGGTAGGCGCTGGCTCGGTCAGTGCCGCTGTCTCGCATACCGACGCGGCAGGCAACACTGGCAGTGCCGAAACAACTCGCGATTACACCGTGGATGCCACGCCACCGGCGCTCACCATCACGCTGGATACCATCGCCGGCGACAATATCGTCAACGCTGAAGAATCTGGTCAGACCATTCCGGTCACCGGCACGATCAGCGGTGAATATGCCACAGGTGATGTCGTTACTTTGACGGTGGGCGATCAGCGCTGCATCGGTGCGGTCAATGCCGACGGGACGTTCTTGATCAACGTGCCGGGGTCGCAGCTTGCTGCCAATGGTTCGATTCTCGCCGAGGTGAGTCACACTGATGCTGCAGGCAACGTTGGCAGTGCCGATACAAGTCGTGACTATGCCGTCGATACCACGCCGCCGACGCTCTCAATCACGCTGGATACCATCGCCGGCGACAACCTCGTCAACGCCGAAGAAGCCGGTCAGACCATTCCGGTCACGGGTTCCGTGACGGGTGAATATGCCGCGGGTGATGTCGTTACCCTGATGGTGGGCGACCAAAGCTACACCGGCGCGGTGAATGCCGACGGGACGTTCTCGATCAATGCGCCGGGCTCTCAGCTCGCTGCCAATGACTCCGTGCAGGCAGTCATCAGCCATACCGACGCCGCCGGCAATGTCGGCTCGGCCAACACTGCAGTCAGCTACGGCGTCGATACCGACGCACCGATCGTTACGATCAGCCTCGACACCATCGCCGGTGATGACGTCCTTAATGCCGATGAAGCAGGACAGGATGTGGCCATCACCGGTCAGGCCGGTGGTGACGCGGTCGCCGGCGATACCGTCACCGTCTCGGTGGGCGGTCAGAGCTATACCACGACAGTAGGACAGAGCGGCGCGTTCAGCGTGGCCGTACCGGGTAGTGTGCTCGCCAGTGCTGGAGCCAACACCGTCAGCGCGTCTGTCTCGCATACTGACGTTGCAGGCAACGTTGGCAGTGCCGAAACAAGCCGCGATTACACCATTGATACCACGTCGCCGACGCTCTCGATCACGCTGGATACCATCGCTGGCGACAACATCGTTAACGCCGACGAGTCGAACCAGACCATTCCCGTCACCGGCACGGTCAGTGGTGAATACGTCACGGGTGATGTCGTCACCCTGACGGTGGGCGATCAAAGCTATACCGGTGCGGTCAACGCCGACGGGACCTTCTCGATCAGCGTGCCGGGCTCTCAACTTGCTGCCAATGACTCCGTGCTGGCAGTCATCAGCCACACCGACGCCGCCGGCAATGTCGGCTCGGCCAACGCCGCAGTCAGCTACGGCGTGGATACCGACGCACCGACCGTTACCATCAGCCTCGATACCATTGCGGGCGATGATGTGATTAATGCATCGGAAGCCGGACAGGATGTGGCCATCACCGGTCAGACCGGTGGTGATGCGGTGGTTGGGGATACCGTCACCGTCTCGGTGGGCGGTCAGAGTTACAACACCACGGTAGGTCAGAACGGTGCGTTTAGTGTCGCGGTACCGGGCTCGGTATTGGCTACGGCAGGCGCCAATAGTGTTTCGGCTGCCGTCAGCCATACGGATGCTGCGGGCAATATCGGCAGCGCCGAGACAACTCGCGACTACACTGTCGATGCCACACCGCCGGCGTTGGCCATCCAGCTCGACACCATTGCCGGTGACAACATCGTCAACGCCGACGAGTCGAACCAGACAATTCCGGTCACGGGTTCTGTGACGGGTGAATACGTCGCGGGTGATGTCGTCACCCTGACAGTCGGCGATCAGAGCTATACCGGCGCGGTGAATGCCGACGGGACCTTCTCGATCAATGTGCCCGGTAGTCAGCTGGTACAGAACAGCGCCATCAGCGCCGAGGTCAGCCATACCGATGCCGCCGGCAATGTCGGCTCGGCCAATACCGCGGTGAGCTACGGCGTCGATACCGACGCACCGATCGTCACCATCAGCCTCGATACCATTGCGGGCGATGATGTGATTAATGCATCGGAAGCCGGTCAGGATGTGGCCATCACCGGTCAGGCCGGTGGTGACGCGGTGGCTGGGGATACCGTTACCGTCTCGGTCGGCGGTCAGACCTACACCACGACAGTAGGACAGAACGGCGCGTTCAGCGTCGCGGTACCGGGCTCGGTATTGGCCGCAGCAGGCGCTGGCTCGGTCAGTGCGTCTGTTTCGCATGCTGACGTGGCAGGCAACATTGGCAGCGCCGAAACGACTCGCGACTACACCGTCGATGCCGCGCCGCCGACGCTCTCAATCACGCTGGATACCATCGCCGGCGATAACATCGTCAACGCCGAAGAAGCTGGTCAGACCATTCCGGTGACCGGCACGGTCAGCGGCGAATACGCTGTGGGTGATGTCGTCACTCTGACGGTCGGCGACCAAAGCTACACCGGCGCGGTGAATGCCGACGGGACCTTCTCGATCAACGTGCCGGGCTCTCAGCTGGCACAGAACAGCGCCATCAGTGCCGAGGTCAGCCACACCGACGTTGCCGGAAACTTGGGCTCTGCCAACACCGCGGTCAGCTACGGCGTCGATACCGACGCACCGATCGTCACCATCAGCCTCGATACCATTGCGGGCGATGATGTGATCAATTCATCGGAAGCCGGTCAGGACGTCGCCATCACCGGTCAGACCGGTGGTGACGCAGTCGCCGGCGATACGGTCACCGTCTCGGCCGACGGTCAGACCTACACCACTACCGTGGGGCAGAACGGCACGTTTAGCGTCGCCGTACCGGGCGTGGTACTGGCTGCTGCGGGCACCAATACCGTCAGTGCATCTGTTTCGCATACCGATGCGGCGGGCAACGTCGGCAGTGTCGACACCAGTCGCGATTACACCGTCGACATCACGCCCCCGACACTGTCGATCACGCTGGACACCATTGCCGGTGACAATATCGTCAACGCCGACGAGTCGAACCAGAGCATCCCGGTCACGGGCGCCGTTTCGGGCGAGTTTGCGGCGGGCGATACCGTCACCCTGACGGTGGGTGATCAGACCTACACCGGTTCGGTCGATGCCGGCGGCACGTTCTCGATTAACGTGCCGGGCTCTCAGCTTGCTGCCAATGACTCCGTGCAGGCAGTCATCAGCCATACCGACGCTGCTGGAAACGTGGGCTCGGCCAATACCGCAGTCAGTTACGGCGTGGATACCGATGCGCCGGCGGTTACGATTACCCTCGATACCATCGCGGGTGATGATGTAATCAACGCCGAGGAAGCCGGGCAGGACGTCGCCATCACCGGTCAGGCCGGTGGTGACGCGGTCGCTGGCGATACCGTCACCGTCTCGGTCGGCGGTCAGAGCTACACCACCACCGTGGGGCAGGACGGCACGTTCAGCGTGGCCGTACCGGGCTCGGTACTGGCTGCGGCAGGCACCAATAGTGTCTCGGCTGCCGTCAGCCATACGGATGCTGCGGGCAATATCGGCAGTGCCGAAACAACTCGCGACTACACCGTGGATGCCACGCCGCCGGCGCTCTCGCTCACGCTGGATACCATCGCTGGCGACAATATCGTCAACGCCGAAGAAGCTGGTCAAACCATCCCGGTCACAGGGGCCGTGACGGGTGAATACGTCGCGGGTGATGTCGTCACCCTGACGGTGGGCGACCAGAGCTACACCGGTGCGGTGAATGCCGACGGTACCTTCTCGATCAACGTGCCCGGCAGTCAGCTGGCACAGAATAGCGCCATCAGTGCCGAGGTCAGCCATACCGATGCCGCCGGCAATGTCGGCTCGGCCAATACCGCGGTCAGCTATAGCGTCGATGTCGATGCACCGATCGTCACCATCAGCCTCGACATCATTGCGGGTGATGACGTCCTCAATGCCACGGAAGCCGGGCAGGATGTGGCCATCACCGGTCAAGCTGGTGGTGACGCGGTCGCCGGCGATACCGTCACCGTCTCGGTCGGTGGTCAGAGTTACACCACCGCGGTAGGTCAGAACGGCGCGTTCAGCGTCGCGGTACCGGGTAGTGTGCTCGCCAGTGCTGGAGCCAACACCGTCAGTGCCGCTGTCTCGCATACGGATGCTGCGGGCAATGTCGGTAGTGCCGAAACAACCCGCGACTACACCGTCGATGCCACGCCACCGGCGCTTACGATCACGCTGGATACTATCGCTGGCGACAATATCGTCAACGCCGAAGAAGCTGGTCAAACCATCCCGGTCACAGGGTCCGTGACGGGTGAATACGCTGCGGGCGATGTCGTTACTCTTACGGTGGGCGACCAAAGCTACACCGGTGCGGTGAATGCCGACGGCACGTTCTCGATCAACGTGCCGGGCGCTCAGCTGGCACAGAACAGCTCTATTAGTGCTGCCGTCAGTCACATCGATGCTGCGGGCAATATCGGCAGTGCCGAAACGAGTCGCAATTATCAAACCGATGTCCTGCCGCCGGAGGCGCAGGCGGATACCGGCAGCACCGAGCAGGAGGTCATCCTGACGGTGGATGCCGCCAATGGCGTGCTGGCCAACGATACGGATCAGGACAGCGACAATGCGACGCTACGAGTCGTGGCGATCAATGATGACGCTGGCAGTGTCGGGCAGCAGATTGCAGGCACCAACGGCGGACAGTTTACGGTGGCCTCCGATGGCAGCTATCAGTTCCAGCCCGGTGACGCCTTTGATTATCTGCCTGCCGGGCAAACGGCCACCACGGAGGTTCGTTATACGGTCAGCGATGCGCAGGGCAATGCCAGTACTACCACCCTGACCGTGACGGTCACGGGCACCAACGATCTGCCTGTCATCACCGGTTCGGCCACCGGCAGCGTGACAGAAGCCGCCATCACGGTGGCTCAGGAGAGTGAACAGGTCGCAAGCGATGAGCTGTATACGATGGCCGGCTCGTTGAGCGGTACGCTCTCCGGGCTGCTCAATCTGAGCATTCTGCCCAATACCGTGATCCCGGGTGTCGGCACACTTGGGCTTTTAAATATCAATACCGATGGCAGCTTCAGCTATCAGGTCGATCGGTCAGGCCTTGCCACATTGACGGACGGACAGGTCAGGGTCGATCTTTTCCAGTTCACCGATACGCTGGGCAATACCCATTCGGTCAGCGTCAGTCTGGTCGGCACGGCTCAGGGAACGGTAGTCGGACAGCCCGTTATTGATGGGTTGGTGGGCAACACTCTGGGGCTGACCGGTGAACTAGGTCTCGAGACGGGTGTAACGGTTAACCCGGGGGCTGCCATCCCGACTTTGGGAACGCTCGGGACACTCACGATTGGCGTCGATGGGCGCTTTGCTTATAGCCTGCTCAGTGGTAGTGCACCGGTGCTGGCAAAAGGTGAAATTCGCGCCGAGGTCTTCAATTATGTAGACGCTGCCGGCAACACGCACAGTGTCACCATTAATCTGGTGGGGACGGGCGGTATTCCCGTCTTGGCCGGCCCGGGAGACATGATTGTCGGAGGTGAGGCGGGGGATGACTCAACCTCGCTACTGACGACGTCGGGTGTACTGAATGTCAGCGATATTGATACAGACGAAAGTGCCTTTGTCCCGGAGAGCATTCAGGCAGCGCCCGATACGCTGGGGACGCTGACCATTACGCCCGATGGGCAATGGCAGTATCAGGTCGATAACGATCTGGTGCGCTATCTCAATACGGGAGAAACGCGGGAGGAAGTCTTTACGGTCTACACCGTGGACGGTACCGCCCAGACGATTACGGTCACGATCAACGGCATCAATAATCCTGCCGTGATTGGCGGGCAGGATACCGGGGTGGTCACGGAAATCGTGCCCACCAGCGAAATGTCGGTATTGAGCAGTAGCGTGGCGTCCATCGGCGGACTCCTGGGAGGTGTGCTGGGCAGTGTTTCGCTGCTGTCAACCTCGATTCTGCCGTCGCTGGGAACGTTGGGGCATTTGTCGATCGATGTCTCCGGCAACGTTGGCTATCGCATCGACAACGGTCTGTTGCCGACGCTGGTTGAAGGCCAGGTCAAAGTGGAAACCTTCAACGTCACGGACACCAGCGGCCGGTCGCACCAGATTACGGTCAATCTTGTTGGCACTGCCGATGGCACTACTGTCGGGTTGCCCATTATCGATGGGCTGCTCTCTCAGGGCGGTCAGCTCAATGCCGGGCTTCTGGTGTCTCTGGATCCGACGAGTCTGGTGGCCGACAGCGGTAATCTGGGTAGCCTGAGTATTGATGCTACCGGCAAGTGGACCTATCACGTTGATAACAGCGCCACGCTGTCGCTGGGTATCGGCGTGGTCAAGGCCGAAACCTTTACCGTTACCGACGTGCTTGGCAACGTACACACCATCGTGGTTAACCTGACTGGCGCCGCTGGTGGTGCACTGGTCAATCTGCCGGAAACGAGCAGTGAAAGCACGGACCCGATGCTGGTGGCCAGCGGGGCATTGACAGTTCGGGATGCCGACGTTGGGGAGGCGCTTTTCAATCCGGAAAGCGTCACGTCGCCGGCCGGAACGCTGGGGCACCTGACGCTGGATGCCGATGGTCAGTGGGTCTATAGCGTGCCCAACAGCGCTATCGCCTACCTGAATGCGGGTCAAACGAAGGTGGAAACCTTTACCGTGGCCTCATTGGATGGCACCACGCACACCATTACGGTGACCGTCGTTGGTAAAAACAGCCCGGTCGATGCCGTGGCGGATACCGGGATGATCGATGAAGACCATTCGCTGGTAGTTGATGCCACGCACGGTGTCCTGAGCAACGACCAGGATCTGGATGCTGCGGCCTCCCTGAGCGTCAGCGCCGTTAACGGCTCGTCGGCAGGTATTGGGCACGCCATTGCCGGCAGTCATGGCGGCAGCTTCATTCTCAATGCTGACGGCAGTTATACCTTTGATCCGGGCACATCATTCCAGAACCTGGCCGAGGGCAGCCAGCAGACCACGTCGATCACTTATACCGTCAGCGATGGCCAGGGGAGTACGGCCGAGACCACGCTGACGGTCACCGTGACCGGTAACGTCGATGCGCCAACCATTCAGGTCGTCGACCAGAGCGTTGGCATCGGCGGCATTCTGGGGGGCTCGCTGGGTCTGGTAGCCGAATTGTATCAGGGGTCAGCGTTCACGCTGACCAGCACGCTTGGAAGTGTCATCAATACCCTGGGCGGTGCTGTCGGTGGCGCAGGTACGCTTCTGACCGATACTGGTACGTTGCTGGGTGGTAGCGGAACACTATTGGGCGGGCTGGTCACCAGCACCGGCAATATTCTGACCAGTACCGGCTCGACGGTCTCCTCTGTCGGCGTGGATGAACTCGATCTACTCGGTGCGCTGGTGCCAACCACCTCAACGACCGCCTCGACCGGACTCAACACCTCGATTGCGGCAGGCAACGTCTATGCCAGCCAGGGCATGATCTATCTGGAAGCCGGGCATACCTATACCTTCAGCGGCAGCGCTCATGGCGGGGCGCTACTGTCGGTCGGGGGCAGGCACTGCTGGCCAGTACCTCGCTGGGCGGTACCTACAATTCGGTCGCCTTCACGCCCACGGCCAGCGGTTACTATCCGGTCGAGCTGTATGTGGGTAATACCTCGACATCGGCACAGTCCTTCTCGATCGGGCTGAGCACGGACGGTGGGGCGCTTCAGTCCCTCTCTACCCAACACTTCGGTCTTTATGGCAGCCCTCAGACCCTGATCGGCGCCCAGCTTTCCTTCTCACCGCTGACGGTCAGTGCCGGCATCAGCTACTACCCCGTGCATGAAAACCAGGGGATGACAGGTACCCGTATTGAGCTGGGAACACCGAAAGCCGCGCTGACCGACACGATCGGCAGCGAAACGCTGTCGATTTCGGTCAGTAAGATACCGATGGGGTCGGTGCTCAGCGACGGCGCCGGCCACAGCGTCACGATCACTTCAATCAATCAGTCGGTGTCGCTCGAGGGCTGGTCGCTTCCCGATTTGAAACTGCTGCCGCCGGCAGGCTTTGTGGGCGTGATTCCGATGGTGTTTACGGCCACGGCCACTGGTGTTCAGGGTGGGCAGGCGTCCAGTTCAGTGACTCAGAACGTGGCGGTGTTTGCCGCCAACCCGGATCGCGGCAGCGTCACGGAAGATCAGGCCCCCGATACGCTGACCACGACCAATACGCTTTTGATGGTTGATGGCAATAATCAGCAGGTTGCGATTGACCCGGCAAGCGTCACACCGGCACAGGGCAATCTGGGCAGTCTGGTCATCAACGCCCAGGGTCAGTGGACCTACAGCGTGCCCAACTCGGTCACCCAGTCGCTGGGCATGGGTCAGACAAAAATCGACACCTTCAACGTCAAGGCGGCGGACGGCTCGACCCAGACCATTCGCGTGACCGTCAACGGCGTTAATGATGGGCCGGTGGTGTCCGTTGCGGATACGGCCTCGGTCAGCGGCCAGGGCGAACAGAAGGTGGTGTATCTCTCGACTCACACCGGAACCCTGGAAGCCTGGAACCTGACGACAGGGACGCAGACCAGTGTAACCCTCAAAACCCCGCTGGGTGGCAGCATACCGACGCTTGGTGATATTGCGACCAGCAATACGCCCGGGCGACTGTTTGGCGTGAGCTACTCGACAACCTCGGGGGGAACCACGCTCTACAGCATCAACGCCACGACCGGCGTAGCCACTTCGCTGGGCAATCTGGCGGGAACGCTGGGTCTGGCGGCCCTGACGCTGATGCCCAGTGGCCAGCTGCTGGCGGCCAGCTATAACAACACCGGTCTCTATCAGATCAACCCGTTGACCATGAAAGTGACCCAGGTGGCCACCAGCCCCTTCCTGTCAGGGGGCGATCTGCAATATGTCGGAGGACATCTCTACAGCTCTGACCAGAGCGGACGAGTCTATGAGCTGCCCATCAACAGTGACGGCACGATCGGAAGTGGCTCGATATCACTGGTGGCGACCATGCCGGCGCAGGTCTACGGGCTTGCCGAGGATGCCCGCGGCAATCTGTTGATCATGACCACGGACAACAAGGCCACACCCATGAACGTGGATACGCACGCTTTGGGTACGCCGACAGCACTGACAAGTCTGGGCAGCGGTGTGCTCTATGGTGCTGCAGGCAATGTGGGACTGGCGACCGAAGGCGTGCCCACCGCCACAGGCAATGTGCTGGCCAATGACAAGGATATCGACAGTGGCGATCAGCTGAATGTCACCGGGGCAGCCAACAGCGTGGCCGGCAGTTCGGCGGCAGTGGCGGCGGGCGGCAGTACGATCCTGCAGGGCGTTTATGGCACGCTGACACTCGGCGCCGATGGTAGCTACAGCTACCGGCTTGATCCTGACCGGCCCACCAGCCGCGCGCTGCTCGGTGGCAAAACGGCCGATGACACCTTCAGCTACACCGTCAGCGACGGCAAGGGTGGCACTGCCACAGCGACGCTTGCCATACAGGTGACCGGCAGTACGCATAATCAGACGCCGACCGCGTCCGATTTCACGGTCATGCTGACCACGACCAGCATCAGCAGTGATGTGGTGTACATCGATTTTGCTCGCCAGGGAAAATTGCACGATCTGGAAAGCGGCTCACACCTCGGTGTGGTGATTACCTCGATTCCCATCAACGGGGTGCTCTATTCCGGTACCACCGCCGTGACGGCCAACGATGTGCTGTCCGGCAAGGTATTTGATCCCACTACGCTGACCTACAACCCCGGAAATCAGCCCGGCTTTCTGGGTATCGGTGATCTCGGTCCGCAGGCTGACAGGTTCACCTTTGCCACGGTTGATGGCAATGGCCAGCACAGCAGCGACCACACGGTCACGCTCAGCAATAACCATCTGCTGGGTCTGGGGGCCGGGACTCCGATCAACGTGGTCTCCGGCAGTAGCGTTGGCGGAACGGCCGGGGCTGATCTGGAGCTGGGCACGACCGGCAATGACATCCTGACCGGCGGAGACGGCAACGATCTTCTGTTTGGCTACGGTGGCAGCGATACACTGCGCGGCAATGCCGGTAATGATCGCATCTACGGCGGTGCCGGCAACGATCTGCTGGAGGGCGGTACCGGTAACGATCTGCTGGCAGGGGGCTCAGGCAACGACATTCTGACCGGCGGCGAGGGCGGCGATACCTTTGCCTGGATGCGTGGCGATCAGGGCAGCAGTGCCAGCCCGGCGGTGGATCGCATTACCGACTTTACCCGTGGCAGCGGTGGCGATGTTCTCGACCTATCGGATCTGCTTGATATCGGCGGCAGCGGCAGCAATGCCCAGGATGCCAGTCTGGCTTCCCAGTATCTGCACTTCGTCAAGGGCGAGGCGAGCGGGGCGCCGGGCACGGCAGGCAGCAATAGCTCGACGCTCGAGATCAAGACCGACGGGCCGGGAGGCAGCGTGACACAGAAGATCGTGTTCAGCGGCGTGGACTTCACCACCCTGGGCAATTCCGATACGGAGATCATCAAGACGCTGCTGGACAACGGCAACCTCAAAACGAACCTGGACGGTTGAAGCGTCATATGGCTTGCAGTCGTCGGTGCTTCGATCCCGGAAATAGCGGCATAAACCATCGCTATTTCCGGGAGGAGACGATACGGGAGCGCTTCACAATAGGTGCTGGGCATTCATGTCGATGCCCCTGTCGCGCAGCATGAACGGACAGCCCTGTCATCAGGATGAATCAGAAAAGGGGCAGCAGTTTGGTAGATGAACCCACACCACTTCGTCCGGATCCCGTCGGCGAAAAAGAGAGCGATCCGCTGCTGCAATCGCTCGTCTTTCTTTCCCGTTATCACGGCGAACCTCGCTCGGGCGAGGCCATCAGCGCCGGCCTGCCACTTGATGACGGGCGACTGACGCTGTCGCTTTTGCCGCGTGCCGCCCATCGTGCCGGCCTTTCGGCCAAGCTGGTCAGCCAGCAGCCTGATCGCGTCGCCGATATCCTGTTGCCCTGTATCGTGATTCTCAAGGGGCGTCGTGCTGCGATCATGCTGTCACGCGACAGCGAGCGCAAAAACGCCACCATCTATCTGCCCGAAGCTGACGGCACCCAGCAGATCCTTATGGATAGCCTGTGTGAGGAAGCAACCGGCCAGATCGTCTATATCCGCCGTGAGCACCGCTTTGACGAGCGCGCGCCGGAGACCGTGAAGCTGGCCGAAGGCCACTGGTTCTGGTCGACACTGAAGCTCTCCACCCCGATTTATCGCGATGTTCTGATCGCCTCGCTTCTGATCAATCTGTTTGCGCTGGCGGCGCCGCTTTTCACCATGAATGTCTATGACAAGGTGGTGCCCAACATGGCGTTCGATACGCTCTGGGTACTGGCCAGCGGCATGGGCATCATTGTGGCGTTTGATCTATTGGTGCGTCAGGTGCGGGCCTTCTTTCTCGATACGGCCGGACGCAAGTCGGAGGTGCTGCTCTCCGCAAAAATCTTTGCCAAGGTCATGAACCTTCGCATGGACGCTCGCCCCGTGTCGGTCGGGGCGTTTGTCAAGAATCTGCAGGAGTTCGACTCGGTTCGCGACTTCTTCACCTCCATGACCATGACCACTCTGGTCGATATGCCCTTTGCCATCTTCTTTCTGGTGGTGATCTGGATTGTGGGCGGCCCGCTGGTATGGGTACCTGTCATTGCGCTGCTGATCCTGCTGGGATACAGCATCGTGATTCAGTGGCCGATGAAACGCTCGATCGAGCTGGGCTCACGTCTGGCGACCGAAAAACATGCGCGTCTGGTCGAGAGCGTGGCCGGGCTTGAAAGCCTCAAGCTTGCCAATGCTCAGGGCGACACCCAGCGCCGCTACGAGCGCGCGGTCGGTGAGATTTCCCGCTGGGGCGTGAAAAGCCGAAACCTCTCGACGTCCGTCTCGTCGCTTACCATGAGCGTCAACCAGCTGGCGACCGTGGCGCTGGTCATTTATGGCGTCTATCTGATCGGGGATGCGCAGCTCTCCATGGGCGCCCTGATTGCCGCGGTCATGCTGACTGGCCGGGCGCTGCAGCCACTGGCACAGATGGCGCTCTTGATTACTCGTCTGGGGCAGACCCGCAGTGCGATGGCGGCCATCGATCAGATCATGCAGATGCCCGATGAAGTAGAAGAGGGCAAGAACTATGTGCATCGTGATCGTCTCAATATGCGCATCGAGTTTGACCACGTCGGCTTTCAGTATTCCCCGGAGTCTCCCGAGATCCTGCATGATGTCTCGCTGACCATCGAGCCCGGCGAGCGTATCGGGATTATCGGTCGCATGGGGGCCGGCAAAAGCACCCTGCAGCGCATGATGACCGGACTTTACCGCGCTACCAGTGGCAGCCTGCGCATCGATGGGCTGGATATCAATCAGCTTCATCCGGCTGATGTGCGCCGCCATATCGGTCATGCCGGTCAGGACAGCGCGCTCTTTTTTGGCACCATTCGTGAAAACATCACACTGGGCCAGCCGCATGCCAGTGACGAAGCCATTCAGCGGGCGGCCGATGTGGCCGGGGTAACCGAGTTTACCCGCCACGACCCGGACGGCCTCGATCGTCAGGTCGGCGAAGGTGGTCGTCTGCTTTCCAGCGGGCAGCGTCAGTCTGTGTTGATGGCCCGGGCGCTTTTAACCCGCGCGCCCCTGCTGCTGCTTGATGAGCCGGGCGCGCATCTAGATAACCGTGCCGAGGCACGGCTACGACGCGTACTGATCGAAATGCCGCGGAGTCAGACCGTCGTACTGGTGACCCATAAAAGCTCGATGCTGGAAGTGGTAGACCGTCTGATCGTGCTCGATCAGGGCCGCGTGATTGCCGATGGCCCCAAGGCCAGTGTTCTCAAGGCGCTCAATGAGGGGCGGGTACATGCCCCGGGGCCGGGTGCCGGCAATGCAGGATCGGAGGTGCGTCATGGCACTACTGGCTAAATCGAGGCGCTGGCCGCGTCCCGGCAGTCATGAGCTTGAACTGGCCGACGATGCCAGTGCGGCCATGCTGCTGGCCACGCCCTGGCGTTCGCGCATTCTGCTGTGGGTGCTTCTGGCGGTGCTGGCGGCCTTTATCACCTGGGCGGCGCTGGCGCATGTCGAGGTCGTCACCCGTGGCACCGGTCAGGTCGTCCCCTCAAGTCGGCTTCAGACCATTCAAAACCTGGAGGGCGGCATCGTGCGCGAGCTCTACGTCCGTCAGGGCGATATTGTCGAGCCGGGGCAGCCACTGGCCAGAATTGATCCAACCCGCGCCAGTTCCGATCTTGCCGAGCGGGAATCCACACTGGCGGGCCTTCAGTCCATCATTGCCCAGTATCAGGCCGAGCTTGCCTCGGTCAGCATCGATGCTTCTGTCGATAATTGGCAGGATCAGGTGGTCATCACCTCGAACCCACCTGAATTCGATGACGCGTTTCGCGCAAACAATCAGGCGCTGGCGAACACTGCGACAGAAGGCTATCGCGAGCGAGTCGGTGGGCTGCGCACCCAGCTGGATCAGGCCCGCGAGCAGATTGCCCAGCGCAATCAGGAGCTCAGCGAGCTTCGTGCCAGGGTCGGAAGTCTGTCTCGCAGCTATCAGCTGGCCAGTCAGCAGCTGGCGATTACCTCACCGCTGGTACAGGAAGGGGTCGTTTCCCGAGTGGATCTGCTCGAGCAGCAGCGGCAGGTCAACGACCTGCGCGGCGAACTCGAGTCGGCACGCCTGTCGATTCCTTCCAAGCAGTCCGAGCTGCAGGAAGCCATCAGCCGACGGCGTGATCTGGCCGCTCAGTTCCGGGTACGCAGCGCCGATGCCCTGAGTGAGGCGCGAGGCCGCCTGGAGAGTCAGCAGCAGGGACGTGCCAGCCTTCAGGATCGACTGGATCGAACGCTGGTGACCTCACCGGTGCAGGGCAGCGTGCGCACCATCAACGTCAATACCATCGGTGGTGTGATCGAGCCCGGGGCAAGCCTCATGGAGATCGTGCCCATCGATGATCAGCTGCAGATCGATGTGCGTATTCCTCCGCGTGATATCGGCTTCATTCATCCGGGGCTACCCGCCACCGTCAAGCTTTCAGCCTATGACTTCACCATCTATGGCGGTCTCAAGGGCGTTGTTCAGCGTATCAGTCCGGATACGGTACAGGATGAAAAGGGCAACAGTTTCTACGAGGTCACGGTCGTTACCGATCAGAATCATCTGGGTCGTGACAATAACGCCATGACCATCATTCCCGGCATGCAGGCCACCGTGGATGTCATTACGGGAAATCAGACCATTTTGCAGTATCTGCTCAAGCCGATATTGAGAGCGCAGCAGGGCGCGCTGCGGGAACGCTGATGGCGGTCACGCAAAAAAAAGACAAAGGGATCAGGGGGTTCATGATGAAAAAGGGGTGGGCCGGATATTTGGTGCTCTCACTTGCAGGGGGCGCGCAGGCGCAGTCGCTCGATGATGCCGTGACGCAGGCCATCATGGAAAACCCCATAACGCGCACGGAAGTTGCCCGCTATGAGCAGTTCAGAGACGATGCTCGCGCGCAGCGGGGCGCGTGGCTGCCATCGGTGGATCTGGAAGCGCGTACCGGGCGTGGCAGCAACGAAAGTGAAGTCAATGGTCTCGACCGCTCGAGCGATCCGCACAGCTATCGCCGTGGCTCCATCACGCTGTCACAGCTGATCTGGGACAATAACCGTACCCTTGAGCGTGTGCGCAATGCCGACAGTCAGGTTGATTATCAGCGCTGGGAGGTGGCGGCGGCGGCCAATCGGGTAGGGCTTGCCACCGTCGAGGCCTATCTGGATGTGCTGCAGACTCAGCGACTGATTGAGCTGGCCGAGCGTAACGTCGATACCCATCAGCGCATTGCCGCCGATATCCGTCGCCGTAGCGAGCTGGGCGCCGGTACTGCCACCGACGCCAGCCAGGTGGATGGCCGTCTGGCGCGGGCCCAGTCCAGTCTGATTGCCGCCTACAACAATCGCGAAGATGCCATCTCTTCCTTCGTGCGCCTGGTGGGAGAGCCTCCCCGGGATCTGGCGCTGCCGGAAGCGGTCGATCTTGCCCCTGTGCCTGACGGTCTTGACCAGGCGCTGGCCATGGCCAACGAGCAGAACCCGATTCTGATGGCCGCCCGCCATTCCGTGACGGCAGCCGGTCATGAGGTGGGGGCCGAGCGGGCAGACTTTTTGCCTGAGCTGCGCTTTCAGGCCAGTCGACTGGCCAGCCGGGATTACGATTTTGAAGGCAGTGACTCCGATGACTGGAACGCCGATCTGGTGATGTCGTGGAATCTGTATCGCGGAGGCATCGACTCGGCGGAACTGCGCGCGCGTCAGCACTCGCTGGAAGCGGTGCAGTACGACAGTGATCGCGCACTGCGGGAAGTCCGTGACGAGCTGCGTCTGGCCTGGAATGCCCGCGATTATGTGACCAGCCAGCTGCCCTATCTGGCCCGGCACATGAGTGCCAGTGAGCAGACCCGAGTCAATTATCGCAAGCAGTTTGATATCGGTCGGCGCACCCTGCTGGATGTGCTGGACAGTGAAACCGAGCTTTATAGTGCCCAGCAGGATCAGCTACAGGCGCGCTTTGCCCTGATCAGCGCGCAATATCGCTTGCTGGCCGTGACCGGCAATCTGCTGGATGCCCTCAAGATAAACGTTCATCAGGGCGATATTGACGGTGATCAGCTGCTCGAGGTGAGCGCTGCCGGGCAGGGAGTCGATTCATGAGCCTCTTTCGTCGCCTCGTGCTGGGTGTGGCAGGCCTGCTGCTGGCCTTTTCGCTGGGCGTGTTCGTCATTGACGTGCACCAGACACGCCAGTCGCTGGTGGAAAGCCAGCGCATGGAGGTTTCCAATCTTGCCCAAGGGTTGAGTCTGACGCTGGCGCGCTTTGTCGCGGACGAGGATTGGACCAGTGCGCGCACACTGCTGCAGGCGACCGCCGACGGCGGCTTTATCAATGCGCTCAGGCTAGAGACGCCGACACTGGCCTCGCCCATGGTCATTGAAAGCGAAACCAGTACCCGGGCGCCCGGATGGTTTCAGTGGTTGATTGCGCTGCCACAGCTCAGTGCGCAGCGAGACATTCCCGGCGGCTGGGTGGCGCTGGGCACCATATCGCTTGAGGCCGATAATACGGAAACCTATGACCAGCTCTGGTCCCTGGGCAAGCGCCTGCTGCTCTGGCTGGTCGTCGGCATGCTGTTGGCGCTGGGGCTGTGCGCGCTGGGCTTTCGACATCTGCTGACACCTCTTCACCGTCTCTCCGGCTATATCGAAACCCTGCAGATCGAAGGATATGCAGGCCCCATCGAGTCCACTCGCATTAGTGAGCTCAAGGGCATCACCGAGGCCGTCAATCAGCTCAGTGCACGACTCAGTGACCAGTTCGTGGCACAGACTGCCCAGGTGATTCGTCTGCAGCGCATGGCCGAGCAGGATGCGGTCTCGAAGCTGGGCAATCGCGCCTATCTGAACCGCATTCTGGATGAATGGCTGGCGGCACCCGAAAGCGGAGCCCTCATGATCCTGCGGATTGATCACCTCAGTGAAATCTATCGCCGTGATGGTTTTGAGCGTCGTGATAATGCGATCCGTGCCATCGGCGATTATCTCTCGGGCATGAATGTTCACGGTGTACCTATTCAGGCGGCCAGGCTCTCGGCTGAAGAGTTTGCCCTGATCGTGCCGGATGACAGCGATGACGGGCGCGAAGAGCTTTTGCTCACGCTGCTGAATCGAATCGACGATATCGTGGACATCAACCCGCTGGATGAGTCGCGTATACATCATGCCCGCGCCGGGGTCGTATTGCGTGAGCCGGGGCTGCAACGCGCCACCATGCTGTCCAAGGCAGACAGCGCACTGCGCGAGGCCATTGAAACCGATCAGCGCTGGTACACCGCACCCCGGGAAGCGCGCCATAACGAGCGCAGCCGCGGTGAATGGCGCATGGTGATTGATCGCGCGCTGGCCGCCAACGCTGCCAGTTTCGTCGCGCAGCCGGTATTGCTCAATGATGATAAGGAGCTACATCGAGAGCTTTTCATGCGTCTTCGGGAGGGCGACGAGGTGCATCCAGCCTCGACCTTTCTTCCCATTGCACGCCATTTCGGTATCGGCGCGCAGATGGACCGTTACGTGCTGGACTGGCTAAGCCATCATGGTCATGACCTCGAGAGCCGTCTGGCGGTCAATCTGACCCAGGATATGCTGGGGAGTGATTCAGAGGTCGACGGCCTGATCGAGTGGCTGAAAACACACCAAGAGCTCGCCTGTCGCCTTGACCTTGAAGTAACGGAAGAGTGCGTGCTGCGCCACACCGACAACGTACAGCGGCTGTTTCGCGTGGCGTGGCATCTCGGCGGGCGCGGCGGCATTGATCGGTTTGCCCGCGATCTGAACTCCCTGCCGATTCTTGCCAGACTGCGGCCGGATTACGTCAAGATCGATCAGACCTTCTTTGTACGTGACGATGTTGACAACGAGTTTCTGCACAGCCTGTGTATGGCAGCCCACCAGATCGAAGCACTGGTAATCGTGACGCGGGTTGAATCCGAGGCTCAGCGTGCCAGGGTCACCGAGATCGGTGCCGATGGCTATCAGGGGTATCTGGCGCCGGCCGTGCCATTGAATTCAGGGGTTCATTGATTTACGCATCGGCCGATAGACAAGCATGACCTGAGAAGGGAATGTCTGCTGATGTGTCGATGGGGCCGATGGGGATTGATAGTACTGCTGGTGATCGCCATCCCGGTGATGGCCGGGATGCTGTCGAATGCCTCGATTCCGGTATCTGGCGCCATCACTTCCCGCTACGGTTCCACCGGCCTTGAGCGCATCGAGAACTGGCAGTCACTGATGAACAGGCTCAGGGGGCAGCCGGTCTCCGTTCAACTGGCGGGGGTCAACGATTTCTTCAATCGACTGGGCTTTGTTGACGATATCGACATCTGGCGCCAGGAGGACTATTGGGCCACGCCCATCGAGTTTCTCGGCGTTGGGCGTGGTGACTGCGAAGAGTTCGCCCTGGCCAAATACCTGACCCTGCGCGAACTCGGAGTGCCTGATGCGCAGCTGCGCCTTCACTACGTCAAGTATGTGCCCTATAACCAGTTTCACATGGTGCTTTCCTGGGCGGCTGCGCCACAGCAGATGCCGGTGATTCTGGATAACATCGGTAAAACCATTGAAGCGGCCACTTCTCGCCGTGATCTGATCCCCATCTATAGTTTCAACGGCAGCAACCTCTGGACCAGTACCGCGGGCGGTCAGGAGACGTCTGTCGGTGACTCCGGTCGCCTGAGCCGCTGGGAAGACTGGCAGGTACGTGTGCGAGGCGGTGTCATGCACACACCCTGACCCTACTACCAATGTGGCGGTGCTTTTCCCGCTGGATCACGTCTGCCCCCTGCCTTTTGAGGGTCTCCTCTGCGTATACTGATATACCTGTTGGCGACGTCTTGTCGCCGGAAGTGTTTGTCAACGGAGACCTGTCATGAGCTGGACCCCCACCCGTGAAGCCTTTGATCAGTACATGCTGCCCAATTATTCACCCCAGAAGGTGATACCGGTGCGCGGTGAGGGTAGCCGCCTGTGGGACCAGGAGGGTCGCGAATACATCGACTTCGCCGGGGGCATTGCCGTCAACGGTCTGGGGCATCGCCATCCAGCCCTGATGGAGGCCCTGAAGACGCAAAGCGAGAAGATCTGGCACCTCTCCAATGTCTATACCAATGAGCCTGCCCTGAAGCTGGCCCGCACGCTGGTCGAGAAGACCTTCGCCGACAAGGTGTTCCTGTGCTCCTCGGGGGCCGAGGCCAACGAGGCGGCTCTGAAGCTGGCGCGTCGCTATGCCCATGACACGGTCGGCGAGCAGAAGCACCGTATTGTTTCCTTTCGACAGTCCTTTCACGGGCGTACCTTCTTCACCGTCAGCGTTGGCGGCCAGCCCAAGTATTCCCAGGGATTCGGGCCGGTGCCGGGCGGTATCGTGCACGGTACCTACAACGATCTCGACAGCGCACGCGAACTGATCAACGACGACACCTGTGCGGTCATCGTCGAGCCGATGCAGGGTGAGGGCGGTGTCACACCGGCGACACCCGAATTTCTCGAGGGGCTGCGCAAGCTCTGTGACGACCACAGGGCGCTGCTGATCTTTGACGAGGTCCAGTGTGGTGTCGGACGCAGTGGTCATCTTTACGCCTACATGCATTACGGTATTACCCCCGACATCCTGACCTCGGCCAAGGCGCTGGGTGGCGGCTTCCCGATGGGGGCGATGATGACCACTGACGAGATCGCCCGCGTGTTTGTGGTGGGGACTCATGGTTCAACCTATGGCGGCAATCCGCTGGGGTCCGCAGTGGCTCTGGCAGCGGTGGAAACCATCAGTTCGCCCGAAGTGCTTCTGGGGGTCGAGGCGCGCTCGCAGCGTTTCCGTGAGCATCTGCAAAGGCTCAACGAGAAGTACGACTGCTTCAGCGATATTCGTGGTCTGGGCCTGCTGCTGGGGGCGGAATTCAAGCCCTCCTTTGGCGAGCGCGGCCGTGACGTGCTGGCCGCGGCGACCGAAGAGGGGTTGATGATGCTGGTAGCCGGTCCCAACGTGCTGCGATTTGCGCCGTCGCTGGTCATCGAGATGGAGGTCATCGATGAGGGCATGGCGTGTCTCGACCGTGCACTGGCGAAGGTGATGGCCAACAGCTGACGGGGGCTTTGTCATGTCACTGATTGTACGCAGTGCCACCCCCGCCGATCTCGACGCCATCATGGCCATGGCCATGATGGCGCGTCCGGCCCTGACCAATCTGCCTGCCGATCGTGAGCGTCTGAAGGCGCGTCTGGCCCTGAGTCAGGCGGCGCTGTCGACGGGCATTGATCGCCCGGGGGATGAGCAGTACATGCTGGTGGCGGAGACCGATTCGGGGGAGGTCATCGCCACGGCCACCATCAAGGCGCTGGCCGGGGGGCGGGAGGCCTATTACACCTATCGTCAGGAAACGCTGATTCACGCCTCGCAGCAGCTCGACGTGCGCCGCGAAGTCAATATCCTTTCCATCTCGCATGAGATGTCTCATGCCACGCTTTTGTGCGCGCTGGCCACCACCGATCACGATCAGGCGGCCAGCGCCAGGCATCTGCTGCGCGCTGCTCGACTGGCGTTGATTGTCCGGTCTCCTGAACGCTTTGCGCCGACGCTTTTTGTGGCCCTTTCCGGCTATCGTGAGGCCGGGCGAACCCCGTTCTGGGATGGTGTCGGGCGTCATTTCTTCTCGCGGGATTTCGACGAGATTCATCGAGCGGCCAGCCTGGGGTCGAGAAGTTTTATCGGTGAAGTCATGCCGCCATTTCCGCTTTATTTACCCCTGCTGGATGACCAGGCCCGCGAGGCCATCGGACGTGCTGGCGACAATCATCTCGAGGCAGTGAGGGCCTGGCAGCGGGAGGGATTTCGCCTGTCGCGCCACGTTGATCTGCTTGATGGCGGCCCGCTGCTGGAAGCGTCGCGCGATCATCTGCCACACGGTCAGTGGCTGCCCGTACAGATCGCCGAGACGATGCCAGAAAATGCCTGTCCGGGGACCATGCTGGTCACCCCGCAACGGCTGGGCGATTTCAGAACCTGTGTGGTGACAGCCGCCATCAACGAGCATGGTCAGTGCGTCATGGATGCCAACAGCGCACGTCGTCTTTCAGTCGAGGCCGACGAGCCGGTGCTGGTGATTCCCTTTGGGCAAACAAGTGATTCGGAGGGACGTCCATGCTGATTCGCCCCATCGAGGAAGGCGACATCGATGCCCTGCAGGCGATCGCCGTTGAAACCGGCCCCGGCTTTACCTCATTGCCGGACAGTCGCGACTTTCTGATCGACAAGATTGCCCACGCCCGCGAGAGCTTTCAGCGCACTCACGAGGTGGGAGAAGGTGCTGTCGAAGCAGCGCTCTACTTTTTCGTGCTCGAGGATGATCGCCAACCGCTGGACAGCGCTGATCGTCTGGCCGGCTGCTGCGCGATCGAGGCACGCGTCGGGCTTGACGCGCCGTTTTATCACTATCGCATCGGTCAGCTGGCGCACTCGTCCAGCCATCTCGAGCTGCATCGAACGCTGGATACGCTGTTTCTGTGCTCTGACCACACCGGCTCTGCCGAGGTGTGTTCGCTCTATCTGCGCGAGCGCTGGCGCGGTGAGGCGCAGCGACCGATGCGCAACGGCACGCTTTTGTCGCGGGCGCGATGGCTGTTCATGGCCGGCTTTCGTGAACGCTTCCCGGGCCGGGTGCTGGCTGAAATGCGTGGTCGCTTTGACGACGACGGTAAAAGTCCATTCTGGGAGGCACTGGGCCAGAAGTTTCTGCCCATTGAATTTCAGCGCGCCGATCATCTCACCGGCATGGGAGAGAAAGGCTTCATCGGCGAGATGATGCCGCGCCATCCGATCTGCACCTCCTTTCTGCCGCCGAGTGCCCGGGCCTGTATTGGCCAGGTACATACCCAGACCCGCCCGGCGCTGGCCATGCTCAATCGTGACGGCCTGCGCTTTGAGGGCTACATCGACATCTTTGACGGCGGCCCGACCGTTGAGGCCTACATTGATGATGTGCGCTCGATCCGTGACAGCCTGACGGCCCGCGTCAGCATTGAGACGGCGCTGTCGACGGAGGAGCGACCGGGGTGGCTTGCAGCCACGACCGGCGCGGCCGCGGACTTTCGTGCCGGCTGGGTCGGGCGTGGCCCGCAGGAGGGGGTGATTGCCCTGACGCCGGAAGAGGCGCAGCGTCTGAACGTTGAAGAGGGAGAGACGCTCAGGCTGCTGGCCACCTGAGCGCGCCATGTTCATGGAGGATGAGATGAGTATCGAGATCACGCAGCAGCTGTTGGTGGACGGTCAATGGATCCCGGGCGAGGGCGAGGCGTTTGACAAGCATGACCCGGTCAGCGGTGAGCGACTCTGGCAGGGGCGAGGTGCCAGCGCGGGGCAGGTAGAATGCGCCATCGAGGCCGCACGTCGCGCTTTCCCTGACTGGGCACGACAGTCGCTTGAGGCGCGCATCACGCTACTGGAAGCCTTTCGCGAGCGTCTGGAGCATCACCGCAGCGTGCTGGCCGATACCATCGCCCGGGAAACCGGCAAACCGCGCTGGGAGGCCGGCACCGAAGTTCAGGCCATGATCGGCAAGATCGCCGTTTCCATTGCCGCCTGGCATGAGCGTACGCCCACGCGGGTGCGGGAAAACGCCGGGGTACGCGCCGTGGTGCGTCATCGCCCCCATGGCGTCATGGCAGTGTTCGGTCCCTATAACTTTCCCGGTCACCTGCCCAATGGTCATATCGTGCCGGCGCTGCTGGCCGGCAATACGGTGGTGTTCAAGCCCAGCGAACTAACGCCGGCCACGGCCGATCTGGTGCTCTCCTGCTGGCAGGAAGCAGGGCTGCCGCCCGGTGTGATCAACCTGGTGCAGGGCGGTGTCGAGACCGGCCAGGCGCTGGCCGGTCACAGTGGTATCGACGGCCTGCTCTTTACCGGCAGCGAGGGGACCGGCAGACGGCTGCACGAAGGCATGGGCGGTCGACTCGATACCCTGCTGGCACTGGAGCTGGGCGGCAACAATCCGCTGCTGGTGCATGACGTGCCGGAGGATCTCGAGGCGACGGTATTGACCATCATTCAGTCGGCCTATCTCTCGGGTGGCCAGCGCTGTACCTGCGCGCGACGTCTGCTGGTACCGGTTGGCGCAGATGGGAATCGGTTGATCGAGGCCCTGCGCTCGAGCCTGGCCAGCCTGGTGGTGGGTCCTCAGTTCGACGGTCTGGATGGCCATGGTGAGCATGAGCCATTTTACAGCGGTCTGGTCTCTCCCGGTGCCGCGCACAAAATGCTTGATGCCCAGCAACAGCTCGAGGCGATGGGCGCCCGGGTGCTGTCCCGCATGACACCGGTAAAAGAGGGCACCAGTCTGCTTTCTCCCGGGTTGATCGATGTGACCGGCATTGACGTGCCGGATGAAGAGTATTTCGGGCCGCTGTTGAAGATCACCCGTTTTCAAAACTGGGAAGACGCCATGGTCGAGGCCAACAACACCCGCTTTGGCCTGGCGGCCGGACTGATTGGCGGTACCCACGAGGTCTGGGAAGACTTCGTGCTACGCATCCGTGCCGGCGTCGTCAACTGGAACCGCCAGACCACCGGGGCGGCCAGCGATGCGCCCTTTGGCGGTGTGGGCGCCAGCGGCAATCATCGCCCCAGCGCCTGGTATGCGGCGGATTACTGCGCCTGGCCGGTCGCCTCCATGGAAAGCGATGCCCTGGTGCTGCCGGATCAGCTGCCGCCCGGGGTGACGCTGGCCCGTCTCGACGGCGAGGAGGCAACATGAGGTGGAAGCGAGATGGATAAGACGCTTGAGATCAACTTTGATGGTCTGGTCGGACCGACGCACAACTATGCGGGGCTGGCGCAAGGCAATCTGGCCTCGAAACGCCATGCCGGGCTGATCTCCAATCCGCGTGAGGCGGCGCTGCAGGGGCTTGAGAAGATGAAGGCATCCGTTGATGCCGGCTTCCCTCAGGCCGTCCTGCCGCCACAGCAGCGTCCTGATATGGGGCTGTTGCACTGCCTTGGCTATCGCGGCGCTCCCGAGGAGGTGCTCCCTCGCGTGGGCAGCGAGGCGCCCGAGCTTTTATATGCCGCCTGCTCGGCGGCCGCCATGTGGACGGCCAATGCCGCCACCATTACGCCTTCACGCGATACGCTGGATTCACGCGTGCACATGACGCCCGCCAACATGCAGTCGGCGCTGCATCGCTCGATCGAGACAGCACAGACCGCGCGAACCCTCAGGGCGATCTTTAGTGATGAACGACACTTTGCTCATCATCCGGCGCTGCCTGCCACGCCCTGGTTTTCCGATGAGGGGGCTGCCAACCATACCCGACTGTGTGCCCAACACGGCGGGCCGGGGGTGCATTTATTCGTACATGGAGACTCCGCGCCGGATACCCTGGCAGCCCCGAAGCATCACCGCCCGCGTCAGACGCTCAGGGCCTGCCGAGCGCTGGCGCGCCAGCATGGGCTGAGCGATCAGCAGACCGTCTTTGCCCAGCAGCACCCGGAGGCCATCGATGCGGGGGTGTTCCATAACGATGTGATCTGCGTCGGCAATGGACCGGTCCTGCTCTATCACGAACGCGCCTTTTTCGATGAGCGCGCGGTGCTGGAAGCCCTGCGGGACCGGCTGGCGGTGCGTGCCGATGGCCAGCCTCTGATCCCGGTCCGGGTGCCCGAGGAAGCCGTGACGCTTGAAGCCGCGGTGGCGAGTTATCTGTTCAACTCCCAGCTTTTAAGCCGGGAAGACGGCAGCATGACGCTGGTCGTGCCCGGGGAGTGTGAAAGCGATGAATCGGTCTGGATGACGATTCAGAATCTGTTGCTGGGCGGTAACAACCCGATCAGTGAGGTCGTGGTACGCGACGTCAAACAGAGCATGCGCAATGGCGGTGGCCCAGCCTGTCTGCGCCTGCGCGTGGTGCTCAATGAGGCCGAGCGCCAGGCGATGAGCGCACGGGTCATGCTCGACGATGCCCTTTATCAGGACCTCACGACCTGGGTCGAGCGTCACTATCGGGATCGCCTGACACTCGAGGATCTGGCCGACCCACAGCTGGCGCATGAGTCGCTGGCGGCGCTGGATGAATTGACCGCTCTATTGAAGCTGGGGTCGATCTATCCCTTTCAGCTGGAGCGTGGGGCAGGGTGAAACGCTTTTTATAAGACCATGGTGGTAACGCGCTGACGTGCTCTGTCGCTGACACTGCAGGGCAGTTCATTAACGCTGTAGAGAGGTCATGACATGAAGGCAAGGGCACTGGTACTGGAGCGCCAAAACGAGCTGGCCCTGCGTGAGATCGAACTGCCCGGTGAGATCGGCCCGGACGAGGTACGCATCAGCATGCATACCGTGGGCATCTGCGGCAGCGATATCCACTATTACACTCATGGGCGCATCGGTCCCTTTGTGGTTGAAGAGCCAATGGTGCTGGGTCACGAGGGGGCCGGTACTGTCACCGAAGTCGGCGCCAACGTGACCACGCTTGCCCCCGGTGATCGCGTCTGCATGGAGCCCGGCATTCCTGATCCATCATCGCGGGCCTCGAAGCTCGGGATGTACAACGTCGATCCTGCCGTGCGCTTCTGGGCAACACCGCCGGTGCATGGCTGTCTCACGCCCGAGGTTATTCATCCGGCGGCCTTTACCTTCAAGCTGCCGGATAACGTCTCCTTTGCCGAAGGGGCTATGGTTGAACCGTTTGCGGTGGGCATGCAGGCCGTGGTCAAGGCGAAGCTTCAGCCTGGAGATACCTGCGTGGTGACCGGCTGTGGTCCGATCGGGCTGATGGTGGCACTGGCCGCGCTGGCCTCCGGCGCCAGCCGGGTGGTGATCTCCGATGTGGTCGATGACAAGCTCGCCATTGCGGCCGGGTACAAGGGACTGATTCCCGTCAACGTGGCCCACGAGTCATTGACCGAGCGTATCACCGAGTTGACCGGTGACGGCTGGGGTGCCGATGTGGTGTTCGAGGCCAGCGGCAGTGGGCGGGTGTACGATGATGCGCTCACCTGCGTTCGCCCGGGTGGCGTCATGGTGCTGGTCGGTATGCCGGTCGAGAAGGTCAGTTTCGATGTGGTGCTCGCCCAGACGAAGGAAGTCCGCATCGAGACAGTGTTTCGCTATGCCAACGTCTATGACCGTGCCATCGAGCTGATCGCCTCCGGCAAGGTGGATCTCAAGCCGTTGATTGTCGAAACCTTTGACTTCGAGCAAAGCGTGGCGGCCTTTGATCGTGCAGTTGAGGCACGCCCCACGGACGTCAAACTGCAGATCAGGGTCGCTGACGACCCGCGCTGATCATATGGGTAAAAAGGGGCAGGCACGACGTTCGGGCCTGCGTGCGTTAAGCTTGCCCCTTTTGCAAACGGTTGTGGAGGCATTTGATGTTTCTGGTCTGCGGTGAGGCCCTTTTTGATTTCTTTTCCGATGAGGGGCAGATTGCCCCGGACGCTTCATCGCTGTCATTTACGGCGGTGGCCGGCGGCTCGCCCATGAATGTGGCCATCGGGCTTTCGCGCCTTGAGCGTCAATCGGCATTTTTTACCGGTCTGGCCGGTGATGCGCTGGGCGAGCGCCTGCGCGCGGTGCTCGCCAGTGAATCAGTCAATACCGACTTCATGACCGAGATTCCCGGCAGCGCCACGACGCTTGCCATGGTCACGCTCGATGACAACGGCTCGCCGCGCTACGTCTTCTATAACCAGTGCGGCGCCGATCGCATGCTGGAACCCTCGCATCTGCCGGTCAGTCTCGAAACCGTGCATGCCATCCACGTGGGCTCCTATGCGCTGGCCGTTTCTCCGACCAGTGAAACACTGGAGACTCTGGTGGCGCGTGAGCGTGACCGCTGTTTGATTTCGCTGGATCCCAACATTCGTCTCAAGGTCGAGCCTGATGTGGCACGCTGGCGTGAGCGTATCGATACCTTTGCCGGCCATGCGCATCTGATCAAGATCAGCGATGAAGACCTCGACGCGCTTTACCCGGACAGGGCGCCGGAAGAGGTCATCCGTGGCTGGCTGAATGATCGTTGCCCGATGGTGATCATGACCCGCGGTGGCGAAGGCGTCACACTTTTCACGAAGGATGGCAGCGAGTCGTTCTCGCCCGAGGCGATCCGGGTCACGGACACCGTGGGCGCCGGTGACAGCTTCATGGCGGCCCTCCTGACATGGCTCGATGAGCAGGGACTGGCCACGCCCGAAGGCCCCGGACAGCTGACGCAGGATCAGCGGCGCGACATGGTCGAGTTTGCCATGCGGGCTGCAGCGCATACCTGCCAACAGCGCGGGCCGGATTTGCCTCGCCGTCACGATATCGTGACGTGAACACCATTGCTTAATAGGGAGAAAAAGGATGTTCTCAGGATCCTGTCGCGGTATGTCACTGATCATGGGGCTTTTACTGTCAACGCCGGTACTGGCCGGCAGCAGCGTCTCGCACGATGAGCATACGTCAACAGCGGGTGAGGCCAGCCAGGCAGCACAGGCCTTTGATGATGCCAACCAGCGTATGCATCACGGCATGGCCATTGAGTCCAGCGGCAACGTTGACATGGACTTTGCCAGAGGCATGCTGGCCCACCATCGCGGCGCGGTCGACATGGCGCGCATCGAACTCGAGCATGGCAGCGATGAGCAGATGCGCCGGCTGGCCCGTGAAGTGATTGATGCCCAGCAAAAGGAGATTGATCTGCTAAAGCGCTGGATTGCCGAACACGACACCGAGATATCCAAAAAGACTCCATAATCTGCCGCGAGCGTGCCTGCCTCTCGCCTGATTCGTTCATGCAGGGCATGATGACAAAATGCCCGGCTCACGTTTGATTCGTGTCCGGGCATGGGCCGTCTGAAGGCGGCTCCACACAATGCGACCAATAACAACAATCGCGAGGTGTCGTCATGACACAGGATACGAAGCACGACAGCGGCGTTCGTCACGACGCCGTGGCAGACGATTATCTGCAAAAGCGTCAGCTCAAAAAGGGGGCCGCTGGCTGGATATTGCTGGCAACGCTTGGGGTCTCCTATGTGATCTCCGGTGATTTTGCCGGCTGGAATCTGGGCATTGGGGTAGGCGGTTTTGGCGGCATGCTGATCGCCACGATTCTGATGGCCATCATGTATACCGCCATGGTGCTCTCGCTTGCGGAACTTTCCTCATCGCTGCCGACCGCTGGCGGCGGCTACAGCTTTGCCCGTCGGGCCATGGGCCCATGGGGCGGCTACATCACCGGCACGGCCATTTTACTTGAATACGCCATTGCTCCCGCGGCCATTGCCATCTTCATCGGCGGCTACGTCAACTCATTGATCGGGCTCGACGGGCCGCTGGTCTATGCCGCCTTTTACATTGTCTTTGTCGGGCTGCATCTGTGTGGGGCCGGTGAGGCATTGCGGATCATGATGGGGGTCACGGCACTGGCCGTGATCGCCATTATCGTGTTCATTGTCGGCATGCTGCCGCATTTTGACAGCGCGCGGCTTTTTGATATCGCTCCCGGTGATGCGGCAGGCGCTTCTGCCTTTCTGCCCAACGGTTATCTGGGCATCTGGGGGGCGATCCCCTTTGCCATGTGGCTGTTTCTGGCGGTCGAGGGTGTCCCGCTGGCCGCCGAGGAGTCCCGTCACCCGGGGCGTGACATGCCGCGGGGCATCATTGCCGCCATGGCTGTGCTGCTGGTATTTGCCTTTTGCATGCTGCTTCTGGCACCGGGTGGTGCCGGGGCTCAGGCCATGAGTACCTCGGCCGCACCGCTGGTGGATGCGCTTAATGCCGTGTATGGACTGGGGAACTGGGCGGCAAGCTTCGTGAACCTGATCGGCCTGTTCGGACTGATTGCCTCGTTTTTCTCGATCATCTTCGGCTATTCCCGTCAGGTGTTTGCCCTATCACGGGCAGGCTATATTCCCCGGATACTGTCGATCACCAGTCGCCGTGGGGCGCCGATACTGGCCCTTATCGTGCCCGGGGTCATCGGCTTTTTGCTGTCACTGACCGGGCAGGGCGATCTCATGATCACCATGGCCGTGTTCGGTGCCACCATCTCGTACGCCATGATGACGCTATCGCACTGGCTTTTGCGCACTCGTGAGCCCGACCTTGAGCGGCCCTACCGGACACCGGGCGGTCGCTGGACCTCCGGGCTGGCGCTGGGGCTTTCCATTATTGCCTTTATTTCGACCTTTGTGGTCAGCCTGCAGGCCGCGCTCTGGGCGGGGCTTTTCTACGCCCTCATGCTGGCCTGGTTTGGCTTTTATAGCCGCAAGCGGTTGGTAGCGCAGGCACCGGAAGAAGAGTTCGACGCCATTGCCAGCGCCGAGGCGACGTTGAAATGATGTTCAATACCGCATTGGATAAAAGGTTCGATCAGAGAGCCTGATGATATGAAAAGGATGTAACCGCGCATGAAAGTCGGTCTGCTGCAGTGTGATGATCTGGCCTCCCATGTGGCCCGTGTGCATGGTAATTATCCGGACCTGTACTCGGGGCTTTTGCAGGCGGTGGACCCCACCATCGAGTTCGTGACCTGGCGCATTCACGAGGGCGAGCTGCCTGCTGATCTCGACGCGGCAGATGCCTGGCTGATCTCCGGCAGCAAGGCCGGCGTCTACGAGGATCATGGCTGGATCGAGCCGCTGCTGACGCTGATTCGCCGTCTTCATGCCGAGGGTCGACCGCTGGTGGGTATCTGCTTTGGCCATCAGGCCATGGCGCAGGCCCTTGGCGGGCGCGTTGGCAAAAGCGATCGCGGCTGGGGCGTGGGGGTGTCGTTCAATGCCGTGGTAGGGCACAAGTCATGGATGACGCCCTGGCAGGAGGGGCTGGACCTGATCGTTAGCCATCAGGATCAGGTGCTGGAGCTGCCTGAAGGCGCCGAGGTACTGGCCGAAAGCCCGTTCTGCCCCTTTTATCTGTTGCAGTACGGCCCTCGTGCCATGAGCGTGCAGGGCCATCCCGAGTTTTCGAAGGCATGCAGCGCGGATCTGATGACCGACAAGCGCGAGAAACTGCCGGACCGGCGTCTTCGTGAGGGCATGGCCTCGCATCATGCCCCGGTCGATGACCATGTCATGGCGCACTGGATCGTCAACTTCATGCGTGAGGGGCTTGCTCCCTCGCGTCATGCGGCCGACTCGGAGAGCCATTCGGCGCAGTAGCCGATCAGCAGTGACGGATTAGATAGGAAGCTCCTGGCACCCTCCTGTCTCATGACAGGGGATCGCATGTTGAGCCTTTATTGGAGCGTGAATCGATCCGTCTCCCTGAGCGGCCCGGTGCGGCTGTCGGTGAAATCGTTCTCTCCATGGCGTTCGATGAGATAGACCGGCAGTCCTTCCCGATCGGCGACCTCGGTGCCCTGCTCACGCCCCAGACAGAGCATGGTGGTGGCCCAGGCGTCACTGACGGCAGCCTCATGGCCAAAGACGGTGGCCGAGACCAGATCGTGGGTAGCGGGTGTGCCAGTGCGCGGGTCGATAATGTGGCCATAGGCGTGGCCGCTGTCGTCGAAATAGCGACGATAGGTGCCTGATGTATTAATGGACAACCCGCTGCGGTCTTTGACGGTGACGATATTGCCGGCACGACGCTCACCCGGACTGGGCGTTTCTATGCCTACCCGCCAGAGCTCTTCGTCGGGCTTGGTGCCACGAATGCGCATGTCGCCGCCCAGTTCTGCCAGATAATTCTGGATGCCGTGGGATTCCAGCATCGCGGCAATCCGATCCACGCTATGGCCTTCTCCCATTGAGGAGAGATCGATGGAAAGCTCCGGGATCGTCTTGCGAATTTTTCCGGCGTCGGCATCGATCTCGAGATGTTCAAGCCCAACATGGGTCATCGTCTTGCGGATTGCCTTGTCGGAGGGCACCTGAAAGTGCTCGTCCTGAAAGCCCCAAAGGGCAAACAGCGGCGCGACCGTTGGGTCGTAGCAGCCCTGTGACTGGTCATGAACCCGGCGGGCGATCTGCAGCAGGTGAATGACCTCGGGAGGCGCTGGCTGCCAGTCGGTAGTGCGACTGGCATTAAAACGTGAAATCCAGGAATCCTCCCGGTAGGTCGAAATGTCCTGATCGATCTTTGTGAGCACCCGAGTCAGATCGGCTTCGATGTCACTGCGGGCAGGGGCGTCCTCACCCCACCACTTGATGTGATAGGTCGTTCCCTGCGCCTCTCCCTGCGCCAGTTCAATGCTCGGTGTACGGTCACAGCCGGTCAGCAGCAGGGCAGCCACAAGGGCGGGGAAGGAGACAAGTGCGCGTGTGTTCATGAGCAACCATTAACAAAAGTGAGTCCGTGTTCACGACCATGACTGTGGCGAACAGACCCTCCATTGTGCGTCATCGCGACGCGCGGCTCCATTCAGGTTACGCTGATGGCTTGCAGTCACGTCATGGGAGAGAATATGCCACTGGATTCGCAGTTTGAACGCTGGCTACAGGAGGCGGCCGAACGGGCGCCGGATATCAGTGCCATGAGTGCTGCCCAGCGTCGTGCCGTCGCCGATCAGGCCAACCTGAAGCTTCAGCGTCCGCCGCTGGCCTATCCGGTGGCCGAAATCAGGGACCTTGCCATTCAGGGCCCTGCAGGCCCCATGACACTGCGACTTTATTACCCCTTTGTACACGGCTCGAGCGGGCCGCGACCGGTGACGGTGTTCTTTCACGGTGGCGGCTTCGTGACCGGCTCGCTTGCCACCTATGACGTGATCTGCCGCGCGCTGTGTCGCGCTTCAAAAACCATTGTGGCCTTTGTTGACTATCGCCTGGCGCCGGAACATCCATTTCCGGCGGCGCCGGACGATGCGCTAGCCGCCGTGCGTTACATCGGCCGCCATGCTGGAAGCTTCGGTGGAGATGCGCAGCGTCTGGCGCTGGCTGGTGACAGTGCCGGCGCACTGCTGGCCGCGCTGACGGCGCTGCGAGTACGCGATGAAGGCGGCCCGGCGCTTTGCGGGCAGTGTCTGCTTTATCCGATGCTGGACTTTCAACATGACGGGCTTGCGTCGCTCACGCGCAATGCCCATGGCTATGGTTTCACCCGTGAGGCTCGCGACTGGTATATCCAGCAGTATCTGCCTGATGAGGCATCGCGTACTCATCCCTTCAATACGCTGCTTGAGCGTCAGGATCTGGCGGACCTGCCGCCGGCGCTGGTCATGACCGCCGAGTTCGATCCGGTCTGTGATGAGGGCGTGCGCTATGCCGAACTGCTGGCCGAGCAGGGTGTACTGACGCGCCACAGTCACTATTACGGCATGATTCATGCCTTTGTTCGACGGCTCGGTCAGCACCTTCAGGCCGATCAGGCCATTGATGAATGTGGCGTCTGGCTGCGGCGTATTCTGACGTCTCCCGCCATCTGACCTTCTCTCTGCTCCCTCTTTACCGGGTCTTGTCGATCAATGCCCCCTGGCAATATGTCAGGGGGCTGGCGATCACTTCAGGCAAATAACGGCCACAGGAGTTCATGTTTCAGGGGCCAGGACCTTGGTCTATAGAACCAAGGTCCATCTGTTGACGCCTCCTGCGTGTGAATAAGCTCTGCGGGTTACAAAAACCTCACAGTAACCCTGGCGGCGGCGACCGGATCGTGTCGATCCGAACCCTGACGTACGCAAGGGTCAAGGAGAATATTGATATGGTGACCTTTCTGGCAGGAATCGTGCTGCTGGTAGTGGGGTATTTCACCTACGGCAAGTTCGTGGAACGTGTTTTCGAATCCAATCACCGCCGTCCTACCCCGGCACATACCCTGCGCGATGATGTTGACTATCTGCCCATGGGCACCAAGCGCAACGCACTGATCCAGCTTTTAAACATCGCCGGCGTTGGCCCCATTTTCGGGCCGATTCTTGGCGCGCTGTATGGCCCGGTCGCCTTTATCTGGATCGTCGCCGGCTGCATCTTTGCAGGTGCCGTGCATGACTATCTCACCGGCATGATCTCGATTCGTAACCACGGTGCGCACCTGCCTCAGCTGGCTGGCAAGTTCCTGGGCCGGATCATGAAGCATGTGGTGAATTTCTTTGCGCTGCTGCTGCTTTTGCTGGTGGCGACCGTGTTCGTAACGGCGCCGGCGACCCTTCTGGCCAACATGATGCCGGTATCGCTGACCATCATTACCCTGGCCATCTTCGCCTATTACCTGCTGGCCACGGTGCTGCCCATCGACAAGATCATTGGGCGCATCTACCCCTGGTTTGGCGCACTGTTGCTGTTTAGTGCTGCCGGCATCGGCATCATGATGATCGTACGTGGTGCCCCGATTCCGGAACTCAATTTCTCCAACATGCATCCGGATGGCGCACCGATCTTCCCGCTGCTGTTTTTGACCATTTCGTGCGGCGCACTGTCGGGCTTTCATGCCACTCAGACCCCGATCATTTCGCGCACCACCGGTAACGAGAACAACGGTCGCAAGATCTTTTACGGCATGATGATTACCGAAGGCGTGATCGCGATGATCTGGGCGGCGGCGGCCATGAGCCTGTTCCACGGCGACAACAGCCTTTCTCAGGTACTGGCGCAGGGCGGTCCGGCAGCCGTGGTACAGAGCGTGTCGGTCAATCTGCTGGGCGCGGTAGGCGGAACGCTGGCCGTACTGGGTGTTATTGTGCTGCCGATCACTTCGGGCGACACCGCGTTTCGCAGTGCGCGCATGATCATTGCCGACTACCTCCACATCGGCCAGCGGCCGATGATGAAGCGCATCATGGTGGCCGCGCCCCTGTTCGTGATCTCCTATGGTCTGACCCATATGGACTTCACACTGCTGTGGCGCTATTTCTCCTGGGCCAACCAGACCACGGCGGTCATCGCACTGTGGGTTGCTACCATGTATCTGATTCTGGCCAAGAAGGCCTACTGGATGACGCTGTTGCCGGCGCTGTTCATGACCATGGCCACCTTCACCTACATCGCCTGGGCGCCGATCGGGTTTGGACTGCCCCTGACCGTGGCCTACATCGTGGCTGCGCTGGGGACGGCTCTGGCACTGGCGCTGTTTCTCAAGCGAGTACGCAGGCTCTCCGGCGGTATCTTTTCCGTTGATGAGCCGGCAGAGCCCGGCACCAGAGGTGTTGAGCTTAACGGCGTGCCGGCCTGATCATTTTCCGGCCTGCCTGCTGATAACCAAAAGCCCCGTCAATGACGGGGCTTTTTTCATGCAGCGGATAACGACGGGCGCTATCTCGTGGCTCAGTCGCCGGCCTGTGGGGCGTTGGTGCCGTCTTCGTTGAAGTACTTGTCGTGAATCTCGTCGTAGGTGCCGTTGGATTTCAACGTAGCCAGAGCCTTGTTGAATGTTTCGGCAAGATCCTCGTCGCGCTGGCGAAAGGCGATCCCGAAGCCATCACCGAAGTACTCCTTGGGCTCGGTCATCAGCTCGCCCATGGTCTTGTACTTGCCGCCCTTGAGCAGTGCGGCCTGACCGGTGGGGTAGTCCAGAAAGGCGATATCCAGACGACCGGTTTCCATGTCGACGGCGACATCATCAGCGCTGGCATAGCGCTGGATGTTGGCGACATCCCCAAACTTGTCGGTCACGTAGCTGTCCTGCACGGTTCCGCGCTGTACCCCGATGTTCTTGTCCTTGAGATCGCTGGACTCCACTCCGGCCAGTGACGTTGAGGTGGGGGCAAACCAGGCAGACGGCGGCACCAGATAGGGATCAGAGAAGAGCACCTGCTGACGGCGCTCGTCGTTGATGGTCATCGACGACATGATGGCGTCAAACTTGCGCGACATCAGACCCGGAATGATGCCGTCCCAGCCCTGTTCGACCCAGTTACACTTCAGTTCGGCCTGCTTGCACAGGGCGTTGCCCAGCTCGATATCAAAACCTGCCAGCTCACCGGAAGGCGTACGGTATTCCATCGGCACATATGGAATATCCACACCGATCCGGACCGTATCGTAGTCACGCGCCTGTGCCGAGCCGGCAGCCATCGCCGCCCCCAACAGGGAAACCGTCAGTAGTCTTTTCATCATTGTCTCTCTTTTTAAAAGGACCGCCCGGTGACCCGGGTCGACGCTGGATTATCACCATGATCTCCCTGCCGGATGCAAGTGCTGTAACGGCATGTAAGGGAGATCATGATGATGTCAGGGGTGTGTCAGCGCGGCTTCAGGTGCGCCAGCATGCGTTTTTCCAGCAGCCTGAAAGCGCCCTGAATGGAAAAGCTCAGCACCATGTAGCACAGCGCCACAAAGATGAACGCTGAAAAGGGCGCGTAGTATCGCGAATAGATGTTGTAGGCCACACCGGTGAGGTCGGCAATGGTCACGACGCTTGCAATCGCGCTGGCATGCAGCATGAAGATGACTTCGTTGCCATAGGCCGGCAGGGCACGGCGCAGGGCGCTGGGCAGAATGATGCGTCGGTAGGCCAGCATGGGGGACATGCCGTAGGCGCGAGCGGCTTCAAGCTCGCCTCGAGGCATGGCCTTGATGGCCCCGTAAAAGATCTCGGTAGTATAGGCGGCCGTGTTGAGCGTAAACGCCAACAGGGCGGGGTAGAGCGGGTCCTTGATCAAGGGCCATATCAGACTGTCCTGCACGCCTGGGATGAAGGCCAGGCCGTAATAGGCAATATAGAGCTGAATCAAAAGCGGTGTACCGCGAAAGATCCAGGTATAGAGCCAGATGCCCTTGCGTAGCAGCCAGATCGGGCTGGCGCGGCCAATGGCCAGCGGTACGGCCAGAAACAGACCGATCACCAGCGAGATGAAGACCAGCTGGACGGTATTGACGAAGCCGCCCCAGTACTGGGCAAGCGTCGACGGTGTAAAGATGGCGTTGTCGCTGAGCCAGGGGGCGATCGACTGAAGAAGCTCCTGCATTATGGTGCCTCCTCGAAGCCGGCGTTATAGCGTTTTTTCATCCACTGCATGACGATTTCCGACAGTGACGTGATGGCCAGATAGCCCAGTGCCACCGGAATCATGAACAAAAACGTCTGATGAGTGGCGCGAGTGGCCTCTGCCGCCACGCGTACCATGTCGGACAGCCCGATGATCGACACCAGCGCGGTGGTCTTTAAAAGCACCATCCAGTTATTGCCAAGCCCGGGCAGGGCGTGGCGCATCATCAGGGGAAAGCGAATGCGCCGAAACAGTAGCCATGAACTCATGCCAAGGGATTCGGCCGCCTCGACCTGGCCCTGATCAACCGCCATAAAGGCGCCTCGAAAGGTTTCGGCCATGTAGGCGCCAAAGATCAGTCCGATGGTGATGACACCGGCCACAAAGGGGTCAACATTGATGAAGATGTCCCAGCCCCAGCGCTCATAGATCAGATCGGTAACCTGATTGATGCCGATCTGGGCGCCATAAAACAGCAAAAGCATCAGCACCAGGTCGGGCACGCCGCGGATGATCACGGTGTAGATGATGGCAGGCAGGCGCAGGATGGCCAGGCGTGACATGCGGGCACTGGCGGTCACAAGCCCCAGCACGACCGCCACGAGCAGCGAGAGTACCGCCAGCTCAAGGGTCAGCAGGGCGCCCTCCAGAAGACGGGGTCCATAGCCCTGAAAATCGATCATGGCAGTCTCCTTGAGATTAACGCCCGCGCGGTGCGAGAAACTGTTGCAGGCGGGACGAACTCGGTTGATTCAGCACCTCGGAGGGGTGGCCCTGTTCCTCGACCATGCCCTGATGCAGATAAACCACCTGGTTGGAGACGTCGCGGGCAAAATCCATCTCATGGGTGACCACGATCATGGTGCGGCCCTCGTCAGCCAGTTCCCGCATGACCTTGAGCACATCGCCCACCAGTTCCGGGTCGAGCGCCGAGGTCGGCTCGTCAAAGAGCATGACCTCCGGCTCCATGGCCAGTGCTCTGGCAATCGCGCCGCGCTGCTGCTGGCCGCCGGAGAGCTGCGCCGGGTAGTAATGCGCCCGGTCGGCAAGCCCGACGCGCTCGAGAAGCGCCATGCCCTGTTCCGTTGCCCGGGCCTTTGGAATGCCGCGAACGTAAACAGGGGCTTCGATGACGTTGGCAATCAGCGTCATGTGCGCCCAGAGATTGAAACTCTGAAAGACCATCGACAGCCTTGTGCGAATCCGCTCGAGCTGACTTCGGTCGGCAGGTTCGCGACCGTGACGGGTCTGACGAAAGCTGATGGGCTCGCCGTGAACGATGATGTCGCCACTGTCAGGGCGTTCAAGCAGATTCATGCAGCGCAGGAAGGTGCTCTTGCCAGAGCCGGAGGCGCCGATCAGGGTGATAACGTCGCCCTTTCTGGCTTCCAGCGAAATGCCCTTGAGCACTTCATTGTCGCCAAAGCGCTTGTGAATGTCGCTGACGATCAGCGGAATGGAGGCGTCGGCCAAGGCACTCTCCTGAATGTTGTCATTGGTGGTATGAAATCATGCGACAGGCCGTGTTTACTCTGGCGGCCCGAGGTGTTTGGCGGCGCATGTTAACAGGCCCGCCCGATACGCGCCCGTTTGATGGGATCATTGTGTGCCAGGATACTCTGAAGCCAGAGGGCGGGCCAGCAATAGTGCCCTGGCGCCGCGTTCGACATTGGCATTGGGGAACACGACATGTACCGGTGCTTCCCTGACGATCCACTCGCCGTCGTTGCCATCCCGGGCGAGACAGCTCCCCGGGGGAAACTCGGTAAAGTTGGCAATGTCGTCGGCGAAACACAGCTCGAAATCATCGCTTTTACGCATGATTTCATCGGTCACGACAAAGCGCACCAGGGGCCTCTGGTTCGCGATACTGTCATGGGTGCCGGCGATGCGCGCGCGCAGTAGATCCAGCATCGGGGCAAGCGGTTCGAGATCGTTGCTGCCAAAAGGCGCGACGCGTCCCAGTTCCAGCGTGAAGCCCTGAGCGCCGTGATAATGTCGAGTGTAGTGTGAAAAGGTCCAGCTGTGCTGATGCTGGGAAAGCCCGGCCTGCAGGCCGGCACTGGCCAGCTGTTGCCAGACGGCATCCGGTGTCGGGGTTTCGCTGAAGGGTTCGACGGCAAAGCGGGGGTAGCGACTGTCGCGAATGGCGGTGTGCATGTCCAGATGCAGCACCGATCCTGCATCGTTATTTTTGACGACGTCACTCATGAAACGGTCCACCGCGTGCATCAGTTCAAGCGCGCGCTGACACTCGAATCGATGGTCATCCTGAAGCAGCGTCTCACGGCGAAAGAGCCGATTGAGGTTGGTGTCGATATAGCGCCGCCCGGCGGCAATGGCGCGTCGATTGCCCATGATCAGCAGAGTCGGAGCTCCAACGCGAAGCTGTCCGGCATCGAGGGCGGCCAGCAGTTCGCCGAACAGCTCGATCGGTGCCGTTTCATCACCGTGAATGCCGGCCGAGATGATGGTGGCCTCCGGTGATCCCTCAATGGCCCTCGGCACAAGCGCCATGGCGCCCGGCGCATACTCGACCGCCGATACCTCTGGCAATGCGTCACAATCCGACCACACTGTCATCTCATTGGTGGCAATGAACTCCGCAAAATAATCGCTCAGTGACATGTTGGCCCTCCGGTCCTTTGCCATTATCTGATCGTAGTGTACGACAGGATGGCTGTATTAACGCCTGCGACCGCGGGATGGTGTGCTAAAGAATGCGGCTGAAAGTGGCGATTTTGCCAAATGGCCCTGAAAGCAGGGCCGGAGAATGATCATGGACGCTCGTCTGGAGCAGCAAACGCTGAAGCGCTCGATCGCGGCCACGCTTTGCGTGTCGTTGCTGGGAATTGCCTTCGGTCTGCTGTCGGGCTCCGAGTCCATTCTGTTTGATGGCATGTTCTCGGCCATCGATTCGGTCATGTCGGCGCTGTCGCTTTTTGTGGCCCGCCTGGCCATGCGTGAGACGAGTAACCGATTTCAGCATGGATTCTGGCATCTGGAGCCGCTGGTGGCCGCGCTCAATGGCGGAATCCTGACGCTGTTATGCCTGTATGCCTTTCTCAATGCCATACAGGGCATCATCAAGGGCGGTCATTCGCTGGCCTTTGGGCCGGCACTGGGATACGCCGTGGTAGTGGCCGTCATCTGTCTGGTCATGTACCGCATGGAAAGACGCGTCAACGCGCGCATTGATTCGGTCTTCATCCGTATCGATGCCCAGAGCTGGCTGATGGCCGGGCTGATCACCCTGGCGCTGATCGTGGCCTTTGCGCTGTCGCTGGTGCTGGAGCGTACGGCCTGGGTCATCTACACGCCCTATGTGGACGTGGTGCTGCTGGCAATCCTGACCCTGTGCTTTCTGCCCGTTCCCATCGGTATCGTGATTCGGGCCATGAAGGAGGTGCTGCTGATGGCGCCCCGCGAGCTGGATCAGCAGGTGCACGCCGTCATGGAAAGTGTCATGAAGCGAGAAGGGCTCAGGTACTACTACAGTCATGTGGCCCGTACCGGACGCGGCAACTTTATCGAAATTCATATTCTGACCACGCCCGAGTTTGCAGCGCATGCCGGCGTGGCGACGCTGGACGACGTGCGCACCCAGATTGGTGCGGCACTGAGTATTGCTCCGGAGCAGCGCTGGTTCACGGTCTGTTTTACGGCTGATGAGCGCTGGATGTGAGCCATGAACAGGGCGGCGCGGCGTGCAACGTCATCTTCAATGCTGGACCCTCAACGTCCGAAAGGAGTCACGTGAATGAGAGAGCGAGGCAGAACCCGACGGATGCTGGGTATGGGGGCGCGTACCGGTGGTGCCCTTTTGCGCTCGCGCATGGGGCGTGATGCGGGCTGGGAGGCCCTGGGCGAGCAGCTGTTCAATGAGCTTTCCGAGCTCAAGGGGCCGGCCATGAAGCTGGCCCAGATCATGGCGCAGTGGGACGATCTGCTGCCGCCGGCGCTGGCAGAGCAGCTGGCCCGGCTCCAGCGCCAGGCACGCCCCATGCCGTGGCAGGACATTCGACGTACCCTTGTGGATCAATTTGGCGATCTCGAAGCGGTCTTTGCCGATATCGAAACGACCCCCTTTGCCAGCGCCTCCATGGGTCAGGTGCATCGCGCCACCACCCATGATGGCGAGACGCTGGTGCTCAAGGTGCAGTATCCGGGCCTTGAGCGTGTGCTTGAGCAGGATCTGGTGCAGGTGCGGCGCATGATGCGGCTGATGCGCTGGATGAAGGTGCCTCAGGCCCGACTGGATGCCATGTTCGATGAATTTGCCGACAGCCTGCGCAAGGAGCTCGATTACCGCGCCGAGTTCGAGGCGCTGGAGCGCTATCGCTCGCGCTACGCTGACAACGACGGGCTGCGCTTTCCCGATCCGCTGGCGGACTATTCCGGCGACCGCGTGCTCGCCATGCGCTATCTGCCCGGGATTCCGATGCGGGAAGCCGAAACGATGGCGGACGAGGTGCGTCAGCGCCTTGCGGCCAATCTGGGGGACTGGCTGACCGAGGAGATGTTCACCCATCGCGAACTGCACGCCGATCCGCACGCCGGCAATTTTGCCACCGATGACGAAGGTCGATTGATCGTCTATGACCTGGGGGCGGTGATCAGCGTGCCCGAGGCGCGGCTTCGCTCGATGATGCTGTTGCTCGGGGCGGCGATCGACGATGACCCGATGGGCATGGACGAGGCGCTGCGCTCAATGGGGGGACGTCAGGGCGAGGGCGCGCCGCTGGCGCTGTATCGCGAATCGGCTGCGGCCATGCGCCCCCTGTTTGAGCCCGGCGAGCAGGACTTCAGCGATGCGCGCATTCACTATCGGCTGCGTGAGATCAGTCCGCGGGTCTGGTCGGCCATGGATCGTCTGCAACCGCCGGCGGATACCATGTTGCTCTCGCGCACGCTCAACGGGCACTACTGGAATATGGTGCGTCTCAAGGCGCGACTGGACATGCATGCGCGCACCCGGCCGTTGCTGGCCTGGGCACGGGAGACGCAGTGACGCTGGATGGGTGGCGTCACTGGCCGCCGGAAACCAGCTTGAGCCCGACCACCGAAGCGATGATCAGGGCAATAAAGCCCAGTCGGATCGGGCTTTTCGATTCGCCCCAGAACAGCATGCCCAACAGCGCGCTGGCCACGGTGCCGATGGCGGTAAACACGGCGTAGGCAATGCCCAGACTGATCTCGCGCATGGCAAACGAGATAAATGCCAGTGAGAGTCCAAAGCCAATCACCAGCATGGCAAGCCCTGTCCGGCGTGAGCCGCGATTGAACTTCTCGATGCCGGTGACGCCCACGACTTCCATGAGCCCCGAGACAATCAGTGCGAACCAGTACATGACACCTCCTTCTGACGGGAAGAGTAGAGCTTGAGACCCACCACCCCGATCAGCAGGGTCACGATCAGCATCAGCGTCAGGACATTGAACGGCGCGCCCAGAAAGGCGATGTCCACGACCACGGTACCCATCGCGCCAAGGCCGACAAAGACGGTGTAGACCGTGGTGGTGGGCAGCGTGCGTGCCATCCATGTTGCCAATCCCAGACTCACCGTCACCAGCACCAGCGTGGCGAGCCACTCGACAGGGCCTTGCGCGTATTTAGCGCCCAGCGCCCAACCGATCTCGCACAGCGTGGCGGGTAGCATCAGCCACCATTTTGAAGTCATGAGCCCTCTCTTCCTGCCGGCAGTGCCTTACGACAGGGGTTGCTTGAACTAACGATCGTTAGTTAGTCTAGAGGCATGCAGGCGAGACAGCAACCCCTGGCCATTTTTAGGGAGAGAATACCTTCATGAGTACCGAAGCACGTATTCGGGAAATCGGCCTCAAGCTCTTTGCCGAACAGGGCTATGAAGCCACGCCCCTATCGGCGATAGCGCGCGGGACCGGCATTCGCACCCCGTCGCTTTACAACCATTTTGCCAGCAAGGAAGCGCTGTTCATGGCATTGGTGGCAGATGTCGAGGCCGAGATGCTGAGCGTGATCGAGCAGAGTCTTGTGCGTCATGAAGAGGTGGAAACGCGCCTCAAGGCCCTGCTTCAGGCCTGCAGCGATTTCATTTTTGATTCCGGCAAGGGCGTGTTCTACAAGCGTTTTCTGTTGTTTCCGCCAGCATCGCTTGCGACGCCGCTCAAGCGCATCAGTCGCGAGAGCGAAAGCGCCATCGATGCGCTGTTGAAAAGAACCCATGCGCAGGGCATCGACCAGGGCGTGCTGCGCAGGGATCTTGATGAGGGCGATTTCATCGCCATGACCTACTGCATCATCGACGGTCTTTTCAGCGAGAGCTTTTTGTATGACCGGTCAACCTTCGACCAGCGTCTGGCCAGCATCTGGCGGGTCTTTAGAGCCGGTATCCTGGTGCCCTGAACCGGCTTGATGTCATGCCTCTGACATGTCGTGGGAGACGCGTATCAACGCGTCGGTGTTAAAACCATTGCCGCGCGCCATCTCGAGCATGTGTTTGTACATCTCGGGGGTAATGCTTGATGAGCGTGCGAGCAGCCAGAGAAATCCGTGGTTGGGTCCGGCCACAATGGCATGCTCGTAGTTTTCATCCAGCCAGAGAATGTTGTAGCCGGCGTAAAAGGGGCCAAAGAAGGACACTCGAAAACGCCCGGTATGGGCATCTTCTTCGAAAAAGGCCTTGCCCTCGGCTTCATCCCACTGCTGATCCTTGGGGTTGAAGCCCCGATTGGTCACGGCCACGCCACCATCGTCACGCATCGCGTAATGGGCCGTGACCCTGTTGAGCCCCCGCTCGAAGCTGTGATCCAGTCGGGCGATTTCATGCCAAAGCCCCAGATAGCGCGCCAGATCAAAATCCTTGACGGCCTGACAACCTGTCGGTATTCCTGTGTCGCCGCCCATGGCAGTGGCCAGACTGCCCAATAACCCCTTCAGATCTGCCATGTCAGGCATGTGATTCTCCTTTTAACCGGGTGGATATACCTTCCGACGCGACCTCAAGTCTAGCTCCTGTCGGCCGATGTTGTGCATTGGGTCGCGCCGGTATGGTGCAGGTTATGGACGTGAAGTCCGAAGGGAGAAACACATGGCGTCGCAGGCAGGCTGGACGGAAATGACATCGGGAGAGCATTCGGGCTCTCAACCCAATGCGAAAGCGACACAGCGTCGTCGCGCAGGCTTCAGCCTTGGCAATTGGACGCTCAGAAAAAAAATGTTCGCCATTCTGGCCTTGATGTGGATCGGCATGCTGGTACTCGTCACCAGCATGGCCTGGAATGCGCGGGGCATGATGTTTGAGGAGCGCCAGCGCAGCCTTCAGGCAACCGTGGGCGTGGCCCAGACGCTGTTCGAGCGCTATCACGAGCGCGCCAGTGCCGGCGAGTTCACCATGGATGAGGCGCGCCGTCGGGCACTGGATGCGCTGGGCGGCCTGCGCTTTGGCGATGACCGTCAAAACTATATTTTCGCCTTTGATGACAGCGCGCGCGTGCTTTATCACCCGCGTCGTGATGCCGGCGCAGATATGTCGACTTATACCGATCCCAACGGGGTAGCCGTTTATACCGAGCTTTTGAACAAGGCACTGTCCGGCGGTAGCGGGTTTGTGAAATATGATTCCCGCGATGCCACCGGTGACACACTGCTGCCCAAACTGGGTTACGTCGAGCGCTTCGCGCCCTGGCAGATCAACCTCGCAGCCGGGGTATACACCAACGATATCCAGCATGCTTTCATGGCCAAGCTTTTCCAGTTTGTTGCTCTGCTGGCGGCGGTAGGGGCGGCCCTGACGGTGGCGTTTTTGCTGCTGACCCGCAATATCTATCGGGGCCTGGGCGGGGAGCCTGCCTACGCAATCGATTGCGTGCGTGAAATTGCTGATGGCCGACTGGGCACACGTCTTGAGCTGAAAAACGGTGATCAGACCAGTCTGCTTTATCATATTGAGCATATGCGCTCAGAGCTGGCTGATACCATCGCCAGCATTCGCCAGGCGAGTGAATCGATTGACGTCGGCGCCCGTGAAATCGCTGCCGGTAACAACGATCTGTCCGCACGTACCGAGCAGCAGGCGGCCTCGCTTGAAGAGACCGCGGCCAGCATGGAAGAGCTGACGGCCACCGTGCGCCAGAATGCCGATAATGCCGCTCAGGCCACGCGTCTGTCCCAGAGTGCATCCAGTGAGATGGACAATGGCCGTGAAGTGATTCAAAGAGTTGTGGCGACCATGAGTGAGATTCGCGAAAGCTCCAGCAAGATCAGCGAAATCATCACCATGATTGACAGCATTGCCTTCCAGACTAATCTGCTGGCGCTTAACGCCGCCGTTGAGGCCGCCCGTGCCGGCGAGCAGGGACGCGGCTTTGCAGTGGTGGCCGGAGAAGTACGACAGCTCGCCAGCCGTTCGGCCACTGCGGCCAGCGATATCAAGGCGCTGATCGAGCGCTCGGTCGCTCAGGTGGCCAGCGGCACCACGCTGGTGGACGAGGCTGATACCACCATGTCGACCATTACGCAGAGTTCGCGTCGGGTCAACGATTTGATGGCCGAGATTGCAGCGGCCTCCAAGGAGCAGACCAGCGGTATCGAGCAGGTCAACCAGGCCGTGAGTCAGATGGATCAGGTCACCCAGCAAAACGCAGCACTGGTCGAGGAAGCAGCAGCGGCCGCTTCGTCGCTGGAAGAGCAGTCCGGGCGCCTGTATCAGTCGGTGGTTCGCTTCACGATCTGATCTTCTGCGCGAGAATGACAGCAGGGCCGCATCACGACAGTGATGCGGCCCTGTTTGTTATGGCCGTTTTTCATGACCGCGGTGGCGCTGTCATGACGTCGGACGGTCAGCCGGTCTTGATCGCCTCGGCAATGGTGTCGCCCAGCTCACTGGTCGTGCCTCGCCCGCCCAGATCCGGTGTCAGTGGGGCATCACTCGGGCCTGCTGCCAGTACGCGCTCGATGGCATCCACCACGGCCTTGCCGGCATCGATGTGGCCAAGGTGTTCGAGCATCATCGCTGCCGACCAGATCTGACCGATCGGATTGGCAATGCCACGGCCGAAGATATCCGGCGCGCTGCCGTGTACCGGCTCGAAAAGACTCGGAAAATGGCCTTCGGGATTAATGTTGGCCGATGGGGCCACGCCGATGGTGCCGGTACAGGCCGGACCCAGATCCGAGAGAATATCGCCAAAGAGATTGCTGGCCACCACCACATCAAACCAGTCCGGATGGAGCACGAAGTTGGCGGTCAAAATGTCGATATGGAACTTGTCGACGCTGATGTCAGGATAGCTTTTGGCCATCTCCAGCACGCGCTCGTCCCAGTAGGGCATGGTAATCGAGATGCCATTGGACTTGGTTGCAGAGGTCAGCTTTTGACGCGGTCGGGTTTTGGCCAGTTCAAAGGCAAACTTCAATACGCGATCGATGCCGGTGCGGGTCATGACCGTGTCCTGAATCACCACTTCACGATCGGTACCTTCAAACATTCTACCGCCGACGCTTGAATACTCGCCTTCGGTATTTTCCCTTACCACGTAGAAATCGATGTCGCCTGGCGCGCGTCCCGCCAGCGGACTCTTGATGCCCGGCATCAGCCTGCACGGGCGCAGATTGACGTACTGGTCAAAGGCGCGACGAAACTGCAAAAGCGAGCCCCAAAGCGAGATGTGATCCGGCACGCGCTCGGGCATGCCCACGGCGCCAAAAAACAGGGCGTCCATGCCGCCCAGGCGGTCGCGCCAGTCATCGGGCATCATCTTGCCGTGGCGCTCAAAATAGTCGCAGCTGGCAAAGTCGATATCGGTAAATTTGAAGTCCAGATCAAAACGTCGAGCGGCGGCCTCAAGGGCGCGCACGCCTTCGGGCATGACTTCAACACCGATACCGTCGCCGGGAATAACGGCAATGTTGTGGCTCATGAATCTCTCCTTGTCAGCATCAAACAGCGCCCGCAGGGGCATTAAAGAATGTCAGCGCCTCATCAATGATGTCATCGGGACGCTCTTCGGGCAGATAGTGGCCGCAGGGCAGGGCGCGCCCGCTGACCTCGAGAGCGCAGGCCTGCCAGAGGGCCATGGGATCGAACAGTTTTTCGATCACGCCATGCTCGCCCCACAGCACCCTGAGCGGACACTGGATGCGATGGTCGGCATCACGATCGAGTCGATCATGCTCTAGGTCGATGGTGTTGGCGGCGCGGTAGTCCTCGCACATGGCGTGCGCCGTGCCCGGCAGCGCCATCGCCTCGCGATAGGCCTCAAGGGCTTCATCTGAAAACGGGGCGAGCCCGGCATGACGATTGCCCATCACGCCATCGATCCAGGCGCGCGGATTGGCCTCGATCAGCCGCTCGGGCAGCGGTGCCGGTTGAATCAGCATGAACCAGTGGAAATAGGCGCTGGCAAAGGCCCGATCGGTGCGCTCGTACATCTCAAGCGTCGGAGCGATGTCGAGAAACATCGCGCGCTCGACGCGCTCGGGATGATCCAGACACAGGCGGTGGGCGACACGGGCGCCGCGGTCATGGGCCAGTACGGCAAAGCGCTCGAATCCGAGCGCCGTCATCAGCGCGACCAGATCCAGGGCCATGACGCGCTTGCTGTAGGTCTTGTGTTCGACGTCGCTCGGCGGTTTTGAGGAGTGGCCGTAGCCGCGCAGATCCACCATGACGACATGGAAGTGATCCTTGAGCCCTGGTGCCGCCCGGTGCCAGATGGCGTGCGTCTGCGGATGACCGTGCAGCAGCAGAAGAGGGGTGCCCTCACCACCAGCGCACCCATGAAGGGTTACGCCGTTCACATTCAGGTCAAAGGTCTTGAACATCTCGAGCATGAAAGGCTCCGGCAGGGCGTCCACGATGTCCATTACTCTAGAGGATTGTCCAGCGTTTATAATCAGGTCATCACGCAATTGATTATTGAACATGAGTAAATAATCGACAGGAGTCATCATGAAGGCCATCAGTGATCTGCACTTTTTTCAGGTGCTGGCCCGCCATACGTCGATGACGCAGGCCGCACAGGCGCTGGGGCTATCGCTGTCGGCGGTCAGCAAGCGTCTGGCACAGCTTGAAAAGCGTCTGGGGGTTCAACTGATGCGCCGCACAACGCGACGTCTGGCCCTGACCGGGGAGGGAGAGCGCTATCTGCAGCGGGGTGCCTCGCTGCTTCAGGAGCTTGATGAACTGGAGGCCTCACTGGGCGCGCAGCGCCATGCCCTGTCCGGCCAGTTACGGGTCAACGCGACCTTCGGCTTTGGCCGTGCTCATGTGGCGCCATTGATCGAGCAGTTCACGCGCGCGCATCCTGACGTCGAGGTGTTACTGGATTTAAGTGATTATCCGCGCGATTTGCTGGCACACGATCTGGATCTCGGCATCATCGTGGGGCCCGTGCCGGATTCACGATTGCGGGCCCGACGGCTGCTGGCCAGTCGTCGGATTGCCTGTGCCTCGCCGGACTATCTTGCACGCGCCGGCTGGCCGTCCACGCCCGAAGCACTGGTCGATCATAACTGTCTGGTGGTTCGCGAGCGCGAGGCCGGCTTTGATGACTGGCGTTTTACAAGCGATGGACGGGAACATCGCGTCCGGGTCAGCGGCACGATGAGCAGTAATGACGGCGAGAGTGTGACGGCCTGGGCCATGGCCGGGCACGGCATTGTTTATCGCTCCTGGTGGCAGGTACAAAACCCGCTGGCTCAGGGCAGGCTTCAACAGATCCTGCCCGGTTTCGATACGCCGCGCATGGATTTCATGGTGGTGCATCGTCAGCAGCGTTTTGTGCCGGAGCGCATTGCCCGGTTCATCGATGCCATGACGGCAGGGCTTGCCGAACGGCTGCCGCCGCTGCCGTAATCTTCAACAGGTCACCGTGTCGGCATGACGCAGGCACCGGGCAACTGATGCGATCAACTGTTCAGACGATCCATTTCGCTGCGATATTCCTGGCCCAGTTGCGTTTTCTCGTCGTCATTGAATTTCTGACCGGCCGAGATGAAAAACTGCTGCTCTTCATCCTCGAAGTGGTGCAATGCCATCTCCTGAAGCTTTTTGGCATGGCCAAGCCAGGCCGGCGAGCTGAAGTCGGTACTCTCCATCTGTTCGATGACTTCATCCATCTCATGATGTTCGGCAATACCGTGACGGGATTTTTCGACCCCGTTGTCATAGGCCATCAAGGGGCGATAGAAGAAGCGCTCCTCGGCGGTTTCATGCGTCTGAAGCGCCGCCTTGACGCGCTGGAAAAGCTCTTCTCGCCCATCGCTGTCGCCGTGGGTCTTGACCAGCAGGTCCAGCAGCGTGCGTTGAGTGTCGTGGTCCTTGCGAATCTCTTCAAAAATGGTGCTCATGGAGGTATTCCTTCATCAGGCGGTCGGCTTTTATGATCAATATCGCGGCCGTCAGGTGGCCGAGCCTCATGTCTCAAGGACAGGGCGTTATTCGTATCGTGTGATGCCGCCTGCAGTGTAGTTCCCGTCACGCCGGAATGCCTGGCGCCATGCAGCTCTGCTAGACTCCGTCGGCTATAATGCGCGCAAGGTATCGTGATCCGCGATACGTTTGCGCAATCAGGTTTGTCAGGTGCAGCCGGCGGCCTTATTTACAGGCCAGCACCAGGAGGAATGGCTTGAACATTTTGATGTTCACCAACACCTATAGTCCCATCGTGGGGGGTGTCAGCGAATCCGTTCAGCGGTTCGTCGAGTGTTTCAGAGCATCCGGTCATCGGGTGCTGGTCGTGGCGCCCACGCTTGACGGCCAGCCCGACACGGAGACCGATGTCATTCGGGTGCCTGCCATGCAGCGCTTCAACGGCAGCGACTTTTCCCTGCCGGTCACGATTCCCGGCTCACTGGATGACGCCATTCGGGACTTTGCCCCTGATATCGTGCACTCCAATCATCCGTTTCTGCTGGGAGATACGGCGGTGCGTGTCGCCCAGGGGCGCGGGCTGCCGCTGGTGTTTACCCATCACACCCTTTATGAACATTACACCCACTACGTGCCGGGCAACTCTCCGGTGATGCAGCGCTTTGCGCTGGCGCTTTCCAACGGCTATAGCGCGCTTTGCGATACCGTGATTGCGCCCAGTGACAGCATTCGCGACATTCTGCGTGAACGCGGCGTGAAGACGGCGCTGGAAGTGGTACCCAGTGGGGTGGATATCGAACGCTTTTCCAGCGGTAATCGCCATCACTGGCGGTCGCACTTCGGTATCGATGATCATGCTCATGTGGTCGGCCATGTCGGACGACTGGCACAGGAAAAAAACCTGCCGTTTCTCACCCAGAGTGTCTGTCAGGCGCTATGCGATCATCCGGACATGCACTTCATGGTGGTCGGTGATGGTGACGAGCGGGATGCCATCCTGACCCGGGCCCATCAGATGGGGGTGGGTGAGCGGGTGCATCTCACCGGCGTGCTCAAGGAGCAGTCGCTGATCGATGCCTATCACGCCATGGACAGTTTTGCCTTTGCCTCCTTCAGTGAAACCCAGGGGATGGTGGTGGTGGAGGCGATGGCCGCAGGCCTGCCGGTAGTAGCCCTTGATGCCACCGGTGTGCGCGAGGTGCTCTCCCATGAGCGCAACGGACTGCTGTTGCCGGAGCAGGATGAGCAGGCGTTTGCCCGGGCGCTGGGGAGTCTTTTGGACCCGCAGCGCTGTCAGAGCCTGCGTCAGGGTGCGCTGGAGACGGCTTCGAAGTTTGATACCTGCAAGTGCGCCGATCAGTGTCTGGCGGTCTATGAGCGCCTGCTGGCGGCCCATCAGACCCGAAAGGCATCATCGAATGGTGACCAGACGACCTGGGATCAGGCGCGCGCCAGACTGGAGGCAGAGTGGAATCTGCTGTGTCATCGCGGCACGGTACTGCGCCGTGTCTTCGGTGGCTCAAAGCGGGTCGCGCCGCGCATGCGTCCGGCGCCGCCGACCGGGCAAAGGGTGCCGCTGGTCGAAGGCAGCCTGACGCCGCTGACCCAGGGACACCATTTTCAACCCGGTAGCGCCACCTCGATCACCCCGGGGGAAGTGACCCTGATGCAGCTTCGCGATGACCTGGAGGGCAACGTACCTGCCTCCGGCGTCAAAAAGACCTGAGCCCATGACGCCGACCGTATCAGGCCTGCTGTCGGTGTCGTGAGATCCAGCGAAAGACAAGACCCAGTACGACCACGCCTGCGACTGCGATGACCAGCCAGAGAAGATCATCCAGACTGCGCGAGCGGATCAGCTCGCCCAGTCGGCTGCCCGCGACCGTGACGGCCGCCAGCCCCGGCAGAATGCCGATGACCGAGCCGACCATGTAGACCCCATAGGGCATTCGGCAGGCGCCGGCGATCATGTTGGTGAAAGTGAACGGGGCCAGTGGCAGCAGGTTGAAGACAATCATGGTTCGAATGCCATGACGCGAGACACTGTCGGCCAGACGATGAATACGATCGCCGCCGTAGCGGGTCAGAATCTCACGCCCCAGCGCTCGGCCCAGAAGCCAGGTCGCCGTTGACGCGACCATGGTGCCCGAAAGCGCATAGAAAAGCCCCCACCAGGGACCAAAGATCAGCCCGGTCGCCCCCACCAGAATCGTCAGCGGAAACATGATCAGGCTGCCAATCATGTAGGTCAGCATCAGCACTGGCGGTGCCCACCATGATTCGCGCAGACTCATGGTTTCACCCAGCCACTGCTCGAGCTTTTCAGCCGTAATGGCATCACCCATGGCAAGCCACTGCCAGAAACCGCCCATCGCCAGCATGAGCACAATTACAATAATGACAAGCCACACACGCCTGGTCATGACAACGCCGTCCGCAGCCAGAGAAGGGCCACGAGTCTAGTCAGGCCGGACAGGCGCATCAACCGGTACGATGACGATAATGCGACTGTGCTGTCATGAACGCGCGGCCTCATGCCAGCATCAGCACAGTTTTGGGTATCATCAAAACGTTTGATGTCAGTACGTTGCCACCATGAGAAGCCACGGTCAGGACGACTGATCGTTTGATGGAGAAAATCGTGACTCGTCTACCGCCGCTGGCCTGGATGCAGGCCTTTGAAGCTTCGGCCCGTCACTTGAGCTTTACCGCCGCCGGTGTAGAACTTGGCGTCTCACAATCGGCGATCAGTCAGCGTATTCGATTGCTTGAAGATCGTCTCGGACAATCCCTGTTCATTCGTCATTCACAGCGCATTTCGCTGACGGATGCCGCCCGGGCTTGGTTGCCCGGCCTGCAGGCGGCCTTCTCACAGCTGTCCATGGGCACTGCGGAAGTCTTTGGGCCGGTCAGTAACGCGCCTGTCATTTTAAGAGCAACGCCAGGGGTTCAGCAGTACTGGCTGGCACCTCGGCTGGCGGCCTTTCATCGCCAGCATCCAGAGATCGAACTGCAGGTGGTGACCGCCATCTGGTCACAGCAGTTTGGCACTCTCGATGCCGACATCGAAATTCGATATGGCCAGGGAGACTGGCAGGATGTTCAGATGCAATCGCTGGGGCATGAGGTCATGACGCCGATCTGTGCCCCGCAGGTAGCGGCCATGCTGGAAACCCCCGAGGATCTGGCAGGGCAGACCCTGTTGCATGCTACCGGGTTTTCCGCAGGTTGGGCCGGCTGGCTGGAAGCCGCAGGGGTTGGACATCTGACTACCCATGCGCGCCGGCTGGTCTGTGATACGCAGATCATGACGCTGCGCCTGGCTGCCTGTGGGTGCGGTGTGGCACTGGCGCACCGTCGTCTTCTTGAAGAAGATGACCCGGCGCTGGTCATGCCCTTCGAGGCCACTTTGCCTACCCGGGAAGGGTTCTGGCTGGTGCGACCAGAAGGGCGCCCCCTGCATCAAAACGCCGGGCTTTTATGGCAGTGGCTGGCCCGCGAGGCAAGCGGGCCAGCCTGACGGGGCTAGCGTCCGACGCTGACCAGCGAGCGTATCGGGCTCGGTAGCGCCGGGGCATGATCGACGGTGGCACGCTCGAACAGATAGGCATCCATGGCCAGAGACTGTTGGGAGATAACCGCGTTGAAACGCTGTGGAGCCCGGGTATCACCAGCCCCCAGTGCGATAAACAGGGGCAGCAGATGCTCATCGCTCGGATGGGCGCGTACCGCCTCAGGGGCCAGACGGCGATAGTTCAGCAGTGCGCCATCGTTTCGCTGGGCCATCTGCTGGCTGATCCAGGTCTGGAAGGCATCGACATAGCCGGAGACCTCGATACGATCACCGTGCATGTCGCCCAGGTTGTGGGTGATGCTGCCGGAGCAGATCAGCAGCGTGTCGTCATCGAGCGACTGTGCCAGTTGGCGACCCAGATAGTAGTGCCAGTCGGGATCATGGCGGGCGCTGATGGAGATGCCCACCACCGGAATATCAGCGTCAGGGTAGAGATGTCGCAGTGGTACCCACATGCCATGATCCAGGCCTCGCTCAGGGTCCAGCCAGGACTGCAGGCCGGCAGCGCTCAGCCGGCAGGCGATGTTGCGGGCCAGCTGTGGCTCGCCGGGTGCCGGATACTGGAGGTCATACAAGGGCTCAGGAAAACCGTGAAAGTCATGAATCGTTTTCGGCGCCTTGCTTCCTGTCAGGCGAATGGGAAAACCCGACCAGTGGGCCGAGGCGATCACAATGCGCGCCGGGCGCTTGAGCTGACCGGACAGGGCACGCCACGCATCGGCGTTGTCACTCTTATCCAGGGCTTCTACGGGTGAGCCATGGGAAATGAACAGAACCTGTGCCATGTCATGAACTCCGGTCGTTGAGGGAAGAGTGCTGTCCGGCAGGGCCTGACAGGCTCAGCCTGCCGCCATCAAGGCAGCTCAGGGCCAGGGCGGTCACGGCGAGAAACACCGGATACTCCCAGCCACCGCCGGATGAGGAAAACATCCACCCGTTGGCGATATGAGGAATGCTGGCACCGACGAGCTCAAGGGCCAGAATCAGCGCCACCCAGCGCACCCGAACGCCCAGAATCAGCAGCGCTCCACCGACCAGTTCAAGCCCGGTAATGGGCCAGGCCAGCCAGGCCGGCAAACCGATCGAGGCAAAAAATGCGCCGGTGCCGGACAGTGTCCAGACCAGCAGCTTGGTCAGGCCGTGAGCAATGAACATGGTGCCCAGTGCCAGACGCAGCAGCAGGGCGGCGATATCCTGCCCCGTCAGGCTGCGAGTCGAACCGGTCATCTCCGAGGTGACCTGCATGATGAATTTTCCCTTAACATTGAATGCCGGCAGTTTGATTGCTTCCTTATCCAAGATAAAGATGCTAATTAGAGAGTATTGGTTTTTGATCTGGAAACAATCATGGATACCGTTGCGGCCCTCAAGGTCTTTATGGAAGTGGCGCAGCTGGGCGCCTTCATTGGCGCGGCCGAGCGGCTTTCGATGTCCCGCTCCTCGGTCAGCAAGCACATTGCCTTTCTGGAGCAGCGTTTTGGAGCGCGCCTGATCAACCGAACCACACGGCGCCTGAGCCTGACGGATGCCGGGCGGGAGGTTCTGGCTCGGGGGGAGACCATTGTGCGAGAGCTGGCCACCCTTGAGGGAGTTTTGCACGATGATCAGGCGCTGCTGGATGGTCGGCTGCGTATCAGCGCGCCTTATTCCTTTGGCATTCGCTATCTGGGGCCGCTTCTGGCCCGCTATCGACAGGAGTATCCCTCGGTCTCGCTGGAGCTGGTACTCAGCGACCGCCAGGTCGACCTGGTCGATGAGGGCTTTGACATGGCGCTTCGTATCGGGATGCTGGAAGATTCCACGCTGGTTGCGCGTCGTATCGGCAATATCGGACTGACACTATGCGCCTCGCCAGACTACCTGGCGAGAAAGGGCACACCTCAGCATCCCTGGGAGCTGTCGTCACATCAGGGGCTCCACTATCGTTATGCCCGCCACGGTCAGCGCCTGCATTTTACCCGTGGTGCCAATCATCACAGCGGTGCGACGCAGGCCGGGGTGACGGCCAACAGCGGCGAGATCCTGCGTGACATGGCCATTGCCGGCATGGGCATCACGCTCCAGCCGGACTTCTTGCTGCGGGAAGCACTGGATAGCGGACAGCTGGTGCGCGTTTTGCCGAAATACGACCCGGATGTGCTGGGACTTTATTGTGTGTATGCCCATCGCGATCAGGTAACGCCCAGGCTTCGCAGCATGCTCGATCATTTGCGGGAGTGGTTCGAGCACCGTCCAATCTTCTGAGGGTGACAGGGTCATGGCGGCCGGATAGAAGCCTGCTCATGTTTACGGAGCGATTCTTTCAGACGCTTGAGGGGGTCCTGATTGAAATAGCGTACCAACAGGGCATAAAGATCCGGCCAGACGGCCTCAAGTTGCTCCGGTGCACTGAAAAAATATTCACAGCACACGGCAAGAAACTCGCTGGGGTGTGTGGCTGCATACTCGTCGATGGGTGGTATTTCACCGCGCGCCAGCGTGTCCTGCATCGCCTGCCAGGCTCGCATGAAGGTGTCATACCACTCCCTGGCATCAATATGGGCCGGCAGGGCAGGCTGGCCATCGAAGGCCATGTTGCCGGTCATGTCGAGCTTGTGGGCGAATTCGTGAATGATGACATTGAAGCCGTCCCGCTGTCCGCAGCACTCGACCTCCTCCAGTGACAGCGCGACCGGTCCCCCCCAGGAGGTTTCCCCGGCGCGTTCATCATCAAATTCATGCATGACGCCAAAGTCATCCATTTCCTGAACATGACGATGAAAGGCGCCGGGGACCACGATAATCTCGCGGGTATCTCCCAGCGCTGCCAGTGCCTGCCTGTCTGACCAGCCAAGACTCATCAACGCGATCTGTGAGGCCATCTCAAGATGCGCTTCGATGGACCATTCGACACCTGCCGGCAGCGACAGACGCAGCTCGAACAGCACGCGCCAGCTGCGCTCGCCAAGACGGGCCAGCATGGGCCCGGAAAGTCCGGCCAGCATCGGAAGACGTGTGTGAACGCTGTGCCACGCTGCCTCGGGCAGCGGATGATGTGTCTTCCAGCGCTGCCATTTCTGCTCCTGCCACCAACCCATGTGTGTCTCACCCTTTGCTCATTGACCCTTCAATGATAGATGAGCTGTGTGTGTGGAGCATGACCGGGTCGAGATCGACGGGTACCCATGAAAAGGGCCTCCGATGGGAGGCCCTGAATACGATGGAAACATCATCGGGTCACGATCAGGTGGGCGTCCAGCCACGGCCCTTCATGCAGTCATCATAGGTCTGATCGTTGTCCGCCTTGTTCTCCATGACCTGACAATCGGCCTTGTCGGAGTGCAGCTGTTGTGACGTGCCGTCCGGCTTTTGCCAGTCAGGCCCACCAGCACAGCCGCCAAGCCATAGGGTGGTCAGGGCAAGCGTTGCCCCGGTCATTAACGCCTTTTTCATCATCGCCTCCTTCTGATGGGTGAATTGGCAGGTATGCCTTCCAACTCTTGCCAAAGCTTAGAACAAGGGTCTGTAAAGACAATGGTTGTTGTACAACCATTTGTGTCAATAGGAATCCGGATTGGACCCCGACTTCCACGACCAGTCACGCCAGCGCAGATCGAAAAGATCCTTGCGACGATCCTTGAGATTGGTCACCGACCCTTCGCTTCTGACCACGCGCAGGCGTGTCAGATCAAGATCCGAGAACATGACCATTTCGGTGTTGGGCGTGGTTTCAGACATGACCGCGTCATGCGGAAAGGCAAAATCCGAAGGCGAAAAGACCGAAGACTGTGCGTACTGGATATCGAGATTCTCGATCGAGGGCACATTGCCGACGCTGCCACAGGCGACCACGTAGCATTCGTTTTCGATCGCCCGGGCCTGGCTGCAGTGGCGCACGCGCAGGTAGCTGTTTTTGGTATCGGTCCAGAACGGCACGAACAGAATGTCCATCTCCTGCTCGGCCAGCAGGCGCGGCAGTTCGGGAAACTCGACGTCATAACAGATCAGGATGCCGATGCGTCCGGCATCTGTCTCGAAAACGCGCAGTTCGTCGCCGCCTTCCACTACCCAGTCGCGTCGCTCCTGCGGGGTAATGTGCAGCTTGGCCTGACGTTCGATGTTGCCGTCGCGATGGCAGAGATAGGAGACGTTATAAAGCTTGCCTTCGCTGTCTTCTTCCATCATTGAACCGGCAATGATGTTGATGTTGTAGGACACCGCCATGCGCGAGATTTCGGTCTTGAAGCGCTCGGTAAAACCGGCCAGAAAATGGATGGCCTTGATCTGGTCGGACTGGTCGGTCAGTCCCATCAGCGGGGTATTGAAAAGCTCCGGGAACACGGCGAAATCGCTCTGGTAGTCCGCGATGGCGTCCACATAGAATTCGACCTGCTGAAGCACCTGCTCGACCGAGGCAAATTCGCGCATCTGCCACTGGACGGCACCGACCCGAACCTGGGTCTTGCGAGATTCCAGTACGCGGGCGACCGGCTCATAAAGGATGTTGTTCCACTCAAGCAGGGTGGCATAGCCTTGCGAGCGCTCATCCTCGGGCAGATACTTCTTTAACAGGCGCTTGACCAGAAAGTCATTGGCAAGCTGGAAGGAGAGGATCGGGTCGTAGATCTCCTTGCGTGACACCTGATCGATGTACTGCGTTGGTGACAGCTCGGCGGCGTGCTCGAAATAGTTGGGGATGCGCCCGCCGGCCAGAATGGCGCGCAGGTTCATGGAGCGGCACAGATCCTTGCGCGCTTCATACAGTCGTCGACCAAGACGATAGCCCCGGTAGGCCGGGTCAATCAGGACGTCCAGTCCGTACAGGGCATCGCCCTGAACGTTGTTGAGAATGATCTCCCGATTACCGATCAGGTCGTCGTACTTGTGCGGGTTGGAGAAGGTTTCATAGTCAACCAGCACGGTCAGGGCGACCCCAACGATGCGGTCTTCATCCTCGATGACAATCTGGCCATCCGGGAATTCGGCGATCAGACGATCGATGGTGTGCTTTTCCCAGGCGCCGCCAATATCGTTGTAAACAACATCCATCAGTACCTTGAGTTTGGCGTAATCCTCGACTTCAAGATTGCGCAGGTTAAGGTGTAGATCTTCGATCGACATGGCGATCCTTGCTCCAGAAACGTCGGTCACGGTAGACCCTCAGTCTAGCATGGGGTGGTAAGGGTGCCTGAAAGCGATGTGTCGAGGCGTGATGCGCATGCTGGAGCCGTTCCATGGCAGGCGTTTGTGATAGAGTGCGCGCGCCCTTTTTAAAGCGGCAATGCCATCCGGCTTTCTGGCCGGGCTTCACTCTCTATCCCTGGTTGTGCTGCACCAATGAATGCCATTGTCATTTCCATCCTTATCATGGTCGGCCTGAGTCTTTCGCGTGTGCCGGTCGTGGCAGCCCTGATCGTGGCGGCAGTGTCCGGCGGTCTCTATAGCGGTCTCTCCATTCAGGAGGTGCTTGACGCCTTCAATGATGGCATTGGTGATGGTGCCGGGATCGCGCTTTCCTATGCGTCACTGGGTGCCTTTGCCGTGGCGCTGGCACGTTCGGGGATTACCGAGGGCGTGGCGCAGCGCTTTCTTCGGGCACTTGATGGCCAGCGGACCCATCCGAAAACCCTCAAGACGCTGCTGATTGTTTCCCTGCTGACGGCCGCCATCTGCTCACAGAATCTGGTGCCGGTACACATTGCCTTTATTCCCATTGTGGTCATTCCGCTGCTGCCGGTCTTCAATCGTCTGAAGCTCGACCGGCGTCTCATCGCCTGCGTGATCACCTTCGGCATTACCGCGCCCTACATGCTGCTGCCGGTCGGTTTTGGCGCGATCTTTCTCAACGATATTCTGCTGGCCAATATCAACTCTGCCGGTGCGTCGGCAGGGCTTGAGATCACTGCCGCGCAGGTGCCCATGGCCATGGCACTGCCCATTTCGGGCATGCTGGCAGGGCTTCTGGTAGCGGTCTTTATCAGCTATCGCCGTCCGCGTATTTATGAAGATCGCCCGGTCGCCAATCAGGCTGATGCCGCAGCGCCCCAGAGCAGTACCGACAAGAGTGATGCCCGTGTGCGGCTCAGACCCTGGCAATGGGGGGCTCTGGTGTTATCGATTGGCGCCACGCTGATCGTTCAGCTCTGGCTGGATTCCATGGTGCTCGGCGCCCTGGCCGGTTTTGTGGTGTTGTCGCTCAGTGGCGTCTTTCGCTGGCGCGAACAGGATGGCGTTTTCAGCGAAGGCATGCGCCTGATGGCGACCATCGGATTTATCATGATCACGGCGGCCGGCTTTGCCAGCGTCATGCAGGCCACCGGCGAGATCGAATCACTGGTACAAAGTGCTCATGCCTTCGGCAGCAGCCAGGCACTGGCCGCACTGATCATGCTGCTGGTGGGGCTTTTTATCACCATGGGCATCGGCTCGTCGTTTTCGACCATCCCGATTATCGCCTCTCTTTACGTACCGCTGGCGCTGAGCTTTGGTTTCTCGCCCATGGCTACCGTCGCGCTGGTGGGAACGGCCGCGGCGCTGGGGGATGCGGGCTCGCCTGCTTCGGACTCCACGCTTGGCCCAACCTCAGGCCTTGCTGCCGACGGTCAGCATGATCATATCCGCGATTCGGTGGTGCCGACCTTTATCCACTACAACCTGCCGCTGATGGCCTTTGGCTGGATTGCCGCCATGATTCTCTAGAGTGGTCTTTTCCTGTGCGGTGTTCCCCAACTGCTATAGTGGGGAATACCGTGGCAGTACGGCGTCGATCCGTACGGCTGTCGATCATATGGAGAAGGAGGAAGCATGGCGCGCATCATGTATGACCTTTGTGGCGAAAATACAGCCCTGCGATTTTCTCCCTTTTGCTGGCGAACGGCGCTGGCCATGCATCACAAGGGCCTGACATTTGAAACCCGGGCGTGGCACTTCAGCGACAAGCAGGACATTGCCTTTTCGGGTCAGGAGAAGGTGCCGGTCATCGTTGATGAAGATGATGAAGTAGTCACCGATAGTTTCGACATCATGACCTGGCTGGACCATAAATATCCGGGCCCGGCACTGTTTGGCGATGACATGGCGCGTTCGCGTGCTCGATTCATCAAGCACTGGGCGGAAACCCAGCTTGCCCCCGCACTAATGAAAATTGCCATTCTGGACGTGTTCTCGATCATCGATCCTAAGGATCAGCCGTATTTCCGGGAAAGCCGTGAAGCGCGCTTTGGCATGACCCTTGAGGCGTTTCAGAATACCGAGCAGGGCATGGAGATGCTGGAGAAGGCTCTGCCGCCGCTGCGCGCCCAGCTTGAAGGGGCTGCGTTTATCGACGGGGATTATCCGGCCGGTGCCGACTATCTGGTGTTTGGCATGTTCATGCTGGCGTACGTGGTCCATGACGGTGCGCTGCTCAAATCCGATGACCCGGTGGCGCAGTGGCATGAGCGCATGCTGGATCTTTTCGGCGGACTGGGTCGTCAGGCCGTACGTGCCTGAGCAATGCCGAGCAAGTCGGTGTGGCAATGAAAAGGGCCCCTGAATGGGGCCCTTTTCATGTGTCATCGGATGGTCTGGTCAGCGCTCGAAGGGCGCCCTGCAGCAGCGAAAGCTCCTTGCGAGTGGGTGAGGAGCGCTGATAAAAGTTCTGTAGTCGCTCCAGCGTTTGGGCATGAGGCTGGTTCAAAAAGCCGGCTTCCTGAAGCGCCGTGGCCAGCGACTGCTGAAAGTGCTGCATCTGCTCACGGGTCGGCGGCAGGTCCTTCTCTCGAACGCTCTGCATCCCGATGTCCGCAGGGGCAGTCCGTGACTTTTGGTCCGCATGGCGGTGACGCCAGGCCCGATACAGCTCATGAGCACAGACCTGCACGGCTTGGGAAAGATTGAGAATCGGATAGTCCGGATTGGCCGGCAGGCTCAGCTGATGCGTGCAGCAGGCGATTTCGTCATTGGTCAGCCCCGAGCGCTCGCGACCAAACACCAGTGCCACCGGCATGTCCTCGGCCAGCGACATCAGCTCACGGGCCATCTCGTCACCCTCTTCAAACTGCGGCAGGGCCAGATTACGCAGGCGAGCTGACAGGCCTACCACGGCACCGCAGTCGGCGACCGCCTCTTCAAGGCTTTCAACGACGCGTGCCTGTTCCAGCAGTGGCTCGCCGCCGGCGGCCATGCGCGTTGCTTCTTCATCGGGGAATTGGCGCGGACTGACCAGTACCAGCTGCGTAAGCCCCATGGTGCGCATGGCGCGTGCGGCGGCGCCGATATTGCCCGGGTGCCAGGTCTGCACCAGTACGATACGAACGTGATCAAGTGCCGTGCGTGGTTCAGTCATGGCGCGCGGCTCCTGATTGGGCAAATTGCCTGAGCGCTTCGCCTTCGAGACGATAGGAGAGCCACTCCCTGCGCGGCTCGGCACCGATGGCATCGTAGAAATCGATCGCCGGTTGATTCCAGTCCAGCACCTGCCAGTCAAAGCGCGGGCAGCCGTTATCGATGGCAATGGCGGCCAGCGCCTTCATCAGCGCAAGCCCCGCGCCCTGGCCTCTGGCGCTGGCGGTAACGAAGACGTCTTCGACATAGAGACCGCGATGACCAAGCCAGGTCGAATAGTTGAAAAAATAGACGGCAAGGCCAATCGGCTGATCATTGTGCTCGGCGATCAGGGCGTGAGCGTGCGGTTGATCGCCGAACAGGGTGTCTCGAATCATCGACTCATCAGCCTTCATTTCGTGCTCGGCACGCTCATAAATGGCCAGTTCGGTGATAAAACGCACGATGGTGGCAGCGTCCTCGGGGACGGCAGCGCGGACGGTGAGGGTCATGAGATCAGACACGCTTGTGAATCATGGATGGGCGTAAAGCATACCATAGACATGAAAAAGCCCCGCACAAGGCGGGGCTTTCGAAGTGACCCGGGAGGGGTCGGGCTTCGGGGGATGATTACATCATGCCGCCCATACCACCCATGCCGCCCATGTCACCGCCACCGGCAGCTTCCTTCTCTTCTGGATCATCGGCAACCATGGCTTCGGTCGTGATGATCAGGCCGCCTACGGAACCGGCAGACTGCAGGGCAGAGCGCGAGACCTTGGCCGGGTCGAGAACACCCATTTCGAACAGATCGCCGTATTCGCCGGTCTGAGCGTTGTAGCCGAAGTTGCCTTCGCCGTCACGAACACGGTTGAGCACTACGGAGGCTTCTTCACCAGCGTTGGTCACGATCTGGCGCAGCGGTGCTTCCAGGGCACGAATGGTCAGCTGAATGCCGTGCGTCTGGTCTTCGTTGGCGCCTTTCATGTCGCGCAGGCGAGCCGAGGCACGAACCAGTGCCGTGCCGCCACCAGGCACCACGCCTTCTTCAACCGCGGCGCGAGTCGAATGCAGCGCATCTTCAACGCGCGCCTTCTTCTCTTTCATTTCCACTTCGGTAGCTGCACCGACGCGGATAACGGCAACGCCACCGGCCAGTTTGGCAACGCGTTCCTGAAGCTTCTCGCGATCGTAATCGGAAGAGGTATCTTCAATCTGCGTGCGGATCTGGCTGACGCGTGACTCGATGTCGGACTCAACACCGTTGCCGTCGATGACGGTGGTGTTTTCCTTGGACATGGTGATGCGACGAGCGCTGCCCAGGTGATCCAGAGTGGTCTGCTCAAGGCTCAGGCCAACTTCTTCGGAGATCACGGTGCCGCCGGTCAGGATCGCGATGTCCTGCAGCATGGCCTTGCGACGATCACCGAAACCGGGCGCCTTGGCTGCCGCAACCTTGACGATACCGCGCATGTTGTTGACCACCAGAGTGGCCAGCGCTTCGCCTTCGATGTCTTCGGCGATGATGACCAGCGGCTTGCCGGCCTTGGCGACATTTTCCAGCACCGGCAGCAGTTCGCGGATGTTGGAGATCTTCTTGTCGACCAGCAGGATGTAGGGGTCTTCCAGCTCGACCGACATGGTTTCGTTGTTGGTCACGAAGTAGGGCGACAGGTAGCCGCGATCAAACTGCATGCCTTCAACGACTTCGAGTTCGTCTTCAAAACCGCGACCTTCGTCAACGGTGATGACGCCTTCCTTGCCAACCTTTTCCATCGCGTCAGCGATGATCTGGCCGATGGTGCTGTCGCCGTTGGCGGAGATGGTGCCGACCTGGGCGATGGCGCGAGAATCGGTGCACGGTACGGCCATGCTGCGGATTTCTTCGACGGCCTTGGCAATGGCGATGTCGATGCCACGCTTGAGATCCATCGGATTCATGCCGGCAGTGACGCCCTTGAGGCCTTCGTTGACGATGGCCTGTGCCAGAACGGTAGCAGTGGTGGTGCCGTCACCGGCAACGTCGGAAGTCTTGGACGCGACTTCCTTGACCATCTGCGCGCCCATGTTTTCGAACCTGTCCTTCAGTTCGATTTCCTTGGCGACGGAAACGCCATCCTTGGTGACGGTCGGCGCACCAAAGGATTTTTCCAGAACAACGTTACGACCCTTCGGGCCCAGCGTTGTCTTGACGGTATCGGCAAGGACGTTGACGCCGCGCGCCATGCGCTTGCGGGCATCATCGGAGAACTTGATCTGCTTGGCGGACATTACGGTAATTCCTCGATTCTATGTTCGTGTAAAAAATGACGTAGACGTAAAAGAGGTATCAGCCTTCGAGCACGCCGAGAATGTCGGACTCGCTCATGATCAGAACTTCTTCACCGTTGATCTTTTGTTTCTCAACGCCAAAGCCATCCTTGAAGATCACCTTGTCCCCGACCTGTACGTCGAGGGGGCGTGTCTCACCGCTTTCAAGGATACGGCCCTTGCCAACTGCGAGGATCTCACCGCGGGTCGGCTTTTCCTGCGCGTTGCCGGGCAGAACGATGCCACCGGAAGTCTTTTGTTCTTCTTCCACGCGACGAACGACAACGCGATCGTGCAAAGGACGGATGTTCATTTCTCACGTTCTCCCTAACTGGTTACATGGACTGCTCGGGGGCGCTCAACAGGTGGGTGAATGCCCCCAGGTTCCGGGTTACCGGAGTATTTGGGTCGATATCACGACGTGGCAGATTAATGAGGTCGCATCGGATTGTTTCAAGGGGTCGACGCAATTTTTTTACTTGCGATGATCCTTTTCACTATCAACGATTTCGCCTTCGATCACGTGGGGTTGCGATGGCTGGTCGGCCGAGGTGTCGCGCCCGGGCTGAGTGTAGGTATCGCCGCGGCGGTCGCGTTCGGGGTGGTAACGGTGCACGTTGACCTTGCTGCGCATGAAACGCCCCAGAAGCGCGCTGCGGGAAAACGGCATCAGACAAAACATGGCCAGAGCATCGGTCAGAATCCCCGGCATGATAAGCAGTACGCCTGCCATGATCAGCGCCGCGCCGCGCTTGAGTTCCGCGCTGGCTTCGCCGCCGGTGGCCATTTTCTGCTGGGCCTCTCGAAACGAGTCCATGCCTTCACGGCGTATCAGATGTATGCCGAAGGCGGCCGCCAGCACAATGACCAGCAATACCCAGGCACCGATCAGCTTGCCCAGGACAAAAATCGAGATCAGATCCAGCAACAGAAAAAAGCCGATGGGTAACAGCAGGGGCATGATGTCTTTGCACTCTCGCGTTCAATGTATTCACAAAAAGGCCGTTATCGCCTGAAAACTCCGGTCAGGAGATGTCGGATACGGCAGCTGTTGATAGCACAGGATACTGGCATGTCAGATGCAAGAGGTATATGCCCGGGTGATGACAGGAGACAAAAGTCGAGCCGTTAAGCGAGAGATAGGCAGAGAAGGGAGGAAATGCAGGGGGAAGACAGGGCGACAGTCGCAGGTCTGTCGCCCATTGGTCGATCAGAGTTCGACGCTATCGCGCAGCTGCTCGACGGTAGCGCTTCCGATACCGCTGACGCGGCTCAGATCATCGGCACTTTCGTAGGCGCCGTGCGCTTCGCGGTCGGCGATGATGGCTTCAGCCTTTTTCTCGCCAATGCCCGGAAGAGCGGTCAATTCGGCGGCGGTGGCGGTATTGATATTGACGCTTTGCGGCGCGGCCATCAGAGGTGCAGAAAGGGAGAGGGCAGCGGTGGTCAAAAGCATTGCGATCAGTTTGCGGGACATGCCGGTTCCTTGAAGTAAGAGAATTACCTTCAAGGTATCGGCAGCCGTTTTTGGTTATTTAGTTAATTTTTATATATGGGGCTGGGGGTTTTTGATGGTTCATGACTATCCCGCTAATGAGGCATAGCCCTTATACTGGCGGTTCGAACTACAGGAGCCCGCATGTCTTCCCCTCTGATCATCGCTCTCGATCATACCAGTCTGGACGCGGCACTGCCGCTGGTGGACCAGATGGACCCGCAACGCTGTCGGCTCAAGGTAGGCAAGGAGCTTTTTGTCCGCAGTGGCCCGCACGCATTGAAAATGCTGCATCAGCGCGGCTTTGATGTCTTTCTGGATCTCAAGTTTCACGATATTCCCAACACGGTGGCTGCTGCGGTTCATGCAGCCGCCGATCACGGTATATGGATGGTCAACGTTCACGCGTCTGGGGGCCGGCAGATGATGCAGGCAGCACGTGACGTGCTCGTGCAAAACGGACTCAGGACGCATCTGGTCGCCGTGACAGTACTTACCAGCATGGATGATGCTGCACTGTCAGAAACCGGTGTGACGCGTACTGCTGGCGATCAGGCGTTGCATCTGGCAGGGCTTGCCCGGGACTGCGGCATGGATGGTGTGGTGTGCTCGGCGCGTGAAGCCGGCGATGTGGCTGCACAGTGTGGCGATGACTTCCTGCGCGTCACGCCCGGCATTCGTCCGGCCTTCGCGCAGCGCGATGATCAAAGCCGTGTCATGACCCCGCTTGAGGCGATGCAGGCCGGTAGTACGCATCTGGTGATTGGGCGACCGGTCACGCGCGCCAGTGATCCAATGGCAGCACTGGTAGCCATTGAACAGGAGCTTGCGGCACTCAAGGGGTAACGGCGGCCCGGATATGGCGCTCAGGAGGGGGCGTTATTCGCCCTCCAGACCTGTAATCGGTTTGATGGCGCCCCACTGGCGACAGCTGGGGCAATGCCAGTAAAGTCTTTCGCCCTGGAAGCCGCAGCTCTTGCAGCGATAACGGGCACGCTCGGCCATGAGCTGTTCGGTATGACGCTTGAGCAGACGCAGATGTTCAAGTTCATGCTCGGGGACCTCCTTGAGATAGAGATCCATCAGGTAGTCGATACCGCGCAGGCTCGGATGGCGCTGTAGCTGTTCGCTGACCAGGCGGGTAGCGTGTTCGATACCGTCGCGGGTGCGCAGTCGTTCGGCCAACAGCAAAACGAAGGAGACATAAGGTGCCTTTTCTACCTGGTCATGCAGAAAGTCAATCAGGCCGGCTTCGTCATCGAGCAGATCAAAGGCGCGCTGAATGGGCGCCAGCGTAATCGGTACCATGTCGCTGTCCTGATCGCGGATACGGCGCAGGGCACGGATTTCGTTACGATAGCTGCCGGCACGATGCTCAATGTCGGCATAAATCCAGTTGGCACGAACGCAGCTCGAGTCGATGGAAAGTGCCTGTTTGAGGTGTCTACGCGCAGGACCGGGGCTGCCTTCTTCGATGTTTTGTTCGGCCAGTTCGCAGTGCCAGTGGGCGGCTGCCCTGCGAAGCGATTCATCCTGTCGCACCAGCTGTGGCAGCGCCACGTCGATGGCCGCCTGCCAATCCTTTTCCCGCTCGTAGAGATCCACCATCAGACGCTTGGCAGCCGTCGCGGTGTGTTCATTTTCACACTGACGTACCAGTCCTTCGAGTAGGCGCTCGGCGCGATCAAGAACGCCCAGACGCATGAAGTCGCGGGCCAGCTCGAGCTGCACCTGCTCGCTCTGTTCCGAGGTCAATACGGGGCGTGCCAACAAATTCTGATGAATGCGCACTGCGCGGTCGGTTTCACCGCGCATGCGAAAGAGATTGCCCAGTGCGATGTGTGTATCGATGGTGTCGCCGTTGACTTCAAGCGCCTGTACGAAGGTTTCGATGGCGCGGTCGGGCTGCTCGTTGAGCAGAAAATTCAGCCCGACAAAATAGTCACGTGACAGGTGCTGGCCGGACAGCGCTCGCTGGCGATAGCGGTAGTGCTTTCGCTCCATGCGGCCCAGCCACCAGCCGATGCCGATTGCCGCAACGAGTATAAGGAGCAGCACGGGATCCGGCATTCAGGGGGCTTCCTTGAACTCCTGAACGCGCAGACGATCAAGCTCCTTGCGCTGTTGCTGGTTATCGTGGCGAGTGCGCATGAGCGTGGTACGCAGACGCAGATAAAGTCCTGACATGGCCACCATGCCCAGCAGTACGCCGGCCACCAGCGTTGATAGCAGCCACAGGGACAGCGAAGCAGGCGGTAGTTCCGCCCAGATAACGTCCAGCGGCACGGTCTGCTGATTGCGCACGGCAAACAGCATGCCCAGAAGCAGAACGATCAGTGTGACAACCGCAAGTACCACGCCCTTGAGCCAGCGCATAGCAGATCCCTGATTTTCCTTGTCCAATTAAAGGCAGTGTAACACCGGCATTGGCATGCAGCGATATTTGCAGTGCTTGTCTAATGCCGTGATAGGGCAGGAGTGCTCACGGAACAGGTGTGATAAAGGAGAGGATCAAAGTCCGTACTCGCGACTTGCGTTGACCTGCTCTCGCAGTTCCTTGCCGGGCTTGAAATGGGGTACGTGCTTGCCAGTGAGGCTGACAGGATCACCGGTCTTGGGGTTACGTCCGGTGCGGGGCTCACGGTAATGGAGAGAAAAGCTGCCAAAGCCGCGTATTTCGACCCGACCACCGTTTGCCAGCGTATCGGTAATATCGTCAAGAATCAGACGAACGGCTGACTCCACGTCCTTGACGGACAATTCTGACTGTTGCGCAGCAATCTGTTCGATCAATTCGGACTTCGTCATCGGGGGTTCTCCATCCGTCCTGTCGGGACCCTTTACAGGGCTTTTTGTTTGATTTCAGCATAGCGGCTAATGTGAGATAAAACAACGCACTACATGCCACTCAAAATTCATGTCAGGGGTGGCTTTCAAAGTTTCAGACAATCATGGGCGTGGCGCTCTGGCTGCGTATAATGGGCCGGCGGCAACCGCCATCTGACAGGAGATTGATGTGAGCGAACAACAAGCCTTTGATGCCACGGCGCGCAAGCGTCTTTACTGGCATTCCCGTCGTGGCATGTGGGAGCTGGATCTCATGCTGGTACCCTTTATCGAGAATTGCTTCGATGGGCTCAGTGATGAAGATCAGTATGCCTATCAGACGCTGCTGGCCTGTGAGGATCAGGATCTTTTCCTGTGGCTGATGCGTCGTGAACTGCCCGATGATCCGGCACTGACGCCCATCATCACAAGGATTGTGGATTATGCCGAAAGCACTCACACCAGTGACGTTCGGCCGCTCTAGAGTCGCCCTTGGACTTTATGGTCTGCTTGGCGGTGCCATCGCACTGGCCTGCGCACTCTGGCTGTCGGTGATCTGGGCCGGTGTGGTATTTGCTGTGCTGGGTATCCTGGGATGGCGTCAGGCAGGTGAGGTGCCACGTCCGCTGCGCATGACCGGTAGTGGACAGTGGGAGCAGTATCACCAGGGGCAGTGGCAGGGCGTGACGCTTGAAGTGTCACGACTCGGGCCACTGCTGTGTGAGGTTCGCATCGATCGGCGTCGTTACGCGCTCTGGTATGACTCGCTGCCGCCCGAGCAGTTTCGACGACTGCGCCGGTCGCTTTTGAGCCTGTCTACATCCGGTAAGGCGAACGGTGGTTCTCAGGGCTGAGCACTGTCGGGGCGTTCATCGCTCAGGCGCCGGCCGCCCACCAGATGATGCCGACTGGCGCGTTTTCTCAGTCGCGAGCTGGGCAAGCGCTGAATGTTGCCCAGATAACCGACCAGGGCGCGTGCCTGGCGGGCCAGCTCACGGTTGAGCCATAGGTAGCCACTCGGGCTGAACAGGGCGCGTCCCGAAGAGGAGCGTCCGGAAAAGGCCCGATTGACGTAGCGCTGTAGATCGAGCGCTGCAATGTTCATGTCGATTTGCTGACCGGTGCGCACCTGATGGGCCAGCATCGACAGTGACCGTGCCAGCTGTTGTTGCTCGGCGCGTAACCCTTCCAGACTTTCAATGATGTCGTGACCGTTGCGGGTATCCCAGTGGGTTTCCAGCAACAGCTCGACGGTTGAAATCATGCGGCGTTCCAGTGACAGCAGGCTGTTGAGCTCGCCGCGGCGCAGCCTCCCTTCCTTGTGAACGGCGTCGACCAGTGCGCGCTGCTTGATCAGCTGCGTAGTGGTCTTTTTCATCTCTTCCAGCGCCTGATCGTGATCGGCTTCGGTCGCCAGAGTATGGGCGTAATAGAGGCTGGCCAGCCGGTCGAGGTTATCGGCCAGCATGAAGCGAAAAAGATCCGTGGCCTTTTGAGGCAGCACAATGATCGTGATCAGAATCCCGATGCTGGTGCCCAGCAACACGTCAAAGGCGCGCCACAGGGCGATGGTCAGATCCTGATTGCCATCGCCGGTCACCATCAGAATCGTGATGCCGAACATCAAAACGCTATAGCCATAGCGTGAAGTGAAGGTCGCGTGCAGGGCGACGGCAATGGCGGCCAGCGTCAGCACCTGAATGGTGCCCGGTGGCGCCGAGGGAATCAGCAGCAGGGCAACGCCGAGCAGACCGCCCAGCGCCGTCCCGATCAGACGCTGCCCGCCCTTGTCCAGTACACCCCCGACATGAGGCAGGTTGCCCATGACCATCAGCGTGCTGACCGGCGCCCAGATGCTGTGAGGAATGTTGAAAAGCGAAATAATGGCAAAGGTGACACTGAGCGCGATGGTGGCACGCAGCGTGTAGAGATAGTGACGGTAACGGTAATTGAAATAGGGATCGCGAAAGCGTATGCGTGCCATGGAGCGCCGGACTGAAAGAGAGAGTGTCCCTATCTTATCGTCGAAGAATCCGAAAACTCGAGTAATAATCCTGTTTTACGCATCACCGGGGCGACGTTATGTCGCCCCGGTGAGTTTCATGCCGCGCCGCTGACGCGTTGTTCCATGAGTTCTTCGGCAAAGTGGCAGGCCACCTGGGCGCCTTCGACGTCGCGAAGCTCCGGGCGCTTATCGGCGCACTCGGATCTTGCGTGCGGACAGCGGCGGTGAAAGGCGCAGCCGGATGGCGGCGACAGTGGTGAAGGTAGCTCGCCGCTGAGCGCGATACGGTGTCGTCGCTCATCAGGGTTGACTGATGGCGTCGCCGACAGCAGTGCCTGGGTATAAGGGTGGCGCGGCGTTTCGAACAGCGCCTCGCGCGAGCCCACTTCTACCGGCCGGCCCAGATACATCACCATGACGTTATCGGCAACGTGGCGAACCACGCTCAGGTCATGCGAGATGAACAGATAGGCCAGCCCGAACTCCTGCTGCAGGTCGTTGAGCAGGTTGAGCACCTGAGCCTGCACCGAGACATCCAGAGCCGAGACGGGTTCATCCAGCACCAGCACGCGGGGTCGCAGCATCAGGGCGCGTGCCACAGCGATGCGCTGGCGCTGTCCGCCGGAAAACATGTGCGGGTAGCGGTCATAGTGCTCAGGGCGCAACCCGACACGCGCAAGCATGTCGCGGGCCATCCGCTGACGCTCCTCGGCCGGTGTCGAGGTATTAATGACCAGGGGTTCTTCGAGAATGGTGCCGATGCGTTTGCGCGGGTTGAGAGAGCCGTAGGGATTTTGAAACACCATCTGCACGTCACGGCGCAGGGCAGCCAGAGTCTGCGCGTCAGGATGGGCAGCATCCCGCCCACCAACCCTGAGCTCTCCTGATGACGGGGGCTCAACCAGGGTCAGCATGCGAGCAAGCGTGGATTTGCCACAGCCGGATTCGCCCACCACGGCCAGGGTTTCACCGCCGTGAAGAGTGAAGCTGACGCCCCGTACGGCGTGGAGTTCGGCACGGCGCAGAAATCCCTGGCGCACCTGATAGGTCTGAACGAGGTCGCGCGCCTCCATCAGGGGCGCGTCGAGCAGGGGGGCATCAGGAATGTCGGGTCGGCTCATGACATGGTCTCCAGATCCTCTTCATTCAGTGGGTGATAGCAGCGCACGTGACGTGTGCCGAGACCGGTTTCGGCATGGATGGCTTCAAGCGACGGTCGGCTGGCGCGGCAGTCCTTTTGGGCATGGGCGCAGCGGGGGTGAAAAAGACAGCCCTGTGGCCGGTCACCGATGCCGGGTACGACCCCGGGGATGGTCGGCAGACGCGCCGTACCCGGATGACGTTCCGGCAGCGCGTTGAGCAGTGCGCTGGTGTAGGGGTGTCCCGGCTCGCGAAAGACATCGTGACTGGTGCCGGTTTCCATCAGCTGGCCGGCGTACATGACGGCCACGCGTTTGGCGGCGCCGGCCACCACGCCCATATCATGAGTGATCAGGATCATTCCCATGCCACGCTCTTCCTGAAGCCTGAGCAAAAGGTCCAGGATCTGCGCCTGGATGGTGACATCCAGTGCCGTGGTCGGCTCATCGGCGATTAAAAGCCGCGGGTTGCAGGCAATGGCCATGGCAATCATCACACGCTGATTCATGCCGCCCGAAAGCTGGTGTGGATAATCGCTCAGCCGCTTGCCTGGTGCCGGAATGCCGACCTGATCGAGCAGTTCGATGGCGCGTTCGCGTCGCTGGCGGCGACTACCGCCTTCATGGGCCTTGATGGCTTCCAGCAGTTGGAAGCCGATGGTAAAGCTTGGGTTGAGACTGGTGCTCGGCTCCTGAAAGATCATGGCAATATCGTTGCCGGTCAGGCGTCGTCGAGCACGGTCGCTCAGGGTCTGCATGTCCTGCCCGGCGAAATGAAACCGGCTGGCCTCGACCCGGGCGTTGAAGGGCAACAGGCCCATCATCGCCAGCATGGTCACACTCTTGCCGGAGCCGGATTCCCCAACGATCCCCAGGACTTCGCCTTCTTCCAGCCTGAGACTTAGATCCGATACCGCCGGGAAGGTCCCTTCATCCGTATCGAAGGATACGCTGAGCTGTTCAATGTCCAGAAGCGCCATGGCGCTCTCCTGTTTTGAAATGGTCGATGTTTGTCGTTGTTGTCGTATCGGTGCGCTCGTTGCCGTCATCAGCGCTTGAGGCGCGGATCGAGGGCATCACGCAGGCCATCGCCCATGATGTTGAAGGCCAGTACCGTGATCAGCACCGCAAGCCCCGGGAAGGTCACCACCCACCAGGCCTGTAGAACATACTGACGAGCATCGGCCAGCATGCTGCCCCATTCCGGCGTTGGTGGTTGGGCGCCCAGGCCCAGAAAGCCCAGTGCGGCGGCATCGAGCACGGCGTTGGAAAAGCTGAGTGTGGCCTGCACGATCAGCGGGGCCAGGCAGTTGGGCAGGATGGTAATGAACATCAGCCGGAACATGCCGGCCCCGGCCAGACGTGAGGCCATGACATATTCACGTTCGCGCTCGGTAATCACCGAACTGCGCGTCAGGCGCACGTAGTGGGGCAGATAGACCACCGCAATGGCCAGCATGGCGTTAAAAAGCCCCGGCCCGAGTACGGCAACCACGACGACGGCCAGCAGAAGGCTCGGAATCGACAGCATGATGTCCATCAATCGCATGATGACGGTGTCGACCCAGCCACGCAGAAAGCCGGCCAGAAGGCCAAGCAGCACGCCGATGCCCAGCGACAGCGAGACCACGATGACGCCGATGGTCATGGAGAGTCTGGCGCCATGGATCAGGCGGCTGAGGATGTCTCGGCCCAGATCGTCGGTGCCCAGTACAAAGCGCAGGGAGCCGCCGTCCTGCCAGAAGGGCGGGGTCAGGACGCTGTCACGAAACTGCGCGACCGGCGAGTAGGGCGCGACCACGTTGGCCAGGCAGGCAATCACGATGATCAGCGCAATAATGATCATGCCGACCAGAGCGGCACGGTTGCGGCGGAAACTGCGCCAGACGTCACGCAGCGGGGACGGACGCTGTGGTGTGCGCTCCGTCTGTGTGTCCTCGTCGATCTCTGGCACGGCGGCCGGCGGCTGAGGGGTAACCTGTGTCATGTGTGGCCTCCGGGCTCAGCGACTGTTGCGAATGCGTGGATTGATCAGCCCGTAGAGCAGATCAACGATCAGATTGACCACCATGACAATCAGGGCGATCAGCAAAATGCCGCCCTGCAGCGAGGGGTAGTCGCGCCGTCCGACGGCATCGATCAGCCATTTGCCGATGCCGGGCCAGGAAAAGATGGTTTCAGTGAGGATGGCGCCGGAAAAGAGCAACCCGATCTGTAGCCCGATGACCGTGGTGACCGGAATCATGGCATTGCGCAGGGCGTGAATGGCGATGATCCGCCAGGGAGAAAGCCCCTTGGCCCGAGCGGTACGGATATAATCCTCGCCCAGTACTTCAAGAATCGAGGAGCGGGTCATGCGGGCAATCACGGCCAGCGGGATGGTGGCCAGCACGATCGTGGGGAGAATCAGGTGCCGCAGAGCATCAACGAAGGCCCCGGGCTCGCCGGAGAGCAGGGTATCGATCAGCATGAAACCGGTGGGGGTTTCGATCCAGTAGTTCGAGGAGAGTCTTCCCGAGACCGGCGTCCAGCCCAGAATCCCTGAAAAAAGAATGATCAGAAGCAGGCCCCACCAGAAAATCGGCATCGAGTAGCCGGTCAGCGAGGTGCCCATGACGGTGTGGTCGATGATAGAACCACGCTTGATGCCGGCAATGACGCCCAGTGGAATGCCCAGGGCTACGGACAGCAGCATGGCGCAAAAACCAAGCTCGAGCGTGGCCGGGAACAGCGACAGGAACTCATCGAGGACCGGATTGCTGCTGATCAGGGAGTGGCCCAGATCGCCCTGGGCCAGATTGCCCAGAAAGCTCAGGTACTGTTCCCACAGTGGGCGATCAAGGCCCAGCTCGGCCATGACCTGAGCATGGCGCTCGGGTGAAATGCCGCGCTCGCCGGCCATGATGGCCACCGGGTCGCCGGGAATGAGATGCACCAGTGTGAAGGTCACCAGCGTGATACCGATCAGCGTCGGGATCAGCATTAAAAGTTTGCGAAAGACAAAGCTCAACATAGGGGTTTCCGCCACCGCGAACGTGTGATCCGTGCCTGCCGGCAGTACGTCGACATGGCCTGTCGGCCAGAGCGTATTGATCAGCAGGAATGGGCAGACAATGAAACCAGGCGGTGTGATCTTCGCGCCGGAGTCATGCCTGAAGAGCGAGATACGGTCTAGCCGGAATCGGAACGATATGCAGGGCCGGCCTGGCAAGTGGCGCGAAGGGTGAGACGAGCCTTGTAGAGACGGCGAGTCGAGAGGGTAGTGGTCATGGTCATGTATTCCTGCTTGTTATTGTTGCTGCAGCGTGGATGCCTTGTAGGCTGCGATGCAGTAAGGGATAGACCCTAGGGGATTGCGCTGATCCTGTCCATGCCCGTAACGGCGCATGGACAGGCAATCCGATTTCGTCAGCCGGGTCCTTTCAGCAGGCGTGCCAGTCAAGTCCGGCGCTGCTCAGTCTTGCCATCTGACCGACCGGCCATGCCTGATTGTGTTCGCCGTGGCCGAAAGGCACCTGGTGATAGAGCGGGATATCGTGCGGGGCCAGCCACTCCTGCACCATCGCCTCGACACTGCTGTCACCGGTATCACAGTCCGTGAAACTGCCCAGACAGACGGCGCTCAACCGGGACGGCTCAAGGCTGTCCAGCAGCTGGCACAGGCTGCGTTCCAGACGGTAAAGCCGTTCCCCCACGTCCTCCAGCATCAGGATCGCGCCCTCTGGTACATGCAATGCCCCGGCAGTGCCGGCGACGCTGGCAAGCGTTGTGAGATTGCCACCAACGAGTGCGCCTTCCACGGGCGTGGCTGGGCCCGCCACGTATGTTGCATTCATGTGGCCACTGCAGCCATTGAGTACCGATGCGATGCTGGCCATGGACTCGGCCCGGGCCTTGTGCGCTGGCCCCAGGGCCTGTTCAAGCAGTGCCAGTTCGGTGGCCACCGGTGCATGAAGGGCCCTGCGCCCACGGGCGTGGAAGGCACTCAGCAACACACTGATGTCGGAATAGCCCACCAGCGGCACGTCCGGGAGCCTGTCCCAGTCAATATGATCGATCAGCTGGGCGCAGCCATAGCCCCCACGCAGGCACCACACCGCAGCCGCGTTCGGCAGATGAAAGGCAGCATGGAAATCCGCCAGACGCTCCTCGACGGTGCCGGCCAGATAGCGATGTCGCGCCCGGGCGTTGGGCATGAGATGTGGGCTATAGCCCATTTGCCTGAGCAGCGTGCAGGTAGCCTCGATGCGCTCGGGTAAAACAGCGCCGGCAGGGGCAATGAGCGCCACGGTCCGCGGGCCATCGCCCAGTGGACGCAGCCTGGAGAGTTCAGTAGTCGTTCGTGTCATGGGCACCTGTCTGCAAGGCATGAAAAACCCCGCTCGTCAGAGCGGGGTCATATCCTACGTCAGAGGGTCTATTCCTTGATATCTACCCCATAGAAGATATGGGAGCCGGTGGGCTGTACCTGATAGCCGGTGACGTTGCTGCGGACCGGATCGTAGACGATCGAGTGGGCAATCGGCAGCCAGGGCAGCTGGTCACGAAAGATCTCCTGTGCCTGTACATAGAGTTCTGCACGCTTCTCCTGATCGGTCTCGGTAGCCGCCTGACGGATGATGTCGTCGTACTCCGGATTACACCACTTGGCGTAGTTGGAGCCATCGCGTGCGGCGTTACACGACAGCAGCGTATTGAGGAAGTTGTCCGGATCGCCGTTGTCACCGGTCCAGCCAAACAGGCCGGTCAGGGCCTCGCCCTCAGAGGCGCGACGCAGATACTCGCCCCACTCGTAGGAGACGATTTCGGCATCAACGCCCACCTTGCGCCAGTCTGACTGAATGATTTCAGCCATGCGCCGCGCGTTGGGGTTATAGGGACGCTGTACCGGCATGGCCCAAAGCTGGGTCTTCAGGTTCTCAACGCCGGCTTCCTTGAGCAGTTTTTTGGCCTGCTCGGGGTCATAGGGGATTTCCTTGACGTTCTCGTCATAGCCCCAGAGCGTTGGCGGAATCGGGTTTTTAGCCTTTTCGCCGGCACCCTGATATACCGACTCGATGATGGCATCACGGTCCACGGCCATCGACAGTGCGCGACGCACCTTCGGATCATCGAAGGGCGGCTTTTCGGTCTGGAAGGAGAGATAGCCCACGTTCAGCCCTTCAGCCGATTCCAGATTGATGTTGGGGTCGTTGCGCATGGCCTCCAGGTCGGCCGGATTGGGGAAGACCATGACCTGGCATTCGTTGGCCTGAAGCTTCTGGAAGCGCACCGAGGCGTCAGGCGTAATGGAAAAGACCAGCCGGTCGAGCGGTGATTTACCGTCCCAGTAGTCCGGGTGTGCCAGGTAACGGATATAGGCATCACGCTGGAAGCCGGCGAACTGGAAGGGCCCGGTTCCCAGCGGTTGCTGATTCATGCGTTCCGGGTGGCCTTCCTTCATCAGCTTGTCGGCGTATTCGGCAGACAGGATCGAGGCAAAATCCATGGCCATATCGGAGAGAAACGGCGCCGAGGCGCGGCTCAGGTGAAAGCGCACGGTATGCTCATCAACCTTTTCGACACTGTCGATCAGATCCGGCATGCCCATGCCTTCGAAATATTCATAACCGCTGCCGACCCCGTGCCAGGGATGATCGTCTTCCAGCTGGCGATTGAACGAATAGAGCACGTCATCAGCGTTGAATTCACGTGAGGGCGTGAAGTAGTCGGTGGTCTGGAACTTGACGCCCGGACGCAGGTGGAAGGTATAGGTCTTGCCGTCATCGGAGACCTCCCAGGATTCGGCCAGCGCCGGCTTGATTTCGGTTGTGCCTGACTTGAACTCGACCAGTCGATTGTAAATGGTGCGCGAGGAAGCATCGAAGGTCGTCCCGGCAGTGTAGTGCTGCGGGTTGAAGCCTTCCGGGCTGGCTTCGGAGCAATATACGAGGGTCTTGGCATGGGCAGTACCGGTGGCTGCCAGCAGCAGGCCACCTGCCAGCATCAGCCGGCGCGGAGTTGTCTGGGTCATGAGCACGTCTTTTGTATATTGTTGGTGTGACCGGCCGGATAGGCCGGCTGTCGCCAAGCGACCGACGATGGATCGGCCTCATGGATGTAACGTCACGACACAACGTCACGCATTGAAACTATGTCGGGGCCGGGCAGGCTGTCAATTGCAGGAAAGGCCTAAAGAGGACGACTTAAGTCAGAAGTGTCAGTGATCGTCAGGAGAGCAACCCCCGTTGAGATCCCCTGAATACAGTGGGGCACAAGAGGTGTCATTCATGATGGCCGAGTAGCCATGCAACCCAGCAAAAGGCGGGATAAAAAGGCAAAACGAGAGGCGTTTATCACGGTTTGAAAAAATTTAAAGATTAAATGCCTGCTTAAGCTACCGTCGTTTTAAACGATGTACCATCGCTGAACTGTTCCTGAAGACGACTCGAGTGTGCAGTCAAAAAGAATAAAAAGGGGGGCATCGACGTCACAGTCGTGAATCCGCAAAGATTATCAGTTGGATAAATGAAAGGCCTTTTGCCAACCGCTTTGAATTGAAACGGTGAGAGGCGGCGGTCTATATCGCTCCAATGTTGTGCCAATGTCATTCCGGAGAGAAGCACTTGTATATGGATGGGTCCATTTATCCATTCGCCGGTGTCGGTCGCCGCTTCAAGGAATGATCCGGTGAAAAAGCGATTGAGCTCGTGTCGGGACTGTCTGAACGAAGGCTTATCTGAATGGAGTCAATATGACCACTGACCATGCCGTTACTCGACACTCTCTCGCCACACGATTGGTTCATGCAGGACTGGCCATCGCCGTCATCATTCAGCTCTCAACCAGCCTTGTCATGCATGCCGGTCGGGCAGGGGATCCATTCTTCCAGGTACACAGCTTTAGTGGCCTCACGGCCATGGTGCTCGTCACATTATTCTGGATCGTCGCTGTGGTGCGTACAGGGGGGGCGATCCGGGCATGCTTCTGCCCTGGTTCAGCCGCGCACGACGTCAGGCGCTTTGGCAGGACATCAGGATGACATTGGCCGCTCTCGGCAAGGGACGTCTTCCTCCTTATAGAGAAGCTTCTCCGCTTGCCGCCATGGTTCACGGGCTGGGGTTGTTGCTCATGACCGCAATGGCTGCCAGTGGCACCCTCTATTTTTTCCTTGCCGACACACGGCTCGGATTTGTCGAATGGGTGATCAAAGCTCACAAGCTGCTGGCCAGCCTTGTCTGGGTTTACCTGATGGCACATTCACTCATGGCGCTGATCCATCACTTTGCCGAAGGTGTAAGCCTGAGCAGAATGTGGTCGGTCACATCAGATCGCAAGCTTCCTTCTGACGATAAATAATCGATCGGGTCCTTTCCTGTTCCATGCCTAAAGCGTGGCGGCTCTTATAAGGATCATTGAAGGTTTGATTTATGGCCCGATATTCAAATGCATCCTGATTCAAATGATGCTCATTGATATAGAAAGGAACTGCTGGACCATTCGATATACCAGGGCAGGGGTGAGGTCATTTTATGATCCCCTGCCGAGCCACCTTCCATCCTGCATCAAAAGACCCCTGCATGTTGTCTGAAGCGGCAAGGGTTACATTCCCATCAGTTCTCCGCCTTCTGATTTGGGCAGATCATCAGCGACATCCAGCACGCGGTCACGATAAAACAGATGCAGGGTCGGGGCGAGCTCGGCCGGGAGCTCACCGCCATTGGCCTTGCGAAACAGAGAATGCGGAATGACCGGCATGCCCGGTCTGTGACGCCCATAGACCGTAACGCCACACGTTTTGCAGACAAAGCGGCGCATATCACGATCGCTCATCCTGTAGTCAATGACCTGATCGGACGCTGGTGGCTCGACTCGATCGTCACGCCAGGCGGTGCCTGCCAGCATGACCGTGCCATACAGGGCGCGACAGCTGCCACAATGGCAGTAAAGTGTTGCTTCAGGTGCACCGTGCGCGGTAAGGGTGGTATTGCCGCAGTCGCAGCTGAGGTGATATGTGGTGGTCATCGGGTATGCTCCGAGCGTTGAAAGACAGAGTCAGTCAAGCACATGATTTTCCGGCTTGCGCGGAAAATACCCGGCGATCGCATCTGGATAAGCACAGGGTATGGACGTGCGTTTTCAATGCCGGATGTTGGAGGCATCAAAAGGATTCAATTTATAGAAAAGGCAAAACCCGAAAGAGATATAAAAGCGGGGGAGAGTACTGATTCTGCTGAAATGATTGGTGCCCGGAGCCGGGATCGAACCGGCACGACCTTGCGGTCGAGGGATTTTAAGTCCCTTGCGTCTACCTGTTCCGCCATCCGGGCGAGGAGTCGACGGCTAATCTGCTTGAGGCCATTTGATACGGCCGTGAGTCAGGCAGAAGGGAGATGGAGGCTGGAGTCGGAATCGAACCGGCGTACACGGAGTTGCAGTCCGCTGCATAACCACTCTGCCATCCAGCCTCAAAACGGTGCGGAAAACGAGATGGCGTTACTCATTGACCTGTCCGTTGATCCCGTAAGGGATGGAGCGGGAAAGGAGATTCGAACTCCCGACCCTCGCCTTGGCAAGGCGATGCTCTACCACTGAGCTATTCCCGCTCAACGGGTGCGAAATATACCGATGTGACAGGGAGGTGTCAAACAAAACCCGGTAAAAATCGCACCTGAGTCACACGTTACGCTCACATGGAGCGCGTCAGTTCCGGCCATGCAGCACGCAGATACTTGTACATCGACCAGAGCGTCAGAGTGGCCGCCAGGTACAGCAGCAAAAAGCCGATCTGTGCCAATAGCGTGCCGGGAGCAAAGCCCAGCAGCAAAATGATCGAGATCATCTGGAAGGCGGTCTTGTACTTGCCGATGCTGGAGACCGAGACGCTGGCACGTTTGCCAAGCTCGGCCATCCACTCCCGCAGTGCCGAAATCACGATCTCTCGGCCAATGATGACCAGGGCCGGCAGTGTCAGAATCGCATCGCTGTAGAACTCGATGAGCACGCCCAGCGCCACGGCGACCATCAGCTTGTCGGCCACCGGGTCCAGAAAGGCCCCAAATGGCGTGCTCTGATTCCAGCGGCGCGCCAGGTAGCCGTCAAACCAGTCGGTCACGGAGGCAATGGTGAAGATCAGGGCCGCCAGAGGATTGCTCCAGCCGGTCGGAAGATAGAACACGATGACCAGAAGCGGTATGAGTACGATTCTTGTCAGCGTCAAGATATTGGGGATGCTCATGGCACTATCGGTCCTGACCGGGGGTGAAACATACCTGCAAGAGTGGGGATTCTAACGCCTGAGGGCGCCATCAGCCATGCAGTGCCTGATGAATCTGTGTAGCAAGTTGTGCATTGATGCCCGGCACTCGGGCAAGATCATCCCGGGAAGCGTTGCGAATGCCCTGCAGACCACCAAAATGACGCAGTAATTCCCGGCGTCTTTTGGGTCCGATACCGGGAATCTCCTGAAGGGTAGACGAACGTCGGGCCTTGTCACGTTGTTGACGATGCCCGGTGATGGCGAAGCGGTGCGCTTCATCGCGGATATGCTGGATCAGATGCAGTGCGCCGGAGGAACTTTCCAGCGACAGGCTGCGCTCGACGGTGTCGATAAAAAGCGTCTCGAGCCCCGGCTTTCGAGTGGTACCCTTGGCCACGCCCAGCAACACGATGTCAAAGACGCCCTGTTCCTCGAACACTTCACGCGCCATGTTGAGCTGACCCTTGCCGCCATCCACGATCAGGATGTCGGGGCGTGCCACGTCACCGTTCTGGATGCGCTTGTAGCGCCGTGTGAGGGCCTGACGCATGGCGGCGTAGTCATCGCCGGCAGCCACCCCTTCAATGTTGAAGCGGCGGTAGTCGGACTTGATGGGGCCACTCTGGTCAAATACCACGCAGGAGGCCACCGTGGCTTCGCCGCTGCTGTGACTGATGTCAAAGCACTCCAGTCGATGAGGCGTCTCTTCCAGATCAAGGGCCTCGGCCAGTGCCTTGAAGCGTGCGTTGAGCTGCTGGCGGCTGGCAAGCTTTGTGGCCAAGTGCTGATCGGCGTTGGTCTGTGCCAGCTCCAGCCACTGGGCACGATGGCCGCGCACCTGATGGGCAATGCGTATCCGGCGCTCGGCATGTTCGGAAAGAGCGTCCTGCAGAATGTCCTGATCCTCAAGAGCATGCGAGGTCAGCACCTCGGTGGGCATCTCGTTGCTCTGGCCCAGATAGTACTGACTGACAAAGCTGCCAAGTAGCGCTTCCAGACTCAGGTCCAGACCGTTGTCGGGCATATGATGACGCGAGCCGAGCACGCGCCCCTGACGAATGATTAGCACACTGACACACAGTCCGCCGGGGCGCTCGGCGAGTGCGAAGACATCGGCATCGCCGCCGGCCGTATCCACCGACTGCTGGCTTTGTAGACGACGCAGCTGTTGGACCTGGTCACGCAGAAAGGCCGCCTGTTCGAACTGGAGTTCCTTTGCTGCTGCTTCCATGTCGGTATAGAGCTTTTGAGTGACCTGATCGCTCTTGCCTTCCATGCACATCAACGCGTGGTCGAGATCGCGCTGATAGTCTTCCTGGCTGATGTAGCCCACGCACGGTGCCGTACAGCGATCAATCTGATACTGCAGACAGGGTCGGCTTCGATGAGCAAAGACCGAGTCCTCGCAATTGCGAATGCGAAAGATTTTTTGCATCAAGGACAGGCTTTCCCGCACGGCGCCCGAGCTGGTGAACGGACCGAAATAGCGACCGTCGCCGCGCTTTTGACGCACACGTCGGAGTTCCAGTGCGGGGTAGGGATGACGGTCGCTGGCAAAGATATAGGGATAGGACTTGTCGTCACGCAGCAGGATGTTATAGGGCGGGCGCTGCTGTTTGATCAGGGTCTGCTCAAGCAAAAGCGCTTCGGTTTCGCTGCGGGTCACGGTCACCTGAATGTCCCGGATGCGGCTGACCAGTGCCTGTGTCTTGGCGTTGAGCCCGGTATTGCGGAAATAGCTCGAAAGACGCGCCTTGAGACGTTTGGCCTTGCCGACGTAGAGAACATTCTCGTGTTCATCGAGCATGCGATAGACGCCCGGTGACTCGGTGACCGTTTTGAGAAACTGGCGTGGATCGAACGCCGTGATCACCTCATCGTTCATGATGGTCTCCGCAAGTCATAATGCCCTCATTTTAACAGATATCCCCGAAAAGACCGTGGTATCCCTGTCAGCGGCTGTTCCAGTGAGGTGATTTGACGTGGTTTGTGAGGGCTGATGGGGGAGCGTACGTCTTGTTGCAATCTCTCATCGTGGAAAAGTGTTGACGCAGACATTCCTGTGTCGTAAATTACGCACCGGTTCGGGGCCTTAGCTCAGCTGGGAGAGCGCAACACTGGCAGTGTTGAGGTCAGCGGTTCGATCCCGCTAGGCTCCACCAAAAACATCATCGAAAAAGCCGCTTCAGTACTTCTGAAGCGGCTTTTTTGTGTCTGCTTTTATCCTGCGAATCATGATGGTTCATGGCCTGCATAAACCGTCCCGAGTCCGCATGGACTGTCTGTTGGATGGTCAAATGGAGTTAACGCAGCAGGCGGCCGGTCGGATAGAGAGCATGTTGCCTGCGTACAGACGATCAAAGGCACCACCCGTGAAGGTGATGCCTTTGCATTAGAGTGCCTACGCCCATTGCAGTCAGGCAGTAGTGTTGATGCGCGTGCCTACCAGACCTTCCGTAGCAAGCTTTGGCATCGTATCGACGGACGACATGAGCTGTGCCATCTGATCGGCCTGGCCATCCAGTGATTTTTTCAAAACGCTGGTCTGTATCTCGCTGGTGAGCTGATGCTGCTGCAGCGCCATTGAAGCATTCACCATGCCATTTACGCTCACATCCATAAGCCTTCTCCTGCGTCGAGTGGATTACCGCTGCTCAAGCAGCGGATGGCGCCTCAGCCAACGATGGCTTCGGCAGCCTCGGGGGAGAGTGTCTCAATAATCACGCACTCTGCCGCCTCGGGCACAAGACCGGTAATTCTGACCCGGTAGTAATAGTGGACATCGTTGCCGCTGCCCCTGTTTTCTGCCACGACACTCGACATCATGTGGCACTCATCGCCGGGATGAAGATCCGGCGGCATTAATTCGATGGGAATCCATGCTTTTGTTCCGGTCGCCAGCATAGGTCGCTCCTGCTCGTAGCCTTGTCAGGCAGCACCGGCTGCCCGTATGGCTCTCTTATCGGCACCGTTTGCCACCGCTTTAGTTCGGCGTGAGAACTGGCATCAGACACGGATCATCTCGTGGTGGTGGTGTCCTCAGGTGACTCGACAGCAAGAATCTCGCACAGGGCTTCCGTAGGACCGACCTCTCTTACCAGCAGTGCACAGCTCACCTGTACGCCCGTTTCGCGCTCAAGGCGCAAATGAAACAGCGTGCCGACGTCGGCATTATCAGGCAGCTCTTCGAGCGCCACGACCAGCTCATCGCCTGTGGTCATCCTGTCCTTCCATTATAAAAAAGCGATTTCGTCAAAAATAAACTGTATTCATATACAGTTTTAGCTTGCCCGCCTCGTTTTTCAGCGCAATAATTATCCACAAGGGATAATTATTATCCTGAGCAATAAACGCTACACCCCATACTCAAACAGGAGGTGTCCATGTGGAACGTACTCTGGGGGTTCTTCGGCAGAATTCCCGCCCGGGTGCTGATCGCACTGGTAGCCATTGTGCTTTTGCTTGGTGGTCTTTGGGGCTTTACCTATCGGCTGGATCAGTGGCGGCAGGCGCTTTCCAGTGCTCAGGAGGATGCTCGAAGTGCTCATGAGCTTGCGCAGCGCCAGCAGCTGGTAGCGCGTGCCTGGCAGGCCCATGCCGAGCATCTGGCCGAGGTGGGGGCCCGTCGCGAACAGCAACTCGAGGCCAATCAGCAGGCACTGGCCGGCAAACGACAACAGCTGGAAAGGATAATCAATGATGACCAGACATCAAAGAAATGGGCTGATCACGCTGTGCCTGACGGGGTACATCAATGGCTGCGCCAGCTCGCCGCCTCAGACAGTACCGGTGATGGTGCCACCGCCGCCCATGCCCCGTTATCTGACCCAGCCCCTGCCGGCACCGCAGGAGATCGCCAACATCCGTACCAATCAGGACCTCATCTCATTGCTGACGGACTACGAACAGCTGCGACGGCGAATGAACACTGATCGGGAAAGTGTCCGCAGGCTATGGGAGAACATGGCGCTGTCGGCGAGCGATGAACAGCTCACCGAAGATGAGGCGTTCGATGGGCAAGACGCGGAGGGTGGGCAGAGCCAGGCGGAATGAGTAGAAGATATTCAGAACAGCATCGACGTCATCGCCCGGGCGATGACGTCGCATGAGGTCATCCGTCGACGCGGCCGACCATCAGAAACTCCAATAGCGCCTTTTGAGCATGGAGTCGATTACCCGCTTCCTGCCAGACGAAGGCGCGCGGGTCATCCAGCAGGGTCTCGCTGACCTCTTCACCGCGGTGGGCGGGCAGGCAGTGGAGGAACATGACGTCGTCATCGGCGGCGTCCAGCATGGCTTCGTTAACCTGAAAGCCGCTGAAAGCCTTCATGCGCGCAGCCTGTTCTTCTTCCTGACCCATGGAAGCCCAGACATCGGTGGTGATCAGGTGGGCGCCTTTTACTGCCGCTTGCGGATCACGATAGATTTCGACGCGTGAACCGGCCGCTTCAAGAATGTCCTGATCGGGTTCGAAGCCTTCCGGGCAGGCAATGCGCAGATGGAAATCAAACTGTCGAGCAGCATTGATCCAGGAGTGACACATGTTATTGCCATCGCCCACCCACACGGCCGTCTTGCCCTTGACCGGCCCGCGACATTCGATCCAGGTCTGCATGTCGGCCAGCAGCTGGCAGGGATGATAGTCATCGGAAAGCGCGTTGATGACCGGAATCGAGCTGGCATCGGCAAATGATTCGATGCTTTCGTGTGAAAAGGTACGAATCATGACTGCATCGACCATTTCGGAAAGGACGCGAGCAGTATCACCGACCGGTTCACCGCGACCAAGCTGGCTGTCACGCGGCGACAAAAACAGCGCATGACCGCCAAACTGAGTCATGCCGGTTTCAAAGGAGACACGGGTCCGGGTGGAGGATTTTTCGAAAATCAT